>CAZTST010000001.1:0-39573 GCA_964616585.1 uncultured Draconibacterium sp.
CAGGAAGAATAATTTCAACTTTTCCCGACTTTTTAACTGACGATCAAAAACAAGCAGATGAGTTAGCTTATTTAGGCGAATTGGTTGAAACAAAAGAAGCGAATATAATTAAATTACCTAATGTTAGTGCTTCTATTCCTCAACTAAAAGAGGCGATTAAAGAATTGCAGGAAAAAGGCTATAAATTGCCTGAGTATCCCGAAGAACCTAAAACAAAAGAAGAAAAAGCAATAAATGCAAGATATGCAAAATGTTTAGGCTCTGCTGTAAATCCGGTTTTACGTCAAGGAAACTCTGATCGTAGAGTTGCTCCATCGGTAAAAGCTAATGCACAAAAAAATCCTAAGAAATTAGGTGCTTGGTCTTCCGATTCTAAAACTCACGTTGCTCATATGACTACGGGCGATTTCTTCGGAAACGAAAAAACCGTTGTGATTCCAGAAGCAACAACTGTTAAATTTGAATTTGTTGATAAAGCAGGAAATGTTACTGTTCTTAAAGACAAATTAGCTTTGCAGAAAGATGAGGTTTTGGATGCCACATTTATGAGCGTTAAAGCTTTGCGCAAATTTATTGCAGAAGAAATTGAGGACGCTAAGAAAAATGATACTTTATTTTCGGTGCATCTAAAAGCAACAATGATGAAAGTTTCCGATCCTATTATCTTCGGGCATTTCGTTTCTGTTTTCTTTAAAGATGTTTTTGAAAAACATGCAGCAGTTTTAAAAGAATTGGATGTGAATCCTGATCTTGGTTTAGGCGATTTATATAATAAAATAGAAAAATTACCTGACGTTAAAAAAGCTGAAATTGAAGCCGATATTCAAGCCGTTTACAAAACTCGTCCTGCAATTGCGATGGTAGATTCCGATAAAGGAATTACCAACCTTCACGCTAGTAACGATATTATTATTGATGCTTCCATGCCTAATGTTGTTCGCGATTCAGGTGGAATGTGGAATGAAAAGGGTGAACTTCAGGATACCAAAGCAGTTATCCCGGATAGATGTTACTCCGAATGGTATCAAGAAGCAATCGACTTTTGTAAAGTCAATGGTGCATTCGATCCAGCCACTATGGGCAATGTTTCCAATGTTGGATTGATGGCTCAAAAAGCTGAGGAATATGGTTCACACGATAAAACTTTTAAAGCTCAAGGTGACGGTGTAATTCGTATTGTTGATGCAAATGGAAATGTTTTAATTTCTCACAATGTTGAAGAAGGTGATATTTACAGAGGATGTCAAGCAAAAGATTTACCAATCCGCGATTGGGTTAAATTAGCCGTTAGCAGAGCCAGAGCTACAGGTGTTCCTGCAATTTTCTGGTTGGATAAAGCCAGAGCTCATGATGCTGCTCTAATTGAAAAAATAAATTCGTACTTGAAAGATCATGATACAACAGAATTAGATATTCAAATTATGTCGCCTATTGAGGCAATGAAATTCACACTTCCACGTGCAAAAGCTGGTTTAGATACCATTTCTGTTACCGGAAATGCACTCAGAGATTACTTAACCGATTTATTCCCTATTTTGGAATTGGGTACTTCTGCGAAAATGTTATCCATCGTTCCTTTATTGAATGGTGGCGGATTATTCGAAACAGGTGCCGGCGGTTCTGCTCCAAAACACGTACAACAATTTGTTAAAGAAGGCCATTTAAGATGGGATTCTTTAGGCGAATTTTTAGCGCTAACCGTTTCTTTGGAGCATTTGGCTAATGTTACGGATAATAAACGGGCAATGCTATTGTCGAATACTTTAGATAAAGCGGTAGCAAAATATTTAGAAAATAGAAAATCGCCATCGAGAAAAGCGGGTGAACTGGATAACCGTGGAACTCATTTTTTCCTTGCTATGTATTGGGCAGAAACATTGGCTGAACAAACAGAAGATGCCGAACTTCAAACTAGGTTTAAAGTAGTAGCAAAACAACTTCAGGACAACGAAGTTAAAATACTTTCTGAGATTGCTGGTGCAGAAGGTAAAGCAACAGAAATGGGTGGATATTACAAGCCAAATAAAGTTTTGGTGGCAAAAGCAATGAGACCCAGTGTTACTTTGAATAGTATTATTGATGCTATTTAGTAATTTTTTCCTTTTTTGAAAATTCCGGAGTATATTGGTTCTTCGTCAATTTAAGTGATAAATTGTATAGGGAAATACCTTATGAAAACAGTTCAAAATAATCACATATATATCTGATATACAGCAAAATAAACCAGAATTAATTAGTAAGTAAGATAGATTAATAGTATCTCACTAGCATCCGAAAGTCCGAATTTTAAAAAGCCCTCAGAATCCTGTATTTTTGAGTTAGACAAAAAACTTTTTAAATATGTGACTCTTTAGGCGAAACAAAAATAACCATAAACCAGTAATTCGACAAATATTAGATTTAGTACCTCGATGGCTTTTTGAAAGTTGCACCAATACTTACAAAACTAACAAAGGCTGTAGTAAATACAAGTCTTGCGACCAATTCGTAGCCTTAACTTTCGGACAGCTTAATAAGTGTCAGAGTTTGAACGACATATCCGCATGAATTGGTGTAAGTGAAATCTTCATAAAAGACCTTGGTCTTTCACAAAGTCCTGCACGTTCAACAATGAGTGATGGTAATAAAAAAAGGGACTGGCACGTATTTGAGAGTCTGTATTAACGTTTACTAAGTCATTATAAATCGGTGCTAAAACAACATCATAATTCACACATCATAAAAGAGATTAAGGGCAAGGTAGTTAAACTAATAGATAGCTCAACTATATATATCTTTATGTTTGGCTATGTTTAACTGGGCAGAGTTTCGGACAGCTAAAGGAGGCATCAAATTACATACAAGCTGGGATTACAGTTTAATGATACCGGAGGTAGTAAACATCTCAGAAGCAAAAGTTCACGACAGGTATGGATTAGAACAATTGATTTATCCTAAGGACACTATTATTGTTGAAGACAGAGCCTATTTTGGTTTTGATTTAATGCTCAACAGAATAAAAGCAGAAAATATATTTGTTACCAGAATTAAAACCAATACTTTGTATAAAACCATAGAAGAATTGGAATTGCCATACCATATTGACCAAAACATTTTAAAAGATGAAATTATCCATCTTAGCTCAGACAAAGCAATAGAAATAGTTATTGCAGAACAAAAATTAAGATTAGTACACGTTTATAAAGAAGATGAAAACAAAGTTATAGTTATCATTACCAATCAACTTGATTGGGAGTACAATACAATTGCTGAGTTATATAAGAAGCGCTGGGATATTGAATTGTTCTTTAAGGCTTTAAAGCAAAATTTACAAGTCAAAACATTTTGGGAAACCAGTGAAAATGCTGTAAAATCACAAATTTATGTATGTTGTACCTATGTTGTACCAGAAATAAAAAAACGCTGTAAATAATTGAATTACAGCGCATTAAATATATAAAAGTGATCCCAAGAGGACTCGAACCTCTATCTTAAGAACCGGAATCTTAAATTCTATCCATTGAACTATGGGACCTAAAATAAAAACGAATAAAATATTTTATTCGTTTTTATTTGTGGAGCTGGAGGGATTCGAACCCTCGTCCAAACAAGTAATCAAAAAGCTTTCTACATGCGTATTCTTTTATTAATTTTCGAGAAACTGGCCGGAAAAAGACACCCAAACAATTTCCTTAGCTTCTTTATTTAACTTTTTTCCCGAAGCTTGAAAAAAGCGGTCCTCGAATTTACTACACCCCGATATCAGTTAGGAACAAGGCAGGTCCTTCTGCGGGATGTCTCGTTCCGAAACCTAGTTCCGGAATTAGGCCTAATCTACTGAGTAGTATTAAGCTGCGAGAGCATAATTGTTTTCGCCATTTACATAGCTGTGAGAATTAGGATTTACGAGTCATATTCACAACACTCGGCATGCTTACATTCCAACTCCCTTGCTGTCAAATCCAGTCAACCCCAAGTTTGTTTGCTGATAAAGCAGCAAAAAGCTAGCCAAATCTGTTAAAGCGATGCAAAATTACAATTTTTCTGCATCGCTTTAGTAT
This sequence comes from uncultured Draconibacterium sp., assembly GCA_964616585.1. Lineage (GTDB taxonomy): Bacteria > Bacteroidota > Bacteroidia > Bacteroidales > UBA12170 > UBA12170. The sequence continues at coordinate 4,041 of CAZTST010000001.1, forward strand.
TTTATTTAAATCAATTTGGAAGTTTAGGCTTAGCCTATTTGCCTACTTAAACTCTTTTTTTAATTGTTCAACCCAAGCTTCAATTCTTGGTTTTACAAGTTTCGGTTGAATTTCAAAGTCGAGTGGGAGCCCAATAAACTTATTGCCACGTAAGGCTTTGGAGTGTTCAAAGGTATATCCTTCATTGGCAACTGAACCAATTATCTGTCCGCCTAAAGATTCCAACAAATTTGCCATAATTCCAATGGCATCAACAAAGTTTTCGGGATATTCTTTTTGATTTCCGGCGCCGTATAGTGCAAATTTTTTCCCTTTAAAATCCATCTCTTCCATGGCAGGAACAAACTCATCCCAATAATTAGGCAATTCACCATCGAACCAGGTTGGAACACCTATAATATAATGATTGTAGGCGTCAAATTGTTCCTCGGTGGTTTCTTCTACATTATTGGCCTCAATGTTTTCAATTCCGAATGCTTCAGTAATTAATTTTGCTGCTTTTGATGTATTCTTGGTATTGAAGCTGTAAAAAAGTCCTATTTTTTGCATGGTTGTTATTTTAATATTCTAGTAATTCTTTAACGGCAATCTCAATTTTATCTGCATTTGGTAAAATAGCTTTTTCCAATATTCGATTAAAGCCTACAGGTGTAAATGTTGCACCAACTCGTTTAATGGGAGCATCTAAAAATTCAAAAGCTTCGTCGGCAATCTGAGCGGCAATTTCGCCTCCAAATCCACTAAATACTTTATCCTCATGGACAATCAGGACTTTATTGGTCTTCTTGATCGATTCTAGGATGCTTGCTGTATCAAGAGGTAATAATGATCTTAAATCGATTACTTCAATATTAGCAATAGATTCTTTCGCTAATTTTTCGGCGACTTCAATGCACATATGAGTTGTATTGCCATAGGTTAGGATGGTCATGTCTGAACCCTCACGTCTGATTCTGGCTTTGCCAAAAGGCACCTCAAAATCGTCAGGAACAAAAGCTTCGGCTTTTGGGTCGTTGTATAAAGCTTTTGGCTCAAGGAATAAAGTAATTCCTTTTGAACGAATACTTGTTCTTAAAAGTCCCGCAGCATCATCAGCAGAAGAAGGATAGATAACACGGATTCCCGGGAAAGTTGTTAAGGTTGCTTCAATATTTTGTGAATGATAAATGCCACCGCCGATATAACCTCCAGAAGCTAGGCGGATGGTAATATTAGGCACGAATTTTCCGTTAGTTCGCCAATATTCATGCGAAGATTCGACCAATTGTTCCATGGCTGGCCAGAAATAATCGGCAAATTCGGCTCCTTCAACAACGATGCGCATCTTATCGTTAAAGCGCGACATACCGTTTGCAGTTCCAACAATAAAATCTTCGGCTATAGGAGCATTGAAAACACGCTTCTTGCCAAATTCTTTTTGCATTCCTTTAGAAACATTAAAAATACCGCCTTTGTCCTTGTTGGCAATGTCTTGTCCGTAAAGATAGGTTTCAGGGTTGAGCCTGAATTCGGCTTTCAAGGTTTCGTTTAAGGCTGTAATGTATTTAATCTTTTTTCCTTCTTTTTGTTGATGAAGTCCGTCAGGATATTTTAGTGCTTCATAAGCTATGGGAGTAACAAAATCATAAATACTCTCTGGTGTAGGATCGGCTGATGTGATTCCGACTTTATGTGCTTTTTTTACGATTTGTTTAGCATCCGCTTCAATGGCAACTAATTCATCTTCAGTAAAACGATCATAGCGTAATAGTAATCTGCGAAATTTTGAAAGCGGGTCGTATTCTTTAACATAATTACGCTCAAAATCATCGCGATAGAGTTCATGAGCATCAGAATTGCTGTGAGAGCCTATTCGAACGCAATTGGCTTGCAAAATAACAGGGTTTCCTGTGTTTAAAACATGTTGCTTGGCTTCGTCCATTGCATTCATCGAATCAAAAACATCTTTACCATTGCAGTGAATAATGGTCAGGTTTTTAAATCCGCTAAAATTGTTGGCCACTTTTCGGTTAGCTGTTTGGTCTTTTTTAGGAACTGAAATCCCGTATCCATTGTCTTGAATAACAAAAATTACAGGCAGTTGTTCTTTGTCAGCACCAGTAATGGCCTCATAAACATAGCCCTCTGAAACCGAAGATTCTCCTTGAGAGCTAATAGAAACAGCTTTTGTTCCGCTTAATTTAATGGAACGGGCTGTCCCAACTGCATGTAAAGTATGGTTACCTGTGCAGGAAGATACATTCTGAATATTGATTTCAGGCTTGGCAAAGTGATTTGACATATGACGACCACCTGAAGAAGGGTCGGCTGCTTTTGAAATTCCGTTAAGGATAATTTCTTCAGCAGTCATTCCTGCTGAAAGAACCGTTAACATATCACGATAGTATGGGAATAGAAAGTCTTTCTTGGCTTCGAAAATCTGGCCTATAGCCAATTGAATTCCATCATGCCCTGCATAGGGCGCATGGTAAGACCATCCCAAAGCTTGCTTTAAATAATTAGGAGCTTTTTCATCTAAATTCCGACCTAAAACCATTAGACGGAACCACTTCTCAAGTGTTTTTTTATCGGTTTTCTTAATGCTAAATTTTTTATCCTTTTGCATCTTATGTATTTTCATTTTGTAAAACAGTGAATAACTGATTTTTACTTAAATAGCACTGCTTAATATTTGGTTTTGCAAAGATAAGAAAAAATAACAATTTAGATTCATTCAAAATAAAAACTTATTGGACTTTGTTTCGAAGCTGAGTTTTCATCTTAGCAAACAACTATTAATTTAAATGTTGATAAAAATCAGTCAAAACTATGCGCTAGGCTTAAAATAAATTGTGATTTGTGTACTTTATATATAAAGTATATATATGTTTTATATCCCTTGTCAGTTAAGGCAGGAGTATATTATTTAGAATGAATTTTTTTAACAATCTACTATGCAGACATAGTAAAAAATTAGTACTTTTACATTTGATTTCAGGCAATTTGCTTAAATGCTTGATTTCAATCGAAAATAATTCCTAAAAAACTTAAGTAATATCTAATTTCAAATTAGAATTGAATGAACAAAATTAAAGTAGCAAATCCTGTTGTTGAATTAGATGGAGATGAAATGACACGTATTATTTAAATACAGAAGATTTTTTTTTTAAATGCAATAGATGAAAGCTTAAAAGCTAAGCTTCAATAAAATAATAAAACCTAAATTATATGTCAACTTTAAAAGCAAAATTGGCTCAGAAAATAGCTGAGCACAGACCCAGAACCACCAAACTGGTTAAAGAATTTGGTGATGTAAAAGTTGGTGAAGTAACCATCGAGCAAGTGATTGGCGGTGCTAGAGGTATCCGTAGTTTAGTTACCGATATTTCTTACTTAGATCCAATGGAAGGTATTCGTTTTCGCGGATATACTATTCCTGAAACTATGGCGGCTTTGCCAAAACCCGAAGGCAAGGATTATCCTTATGTTGAAGGATTCTGGTATCTTCTGTTAACCGGAGATATTCCTACGATGGCAGAAACTTTGGAATTGGTTGAAGATTTCAAAAAACGCAGTCATGTTCCTAAATACGTTTTTGACGTTTTAAAAGCTCTTCCAAAAGATTCTCATCCTATGGTTATGCTTTCTACTGCAATTATGGCAATGGAAAAAGAAAGCAAATTTGCTAAATTCTATGAAGAAGGATTTAACAAAATGACTGCTTGGGAATCGATGTATGAAGATTCAACTGATATATTGGCTCGTTTGCCAGAAATTGCAGCCTTTATCTACCGTTACAAATACAAAAGGGGAAAGATTATTGCCAAAAACCCTGATTTGGATATGGGTGGAAACTTTGCTCACATGATGGGCATTCCTGCTCCTTACGATGATGTTGCACGTATGTATTTTATCTTACATTCTGATCATGAGTCAGGAAATGCTTCTGCTCATACAACTCACTTAGTTGCTTCTACACTTTCCGATGCTTATTATTCACTATCTGCCGGATTAAATGCTTTGGCCGGTCCTTTGCATGGTTTGGCCAATCAGGAAGTATTACGTTGGTTACAAGACGTTATGGATAGATTAAAAGGTCAAGAACCAACTGAAGAATTAATGAAGAAATTTGTTTGGGAAACTTTGGATAGCGGTCAGGTTATTCCTGGTTTTGGTCATGCTGTATTGCGTAAAACAGATCCTCGCTACCAATCACAACGCGAATTTTGCGAGAAACATTTGCCAAACGATAAAATTTTCAAATATGTAGATATGCTTTATCGTGTAGTTCCTGATATTTTAGTTGAACAAGGAAAAGCTAAAAACCCATGGCCAAATGTGGATGCACAATCGGGTGTTATTCAATGGTTCTATGGCATTACCGAGTACGATTTCTATACCGTAATGTTTGGTGTTGGTCGTGCAATTGGTGTTTTAGCTAATATAACTTGGGACAGAGCGTTAGGATATGCTCTTGAGCGTCCAAAATCATTAACAACAAAAATGTTGGAAGATATAGCTGCCAAAGCTAAATAATTAAATTATTAAAACCCCTGCGAATTTTTTTACAGGGGTTTTTTATGCTTTTTAATTTCCTATTTTTGCTAAATGATTATCCAAAAAGAAATTCGATTAAAAGCCAAGCCGAGAGGTTTTCATCTGATAACTTCAGAAGTTTTAGCTTCATTGCCAAATTTGCCAAAGGCAGGTCTGCTTAACCTATTCATTCAGCATACTTCTGCAGGATTAACCATAAATGAAAATGCAGATCCAAGTGTTCGTCTTGATTTTGAGACTGTTTTTAATAAAATTGTTCCTGAAAACGAGCCTGATTATATACATGTATTTGAAGGAGGCGATGATATGCCCGCTCATATTAAAAGCTCATTAATTGGTGCATCTCTTAGTATTCCTATAGAGAATGGACGCTTGGCACTAGGAACATGGCAGGGAATTTATTTGGGAGAGTTTAGAAATCAGGCTACTGAAAGGCGTTTGATATGTACATTATACTATTAGTTTTAGGCTGATAAAATATATGTATTGCAGATTTGTCTGTAATTTTTTTTGCTAATTTTTCAATGTTTTATTTTCATTCCTTTAAATTCACTTTATTTGCCAGTTAATCATTATTGATTATTGTAATTTACAATCTAAACGCATTGTTTATGAGTGCTTCAAAATTATATAAATTACTTGAACAGTGGGCTGATTCAAGAACTGTATCATCTGAACAAAAACAGGATTATGCACTGCAAATCCTCGATTTGGCAGAAAGTATTTTTCTTAATTCAAAAAAGAAGAATGTCGATCAAACACTAGCATATCAATTTCTAAACTTAAGTGGAACAAGTTCTTTTTTAAAGTCTTTGCCTAAAACTGCCGATCATATTCGTTGGTCAGAAATTGCTTTTAAAGCTATTCAATTATCGAATTATTCTTTAAACGATATGTTTGAGCAGCGCGTTAAAGAAATTGGAAATCAAGCGCTATTTGTAGATATGACCAGCGAAATGCCATTACAGTGGACATATAAACAAGTGAAATTGCATGTGCGTGAAATTGCCGCAGTCTTTTATCGCTTTGCTGCTGAAACTCCTCGTGTAGCTATTTTTTCGGAAAATAGCTTAGAGAGTGCAAGTTGCGATTTAGCCTGCTTGTTTTACGATATATTTGATACTCCTTTAAATGTTCATTTTAACAAAGAAACTTTATTAATTATTTTTGATCAACTCGAAATTAATATTGCCGTTGCAGATACTCCTGGCCGATTACAGATTTTAGAAGATGTCAGAAAATCAAGCAAAAAAACATTTATAATTTTTGTTCTCAATATCTCAGTAAACACCAATGAAAAAGATATTTTCTTTTTAGGCGAAGAATGTAAAGTGGCTGATTTGAAGGAGATTGACCAAATACTAACTCAGAGATTTAGGAAGCCTATAAATCAGGTTGCTACAACTATGTTTACATCAGGAAGTACCGGTTTGCCTAAAGGAGTGTCGTTTTCGAATTATAATCTAAACTCAAAAAGATTTGCAAGGGCTGCTGCTGTACCCGATATTGGTTCAAAAGAAATAATGCTTTGCTTTCTACCTCTGTTTCATACATTTGGACGATTCCTGGAAATGCTTGGTTCAATTTATTGGTACGGAACTTATGTGTTTGCCGGAAATACTGCTGCAGAAACATTACTTTCTTTATTTCCAAAAGTAAATCCTTCTGTATTTATTAGTATTCCTTTGCGATGGGCTCAACTTTACGAAAAAACAATGGAGATCGTTAAAACTTCTGATAATTCAGTTGAAGTTCAGCAAAAATTACGATCGGTAGTTGGAAATAGATTAAGATGGGGTTTGTCAGCAGCGGGTTATCTCGACCCAAAGATTTTTCAATTTTTTCAAGATAATGGGATTTTTCTGTGTAGCGGATTTGGTATGACAGAAGCTACTGGAGGAATTACAATGACTCCACCAGGCAAATATATTCAAGCCACAACAGGAATACCATTACCCGGTGTAAAAGCTAGATTTAGTTCTGAAGGTGAGATGGAAATAAGTGGTCATTATATTGCTCACTATTTAGAGGATGCAGGACCTAATGATCTAATTCGCTTTCCGAAAGATGCTAAAAGCGATTTTTGGTTATCAACAGGTGATATTTTCAGAGAAACTTCTGAGGGATATTTTGAAATTATCGACAGATTAAAAGATATCTACAAAAATGATAAAGGGCAAACTATTGCTCCTAAAACTGTTGAAAAATTATTTGTTGATGTTCCCGGTATAAAACATACTTTCTTAGTTGGAGATGCAAGGCCATATAATGTTTTGCTAATTGTGCCTGATAATGACGATCCAGTTATAAAATCGGCCAGAACAGCAGAAAATAAAACCGAGTATTTTCATCAAATAATTGCTGCCGCGAATAAGGATTTAGCTCCTTATGAGCGTATTATTAATTTTGCCGTTCTCAAAAGAGAGTTCACACTCGAAAAAGGCGAACTAACTCCAAAAGATAGTTTTAATAGAAAAACGATAGAAGCGAATTTTGCTGAAACTATTAGTAGCTTATACCTAAGCAATATCATTTATTTGAAACTAAAAGGATTGCAAATTCAGATTTCACGTTGGTTTTTTCGCGATCTAGGTATTTTGGAAAGCGACATTAAGGCTAATTCCAGAGGGTTATTTAACACGCAAAATAAACAAGAACTTCGACTTAAGAAATTAGATAAAAAAAATAAGGTTTTAATTGGCGACCTGATCTACAAAATAGAAGGCAATGTGGTGGATTTAGGTTTATTCACCCGTCAGCCCCGATTATGGATAGCCAATCCAGCTATAATTCAGTTTTGCCCTGTTAAAGAAGGTTGGGATCTTCCATTAAAAAATGTAAGTGCTCAAGTAGAACGTCCCTTTGCTATGACTAAGGAATATGGCTTTGCTAGTCTGCCACCATTGTTTCAGTTGCGCGATCAACGCTTAACTTTTGTCAACAATTTATTAAGTTGTGCCTTATTTGGAGAAAATAGACATGCTTTGGATAATACCAATCAAATCAAGGAAGTATTTAGTCAATACGATGAAAAAGTTACTGAAGTTATCCGCCGAAGATTGGAAGCATTGGCTTGCCACCCCGAAGAAGAAGTGCGAGCTTTGGCTTATCGCATCTTGCTATTGGACGACCCTAATCCTGATTATTCAAAACTATTTCCTGCCTTTATCCAATCTGGATTAACCTTTTTAAACGAGAAGTCTATTCGTGAAATCGCTTCGGAGGATATGGGCAAGCAACATTTGGAAAGTTTGCGACAACGATTATATAATTATAGGGTTCAGCTCGAATGGCCAGCCGATAAATCAACACGCAAACAATTTGAGAATGTATTGAAATTACTCTTTAATTTTGCTAATAATCATTTAGAGTATTATAGCTCGGTTAGAGCTGAATTTGCCAGTTGGATATTGCATAAGAGCGACCCTTATTTGGCTAAAGTAGCTTATGATTATTTTAAAATGCTTTATCAGAATTTTGAAAAAACTTTGCGAAAACAATCCGTTCTTTTTTCACATGAAGAATGGGAAAAAAAGCTGGTTTTTGAAGAAGGAATTACTCCAGAGCTGCACGAAAATATATTGAATATTTTCTCCAATTCGTCCTTTATTCGTCAATCTGTAATGCTTGCTTACGAAGAAAATGACTTTGATGTGGATCAAATTCCGGACAAAGGAATGTGGGTTTCACGTTTAAAATCTTTTGGAAATTTTAGACACTTTAGATTGAGTATCAATACTGTACACGGAAAGCATTTCGATTTACATTTTATGATAAACAAAAATATTCGTTTGTTAACTGGTGCTAAAACAGTGCATTGGCTTTCGGCTATTTCCGGTTATCCATTTGCTACTTTAAGTATGCCGGCTCTTGGTTGCTATCGACCAAAAGATGGAGCACTTACCAGCAAATTTGTTGGCGAACTTAGTATTTGGGATAAAGTTCGTGAGTTTGCCGGAATTCATCATTCTTTAGGTTATTTAAACATTAATAACCCTTGGCGCAAAATGTTTATAAAAGGCTTAGCCGTTTTTTATACAGCGTGGAAACAAAGTGGATATCAAATTGTTCCCGGTACTATTACACCAAATAATGTGGTTGTACCTGAATTGGATTATCTTGAATCGGCAACCATTATTTCAGTAGCAGGATTAAAAGATTATGAGAATACACTTTCGATTATAAAGCCAATGCTTGAGAATTTCTTCTTCCGTTTGGAAGCCCATTATCCTTGGGTGACTAAGCAACTAAAAGTAAGATGGATGTTTGATGCATGTATTGAGGGGCTTGGATACAAAAGAGCATTTGAATTTTTTGAAGAATTGCATGAAGATTTAAGAAAAGAACCGCTTTTTACACCTGATCATAAACCCTTAAGCAGTATTTTAGACGAATACCTCTTAGAAAGAAAATCGAAGTATTATTTGCCATTGGCCTATCATAATGCTAAAGATCAATATAGAGAATGGGAGCGAATTAACCCGGCAGCTACTGCTATTGCAAAAGAGCAGACTATTTTTGAACTTTCCGGTTTGTACCGCATTTATCGATTTGCAGAAATTGTACGCTATCAGCTGTATAGAAAAACATATTTTAACAATGCTAATGATGAAATTAACGAAGCTTTCGACATTCTATTAGCACGTATGGATAAAGACAGCACACTTTCTGCAACCCATCTTTTGGAATTATCTGATTTGCAAGCCGTTTTAACAGAGCCGGACGATAAAGGTGTTTTTAGCCGAATGGTATTTTCCAGATTGCAAAGGCAGCAAAAGTTAGATATAGTTAAACTAAGCGAAAGCAAGAAAGAGCAAGTTGTTGTTAATTCCTATATCAAAGATAGATTTGATTCGGAATATGTTTTTAGAGAACCCTTAGAACCAAGTGAGATAGGTAAACTTTACCGCTTGTTTTTTGAAGAGAATTATCCAAAATCCATTTCTAAAATGGATAAACATATGGTGGTAATTGATAAACAGGGTAGAGTAGTAGGCGGACTTTGTTATATTGTATTGGAAAACAATGTGGTTTTGCTTGATGGCAGTGCTATAACAGCATCTTTAAAAGGAAAAGGTATTGGAACAGCAATGATAGATACTTTTTGCGATATCATGGCTAGTGAAGGTGTGAAAATTGTTAAAGCACATTTTCTCCTAGGTAATTTCTACTTAAAACTTGATTTTAAAGTGGATAAGAAATGGGGAGCTTTGGTTAAGTTTTTGAATTAATATCTACTTTTACTAATCTTTTTTTTAAATATCTTAGTGTTCTGGCGAGAAAATATATCACGCAAAGCCGCTAAGACGCATAGGTTGAGTATTAATAGATACTAATTTCTTCCATCTAATATATTTTAGCGTCCTAGCGTTTTAACGAGAAAATATATCACGCAAAGTAGCTAAGACGCAGAGGTTGAATATTAAACAACACTAATAAAAATCAATAGTCTCTTTCTAATAGCACTCAATTTGAACATTAAATGTACTATCAATTTTATTGTTTAATTCTTCCAAACCATATTCTTTAGTCGATTGTCCCAAGCGTTGCAAAACACCTAATGCAGTTTGGTGGTCGTTACGAAGCAAATCTTTGAAAACAGGTCTTTGGGAGTTAATATATTCTAAATCAGAAGTATAATAATTGTACAATGCATCCACAACAACGGTTGCTTTATCCATAGCTCCGGCACGCATATAACTTTCAGCATAAGGCAACATATACATATCCCAATGAATTTTATGGTTTGGGAAATAATGTACATAGGTATCTAATGCTTGAATAGCCTTTTTTCTATTATCTTCAATTTGTAGAGCATTTAAAGAAGCATTTTCTAAGCTAAGGAAATCTGCTCTATCTAAGAATGCTTCGGCAACCCTTAATAAATTATTTTTTGGAATGAAGGCATTACGATAGCTTTCGCGATCGACACTTATATCATCTTTTTCAAGATTACCATACTTTGCTTTATTTACCAGCAAATCGAAAGATTTATTAGGATCGATACCGCCCATATTATTAATATAACCTTCTGCTTTATAGGGTCTTAATCGATATACAAATCCTTCAAGGTGCATATATTCATCTAATCCAAGAACCTTTTTAACACTTGAGGGATTAGCGAAATAAATTGGTCGTTCCCAATTGTTGGATGAAAGAAAGTCGAGAAGCATTAAATCGTTTTTATATAAAGCGTTTCCGCTGATTTTCCAAGTCAGACTATCAGGTACTTCATTAATTTTATCTGTTGGCACTGTTCCGCTACTCAGTAATTTTGATTTATCCAGAGTAAGCTTAACTTTATGAGTTGGCATATAGTTTAGGTCTGAGCCTCCAACGGTTTGTATTTTAGATGAAGGATGATCGCTTTTAATAAATCCAATAACTTCTTCTAATTCGTGTGTACCTTCAATTCTATCTGTAATCGGAACATAATCATTTACTCCATTATTATATTTTGCAGGTGGAATACTCAATGGAACTTTTTCTGAATCGTATAATTTTCTGCTCATTTGATGTACATACCACGATCCTGATGATAGCATATAGTTTACAACTCGTACATCTGTACGATAATCTTCTACTTCCTGAATATACCAAAGCGGGAAAGTATCGTTATCGCCATTAACAAATAGAACAGCATTAGGTTCACAAGACGTTAAATAGTTGTATGCAAAATCATGAGCAGTAGTTCTACCAGAACGATTATGGTCGTCCCATCCTTCGCTGGCCATTAGTCCCGGAACCAGAATCAGTGTAATAATTCCAACTATAATGCTAGAGAATTTTAATCCTAACTTATTCTTTATCAGATTTATAAGTGGTAAAATACCAAGCCCAATCCAAATTGCAAAAGCATAGAAAGAACCGGCATAAGCATAATCGCGTTCGCGAGGTTGATATGGTGTAAAGTTGAGGTAAACGATAATCGCAATACCTGTCATTACAAAAATAAGTAGCACTACCCAAAAATCTTTGTTGTTTTTGTTTAGTTGATAAATTAATCCTATAAGACCAAGTAAAAATGGTAAGAAATAAAACTTATTATTGGCATTGTTTTGACTTCTGAAAGGTAGATGATCTTGATTGCCCAAACGTAAAGAATCGATAAAATTGATACCACTAATCCAGTTACCATCTCGCTTATTTGGTTGAGTCTCAACATCGTTTTGCCGTCCAACGAAATTCCACATAAAATAACGGAAATACATATGACCTAGCTGATAATTAAAAAAGAAGCTAAAATTATCGGCAAAAGATGGTCTGTAAACAACTTTTTCGTTTCCTTCTCTATCTGTTATTCTTACCGGAATACCTCGCGAAGTTTGATAATTTTCATACATATCGATATGTTCAGGCTTTTGATTACTCCACATTCGAGGAAATATTCCTGATAATTTAGGATTATAAATTGGTTCTGAATCTTTTCCGGAATCTGTAACAATATATTTGCCTGAAGCTTTATCCTGAACATAAGTTGGCGCTTTATCGTTCCATGAAGTTATATCGGCATTATAATATTGACCATAAAGCAATGGCCAAGTACCATATTGTTCACGCAATAAATAAGAAAGCATGCTAATTGCATCTTTTGGATCGTTTTCGTTGATAGGTGGATTGGCATTCGCTCTAATAACCAACATTAAGAAAGATGAGTAACCTATAAGAATAAAAGTTATGCTTAAAATTGCAATATGTGCCACTAAATGTTTTTTCTTATGTGTAAAACGAATTGCCCAAACTATTGCTGCAATAAGAACTATGAAAAACAATATACTTCCTGAATTAAAAGGAAGTCCTATAAAGTTTATAAAAAAGAGCTCAAAAGCGCCGGCCAATTTCACGGTAATTGGAATAATAAAGTACATAATGAACGACAGCACAAATAGAGATATTAAACCTGCCAAAACAAAGCCTTTCCATTCGGTTTTTTTGAATTTTTTGAAATAAACTACATAAGTTATTGCTGGAATTGCCAATAAGTTAAGTAAATGAACTCCAATAGATAAACCCATCAAAAATGCAATAAGAATAAGCCAGCGATATGAATAATTACTGTCAGCTACTTCTTCCCATTTTAAAATGGCCCAAAAAACAACTGCTGTAAAAAGACTCGACATTGCATATACTTCACCTTCAACAGCAGAAAACCAAAATGAATCTGAAAAAGTATAAGCTAAAGCACCAACAATTCCGCTTGCCATAATTGGAAAAAGTGATTTATTGCTATCAGGATTATCAACTAATTTTCTAGCCAATCGTGTTATCGTCCAAAACAAAAATAAAATGGTAAAGCTGCTCGAAAAAGCAGACATGATGTTAACCATCATTGCCACATTATTTAAATTTCCAAAGGCGAAAAGAGTAAAAAAGCGACCCATCAACTGAAATAGTGGAGCTCCCGGAGGATGTCCAACCTGCAATTTAAACGAAGTTGCAACATACTCTCCAACATCCCACCATCCGGCGGTTGGCTCAACAGTTAAGAGATAAACCAATGTTGCCATTGCAAAAATTATCCACCCGGTAATATTATTTACTTTTTTAAACATAGTATATGCTTTAGATTTTTATCCTTTTTTCTTTTCAGCAACGACAAAAAAGTCGAAACAAACATCCGTTGAATCGCTTAAATAAAAGTCGTTTAGTTGTATATGATTAACAGTGTCGGCATTTGTTTTGTGTAATTTACTTCTATTCAATCGGTTAAGAATATCATAAGGTATTTGCAAAATTTGCCGTGGCAATTTGTATTGTAAATTGAAGATATCGAATCGAGTTATCAGTGCTACACTTTCTTTGTTTGCCTTATAATATTTCATTACTTTATCGTGTCCAAAAACACCCTTAATATCAACATTATCAAATACATTTGATATAAGATTTTGTAATTCTTCTGAAAGATATTCACGTATATGCCATGGATTTCGCGTGATAGACATTTTGCGATTAGGCGTTGTCAAAATTAATTTTCCGTTTGGCTTAAGAACACGATAGATTTCGCGAATAAAGAAATCATCATCTTCAATATGTTCAATAACCTGAAAACTAACTACATAATTGAAAGAATTATCAGCGATATTATCTAAAGGCGGTACTTTCATTTGATGAAAATGCACCTTCTTTTTTTCGGAATCAGATAAATCGAAACGGGAAGGAAACTTATCAATAGCATCGTATCTATCAGACTTTGATGATAGATATTCAATTCCATAGCCTTCGCCCGAACCTATTTCTAAAATACGACCCGACACAAGTTTTGCGGCCTCAGAATATGCAATCATGTGACGCTGATGCATTACATTATCGGATGGCAGTTTGGAAGAATGGCGTTCAGCAGTTTGAATTATACTCATCAATAGGGTTTAGCTTCAATTCCGACAAATTTAAGAAATTTTAGTGGGTTTTTTAGAGCAATATTTTTTGTGTAACAATTTTTAATATTCTTTAATAAATTAACTTATAATTTCAATTTAAAAAATTGCTTTTCAAGTTCATATAAAATATTGGTCGATTGTTCTCCTATATCAAACCTTGCTTTGGCATTTTTTGAATTTAATTTATCCAGAGCTTTCATTTCAGTTTTACTTATCGGGCGAATATCTACCATTGAAGGCAGGTTGAAAAACACGACCATTGTTGCTTCACCTCCTAAAAGTTTGTTCAACTCTATGGTATCGCCTTTTAGATTTTGAACAGGGAAGTTCTCAATTTTATTTCCTACAATTGATTGAGGTTTTTCCGGACTAAAAGGTTTTTTTGCTTTCTTGGCAGACTTTCCTTTTTTAACAATTTTGACTAAATTATCTAATACTATCTCTTTATTATCACATTTGCGAAGCTCCATATCATTCTTATCATCTAACTTAAAGCCAAATGTATAGCAGATTCCTTTTTTGTCGAAAAGCAGGAACATATTCCGAGGATCTTTTTTATTGGCAACTGCCGTAATGTATTCCGGCTTGCCGCTATAAGTAACATCTTTAAGTTTATAATTAAGATCTATTGTGACAGTTGTATCAGAACCAACAATATCTTCTGAGCCATAGTCAACTTTTAGTGTAGGTGTGTAATAGAAATCTAAATCAGGAAATTGACTTTCATCAAAATAGGGGTTTTTCTCGCCTAAACCAATGACAATAATTTTAGGTGCGATTTTATGTAATTTTTGAGCAAAAGCAAAGCCTGTAATCGTTATGGCTAGAGTGAGTAATATATATTTTTTCATTTAGGATATTTTTTTGTCAGCTAATTTACTACTTTTCATTTTAAACGCATAAGAGAATACAAATATTATATCATCTCGCTGATTCACTATAACACCAAAACACCAAAATGATTAACGCACAAAAAAAATAGCAATAAATTTAGATAGTTTCTAAAAATTACCTTCAAAATCAATTTTTAATATATTTTCAGGTAAATCGCTGATATTTAATTTATTGACTACATCAATAACTCTTTTGTGAGGATCGATTTGTGCGCCACCTTCTCCGGCTTGATAAATTGGAATTATTTTCCCACGAATGAATTTTCCATTTTCGTTTGTAACTAATTGCACAAGAGGAGCTAAACCATTTGGGCCACTAAGATTAAATCGACCATAGGTACTAAAATTCCCAAGGCTATATGCAATAAAACGATCTTTATAAATTTCCATGGCTCGCGTAACGTGTGGGCCATGACCGAAAATAATATCTGCTCCTGCATCAATCATTTTATGTGCAAATTCGTAGAGATTACCACGATTTTCACCATAAAACTCCTCTGATTTTTTAGTAAGGTGCTGGAAATCTTTTCCTTCAGCTCCTCCATGAAAAGAAACGATAACAATATCATTTCTTTCGGACAATGCTTTAACTCTTCGCTCTGCCTCTTCTGTATTGAGTAAATCCAGCGTTCCTTTATTTGGAGCAAATGCAATAAATCCATATTTTATACTATCTCTGATAAATTCCGCACTAGGTTTTAATTCCAGGCCGGCATATTCAATTTGCAATGAATCAAGTAAATGCATGGTTTTTTTTCGACCAAAATCGCCAAAATCGCCGGAATGATTATTGGCTAATGATAATATATCAAAGCCTGATTCTGATAAACAAGAGGCGAATTTTTCGGGCATTCTAAAAGCATAGCATTTTAAAGTATCAGTACATTTTTTGGCCATATTGCCGCCATCCACAAAAGCACCTTCTAAATTACCAAAACTTATATCAGCTTCCAGCAAATAAGATTTAACATCTTCCAATAAAGGATGGCAATCTTCGTTTGGTGGTAAATAGTTACGCGAAGGATAAGCTGTACCTAACATAATATCTCCAACTCCAACAATTTTTATTTCTCTTGATTGCAAGGATGAAGAATCTAAGGTTACTTGTAGATTCTGAGCCATTATGGTATTGCTTATAAGTATTACTAAAAGAGAAAATGTTTTTAGAGTAGTGTTAATAACTTTTAGGCTAGTTTTCATTTGATAGAAATGTAAGAATTAGAAAATCAAGTAATTATAGGTTTTGATAAAATTGATTCTGTTGATAAGTATTGTTGATAATTATGACTAGGTAGTTCGATATCGGATTTTTTATGCATTATTTTTGTGATACAAGAATGAACATAAGCAGTTTATTGGCTTTTGAACAATATTAATATTTTTTATTGAAATAACCATATAAAGAATTCATAACAGCAATGATTTACTGATGTGCTGTTGGATGAAGAATTCTGAAGCTCGAAATCGGCAGTGAATGAGAAACTTAGAAACGAAGTGATAATTCAATCGATAAGAAATCACTCCAATTAGATTGTTAAAAATCCATCCGTTATCAAAGAAGAATGATTTAGCGTTGAGTAATAAGAAGATATTCGTCTTGTGAAATATCTTTAAAAATGAAATCCATCGGATTGATAACAGTGTCGTTTAAACGAACTTCATAATGAAGGTGTGGAGATACACTGATACCGGTATTACCTACTTGTCCAATTAAATCGCCCAGATTCATTTCTTGTCCAACTTTAACTTGGATTTTATGCAAATGAGCATAAACTGTTTGATAACCAAAACCATGGTCAATTACAACTTTGTTTCCATAACCATCATTATGATTATAAGCAACAATTACTTTTCCTTTGGCAGTTGAAAACACCGGGCTACCCTTTAATGCTGTGAGGTCGATTCCTTTATGAAATTTGCGAATTTTAAAAATTGGGTGTGTTCTATAACCAAATCCTGAGGCAAAACGAATTAGATCCTTTGGAGCAATCGGAAAAATAGAAGGACGGTGTTGTAAACGGTTAATATTATCCGATGCCAAAACAGTTAATTCATCAAAAGACACTGACTGAACTTTAAGTTTTGCATTCAATAAGTTCAATGTCTTACGATAATCTTTTAAACTTAAATCTTTGGTAATGGCATCTGAGCTATTATCATCAGTTGTTCCACCGATACCTGCTGCCCTAATCTCTTCGGGAATAGGGTCAACGCCCAATACCAAACGATATAAATTATCATCCCTGTCTTGAATATTAGAAATGGTAATATTTAAACTATCTAATTCAGTTTTAATTAGTTCCAGATTTCTAACATATTGAGCATTCTTCAGTTTAAGTGCATATTCTTCAGGAGTTTCTAAAACTAAAGAAGAAACGATAGAAAGAATACTGGCAAGAATTACAACCTGTAACGGTATAAGGATATATTTTTTTACTTTAGCCTTTCGAGGATTGACTTGTTGTTCGATAGTTAAAGATTTTCTATTTTCAATAAGTTTTTTTCTAAGCATAATCCGGTTTTTAAAATCGGGCTGCAAAGATAGTATTTTTTTCTAAACTAAAAATTTTGCCTTTGCGGTAATTTATTACGGCTAAAATAATTCATATTAGAGTCTAAAAATTAAACTTAATAAACTAGTTATCAAGGATCAATTGTTAAAAACCTAAAAAGGAAAAAGTAATAAATTGTGAAAAGATTATTTTAACATATCAACGACTTCGCTGATGTCACCATCGTTTTGCGCTGCTTGAAGACCCAATATTTTACAAAACAGCGAATAAAGCGAAACATTTTTAAAACGAGACTGTCTATAACTTTCTTTAAAAGCAGGCCCGTAAGCATAGAAAATAGCATCCATATCGGTATTTCTATTATCGTAACCATGTGTTCCATTACCTGAATATTTTCTATTGGATTTATTAAACAGGCTATATGAACTATCTGCAACGGCAATTATGTCTAAAGTTCTTGGATTTGTTCCATAATGTAATCTATCTGGAACTTCAGTAGTTTTATATCCGCTAACACCTTTGGTATTTTCCAAAACAAAAAGTATTGAATCTATAGAGCCATCTGTAGCTTTAATATTGTAAAACGGATTTCCACCAACAATATCAGAAGTCCATTCAGGTTTCAATAATTTATCCAGATATACTTGTTTATCGTCATAAATTCGACCCATACCATGGTCGGATAGAATAATTACATTAACATTATTCGCATCAGGAATTTTAGAAAGTTTTTTCATGAAATCACCTAAAAGTCCATCAAGATACTCAATGTTTGCATTAACTTCTTTAGAAAATGGTCCGTAATTATGGCCAACTAAATCTGGTTCATGTATATACCACATAATTAAATGAGGTCTTTTTTCTATTGGAAGTTTTAACCAACTTATAACTGTATCAATTCTTTGTTCAAATGGGAAATCGTGTTCATATCGTTTCCAAATGGATGGGCGCATGTTTTGAATGTCTGCTTCAGAGCCTACCCAAAAAAATGTTGCGGCTTTAACTCCTTGATTCTCAGCTGTATTCCAAATTGGTTCTCCATCGTAAAATTCACCGTCTTCAACAGCTTCGCGATTTCCAAGTGAATAAACCAAGTTTCTTTCTGTATCAATAAAAGTATTATTTACAATGCCATTATTATTTGGATAAAGACCGGTAGCTATGGCATAATGATTTGGAAATGTTTTTGTTGGAAACGAAGCTTGCATGCTTTCAGCTTTTACACCTATTTTGGCAATCTTATCGAAGTTTGGAGTATTAACAGAATCGGCATAATCCCATCTAAATCCATCCAATGAAAGCACAACAAGATAAGGCTGCTCAATATGAGTGCTTAGTGTTTTTTGTAAATTACAGGAACTTAATACTATAATAAATGAGGCAAAAAGCAATATAGTTTTTTTCATTTTTTATTATTTCATACAAAAATAGTGAAAAAAACTGAGGAAGATATTTGATTTTGTGTAAATCAGGATAAATTAAGACAAAAAAATCCGCTCCAAATTGGAACGGATTTTTAATAAAAAGATATTTAATAAGATTTTTAGAAAGCAACTTTTAAACTAAAGTTAAAGTTTCTGCCAAATCCCATATAGCCTCTAAAAGTATTAAGATCGTGGGCTGATCCGTCTGTACCTTCAATCCAATGGTCAACATCAAAAACATTATAAACATTTAATCCTGCTCTTGAATTTAATCCTGCAAATGTAAATTTATAACCGGCATAAAAATTAGTCATTGTATATGAAGGAAGTTGATATGCATCCTTACGATCCGTTGCAACGCCTCTGCTTTCAGGAGAGAAATCGGCAAATAATTTATCATAATAAATTACTTCTAAGCCAAACTGAAAATCTTTTTTGAAGTTATAATCGGCTTTAAATCCAACTTGAGTTTGAGGAGCATCGCCAACATATAAATTTTCTATATAAAGATTTTTTGTAGTTTGTTCCAAAGTTTGATAATTAGTTATAATAGCTGATACATCATTAGTCCATCTCCAATCGCCTAAAGCAGCAATCATACCAACACTTAAATCATTTGTTAATTGGGCATTTGCATCAAATTCGATACCCATATGACGAGCATTTAAACCTTTAAGCAAAGAGTTTGTTTGAATACCATCGACATTAGTAGTTGTGGCCATAAATGATTTGTCTAACCAAACGGTATAATAGGCATTTACATGCATATTGAATTTATTAGCTTTATAACCATAACCTAATTCTCCGGCATAAATGGTTTCATTGGCTAAATCAGTACCTTCAACATTAGTATAGTTAGGCCAAATATATTGAAAATCAGGAGCTTTAGAATAATAACCTGCATTAACAAAGAAGTTAGCGTTTTCTGTGATATTATAGTTAGCACCAGCTTTAAAATTGTAACCTAAAAACGAAACACCATCAGATGTTTGATCTGCTTCATTTACATAGTTATAACGGTCAACACGTTTATACGCAGTATTAGAAAGAGAAGCGGCTAAGAAAGAAGAGAAATCATTATTGTCATATTCTAACTGACCAAATGCTCCCATATAATTATTGAATCCATCATTATCATAAGCAATTCTATCGCCAACTTGTAGTGCCTGATCTCTTCCGGCAACACCGTCAACAGCATACCTATATCTTTCCCAATAGTAATCGCCACCCAATAAATGAGTTATTTCGCGGTAATGCTCACCTTTATAATGTCTTAGGTCGATACCGGCAATTAAATTTAAGTTTTCGTTAAATGTGTGATTTAAGGTTGAAAGAACACCCATCCAGTTGTGATTGTTAGCTGAAATACGGTCAATAGTCTCAGATTCACTAAGTAAATTGTTATTTTCGTCATAAACTGTTCCATATCCACCAACACCGTCGGAGTTCCAGGCAACTACTGCATCATAATCATAATTTCCTAGTGCATTAACAGGAGCGTATTTTCCCAAAGCCCCAGAGCCATATCCGCGACCCGTAGAATAATAAGCTGAAGTTGCAAGGAAGGATTTATCAGAAATATTCCAATACCAGTTTAATGCAGCTTGAGGTTTGTGGTATTTGTTTACACTTTCGTTAAATACATCACCACCCAAATATCCCCAGTTGGAGTTGTAAGTAGCACCATATTTATTAACTTGTTCAAGTGTAAGTTCAGACCTTCTTTGTCCGTGCTCTTGAGGGGCTCCCACAATAGTAAAAGCTAAACGGTGTTTCTCGTTGATAACCTGACTAACAGATAGATAATAACTCCAAGCATCAACATAAGTTTGATCTATATAGCCTGATCCTTGTGTTCTGGAACCAACAAACTGAACTGCTGTTCCACCTTTCATTTGTCCTGAACTTAAGCTAATCATGTTTTTAGTTAATCCATAATCAGTCATTGATGTTTGAAAAGATCCGCCTTTTTCCATACCGGTAGTTTTGGTAATAATATTCATAGTACCACCAATAGAGTTGATAGCCAATTTAGAAGCACCTAAACCTCTTTGAACCTGCATAGTTTCAGTAGCATCACCTAAACCTGCCCAGTTTGACCAATAAACCCAACCGTTTTCCATATCGTTAACAGGAATACCGTTAATCATTACTGCAACGTTTCTTTGATTGAAACCACGAATGTTAACTCGAGCATCACCAAATCCACCACCGCCGGCAGTTGCATACACGCCGGGAGTAATGTTTAAAACATTTGGTAAATCTCTTGCCCCAACACGATTTTCAATTTCGGTTGCTTTCACTGTAGAAACAGCAACAGGAGTTTTCCGGTCGATAGCAATAGAAGCTAAAACATTAATTTCGTTCAAACCGATAGCACTGCCTTTTAATGCAATTTTTCCTAAATCTGTAGTTTGTCCTTCAACAACGTTTACTTCAAACTCTTGTGATGTAAAACCCACAAATTGAATAACAATTGTTTGTGTACCGGCAGGTACTTCAAAATTAAAAGTGCCTGATAAACCGGTTGAAACACCGGTTGTAGTTCCTTTAACAAAAACAGAAGCTCCTAAAAGAGACTCGTTATTGTCAGCATCTTCAACCGTACCCTTAACAAACCCTTGAGCCATGGCCGCACCCATAAAAAAAGTAAGAGCTACGACAAGAGTCATTTTTTGTAACAAATTTCTCATAATTTTTAATTTTTATTGATTTTTTAAAATTTATTGGGCTAATCTACTAAATTAAATTTAACAATTATTAACTGTTTAAAAAATGTTAATATCTTATTCAGTTTTAATTAATTTTCTAGGCAAATATCCAATTTTATTAAATTCCCGACTAATTTTCAATGTAAAGTTATCCTTAATTTTTTGTGGTTTTAAATAAAAAAAGGAGGTCGTTTAACCTCCTTTTTATATTATAAATTGTAATTGAATATATTTTAATCCACCTTTTTTTCTGAAACGAATTCAAATTGTGGAGGAGTGCTTCCTGAAGCAGCTGCTGTACATTTGAAAATATATTTATGATTTTCACTACCAAATGCATCGCCTGATGCGTAGTACACTAAAACCGTGGCATGGTAATTTACTTCAATGCCACTTACTAAAGGAACAGCATTGGGGAAACGAAGTTGAAGAAATATTCCCATTCCTTCTTCCAGTCTAGTCCACATTAAAGCAACTTTTTCTGCAACAGTAGCAAGATTGTGAAATTCAGGGTCAATTGTAATTGGTTGAATGTAATCGCCAGTGAAGTATGGTGTACGATAACTAATACGGAAATTCACATTGGAATATCTACTGCTAAATCCATAGTAATATTCTTCATTCTTATAGAAAGGATGAGCAAAAACTGATTTAGCTGGATTTGAATGGTTCAAAATATAATTAACCATTAATTGATGATCTGCAGCTACCATAGTAATCATTATGGTAGGGTCGAATAGCCAGCCGACATTTGAAAAAATAAACTGTTCTGTTTTTTCAATTCTAAATGTATTTGGTGTCCATTTTCCATCGGTAAATGTTAATTGCATTGCACCGGAGTATGTTGGAGTGCTACTCGATTTATAAACAACAGTTTTCACATTACCTTCTTGAGCAAAAGGAAACTTCTGACTTAGTAATTGAGGAAGATAATTAGGAGCATTTGTTGAGGAAATGTAATCTAATCCAATCGCTGCATAGTCAGCAAGTTGAAGAGCAATAAATGAACTTGCTGCAGGTATCCAGACACTTCCATTGAAAGTATAAGCAACATACTGTTTTTCAGTACTTGGAACAGATAGAGCAACTTTTTCTTCAGACATTTTAATATTATCAATTTGGTAGGTTGTAGTTTTTAAAGGATCTGTTCCGCGATCAGCAGAGGATCTTCCATCGCCATCATATTTAAACGCGATCCGTACTTTTTCCCCTGCGTAATTTGTTAAATCGGCGGAACCTGCATTAATAAATGCAGGAGAATATCCACTGGTTGGAGTTTCAGGGAAAGTGAAGCTAGATGAGATATTTACCCATGTTGCTGTAGCAATGTTTGCCTCATCTCCATTAAAATCTTTCGAAATCCAAACCGACAAACAATTGGCATTCCAATAACCGATTTTTATTTCGAAAGTAAACTTTGGTGCAATAGAACTTCCTAAATCAATTTCAGGAGAAGTCATCCAAATCTCATTTTTTGTTGTAGGAGCAGGATTACTATATGCTGAAGCCTGAGCATAGTTATTAGAGCTATATACCCTATTAAACCAGTTTTGAGTACCAATAAGATCTTTGCTCAACCATCCATTTTCTCCAATAACAGTATATGGATAGGATGTGGCAACTGTATGTGCAGTCCAATCCTCTGTAAAGTAAGTAACTTCTGTTATTTGAGTAACAGCATCGGTATTAGAATAGTTATACTCAACGAATTTGTATTGGCCAATTGTAGCTATAGGAAACTTAGCCGCCAAAACTCCAGGTAGTTTTGCAGATGCTGAAACACTTGGTGTAAATGCACTTACATAATTCCCGCCTCCCCAAGCTAACTGATAGTCAGCATTTTGCAGAATATTAACTGTTGTTAAATCGTTTAAGTAGGTAGGTTTGCCATTATCAAAATCGTAAGTGACTAAAACGTTTGAACCTATATCGAACGAATAGTACATCTTATTTAATAAGGCAGGAGCATAATTAGCTGCACTAAAAGTAGCGTTTAAAGCTAAAGAAGAGCCAATTGCATTGGCAGCAGCAATTTGCTCAGGAGTGCTTGCTTTTGCTAAAGCGGCAGTTTTTAAAGCTGCATAATCTGCTGCCGTAAGCGTATAGCTGAGACTGGCAACATTGGTAGGTTTGGTCATTTCATCAAGACCCTCGAATTGATCGTTAAATTTATTGCAAGAACTTAAAAGTACTGCAAAAGCCAAACCTGATATCAATGAATAAAATATCTTTTTCATGTTTTTCAGTTTTTAGAATTTAATTTTTAAAGATGAAGAAATGGTTCTTCCGAAACCATAAAACACAGGAGAAGTTAACCAATCGTGATTTGCACCATCAGTAGCATCTGTAATGTATTCAGCATCTAGTAGGTTTTGGATATTACCAACAAGTGTTGCATCAAAACCACCTATTTTAAAGCGATAGCTTAATCGTAGATCTAAAGTTGTTGCATCAGGTATCATCCAAGGCTGAGTGAAATTTAATGGATTTAAGCTTGTTGATACAGAAGAGATATTAAAATAAGAATAGTTGCGTCCAAAGTAGTTGCCATCTAAGCCCAATTTAAACCCTTTCAATAATTCATAGTTAATTCCAATGGCAGCAGTTGTTTGTGCCGAGTTTCCAACACGAATACCACCAATATTAACATCTATTTTTGCATGATCATCACTTTGTAAAATAACTATATTACCATTTGCATCAGTAGGCTGTCCTTCACGGTTATAAAGATAACCTGAAGCATCGTTTTGCCAAATCCAGTCACCAAGTGAAATCATACCTCTAATTTCTAGATTGTCAATATGTTTTGATACGAAATCAAGTTCAATACCTTGGTGAAGAGCATTTACGCCTTCCATATTTGCTACTAAACTTTCAGGACTATTAGCATTTATGGCGCGAACCATTGTTTTATCTCTCCATTGCGTACGATAGATATTTAAATTTGCAGAAATGGTTTTTGAACGATATCCATATCCAACTTCAGCCGAAAAAGCTTTTTCGTTAACAGCATTTGGGTTTGTTATATTACTTGTTGTTGATTGAAGGAAAGCTCCACCTGAAAAGAAAGGGGCACGTGATATAACTCCAATATTTGCAAACACGTTATGTTTGTCGCTTAAATTATAGTTGGCACCACCTTTGGCACTATATCCTAAAAAGCTAACAGTTTCTGATCTGGCAGATGGGTGATTGTAAAAATCGACCGTATTGTAATAGAAACGATCGTATCGCCAGTAAGTTGTGTTTGAACCCGATAAAGAAATAAAAGTACTTAGAGCATCTTTATTGTATTCGGCTTGCATAAATATCCCTTGACTGAATACAAAACCATCATAATCGCGGTAAACCACATCGCCAACACCCAGCTTTTCAATTTTATATGCTTCGCCACTAAGCAATGGGCGAGAAGTTGGATCTAGAAAAAAGGTGCCTCCATACAGATCTGTAATCACATTGGTATGAACTCCTTTATAATATCTAAAATCAAGACCTCCAAAGAAGTCAATGTCGCTTGTAATTTTAGCATTGAAAGTAGAAAGTGCACCATACCATTTGTGTTGGTTTACACTTTTCGACATCACTAATTCTGAGCCTTGTAAGCTTGCTTGATTTAATGCATAAATAGCACCATAATCAAAAGTTCCATCAGGAGCACGGAAAGCTGTATTAGGAACTCCATTAGATGCTGCATACCATAATGAGCGGTTAACACCCTGACCACTAGTGCCATGACCATCGCCTATCGAAGCATAAATTGCTGTAGAAAGGCTTGTTGTAGGACTAATAGTCCAGAAGTGGTTTAAAGACAACTGTGGTTTATTATAAACGTTTTGTGATGACACTTTGCGTTGCCCGGTTCCATCGAAACCATAACTAGAATTGTATCGATACTTTAATGGTTGTTTTTGCCATTCTGAGATTAGTAATTTATCTCCATTATTACGTTGATTATGCCATTGTGGAGCACCAAATGCTGTAAATGAAATCATATGTGATTTGTTAATCTCTTTAGATACATTTACAAAATAAGAAAAGGATTCAAATTCAGTTCCCTGAATATAACCTTCACCCCATGATTTGGCTCCTAATAAAGTGATAGCCCATTTTTTCTCGGTTAATCCTGTAGAAACTGCGAATCCGATTTTATTGTAGCCATCATTACCAACTCCATAAGAAATAGAACCGCCTTTTCTTGCATCAGTAGAATTTGTTACGATATTGATAGAACCTCCTAATGAAGGTGCAGCTACTTTTGATGCTCCTAATCCACGCTGAACCTGCATAGTACGGGTAACATCAGATAAACCTGCCCAATTTGACCAGTAAACTCCGCCCCATTCCATATCGTTAACAGGAACACCGTTAATCATAACAGCAATGTTAGCAGATTCAAAACCACGTAAGTTGACACGTGAATCACCAAAACCTCCACCTTGTTTAGTGGCATAAATACCGGGAGTTGATTTTAAGATTTCAGGAAATTCCTGAGTTCCAAGCTTTTCTTCAATCTGAATAGGGTCGATAGAAGACAAAGCAACAGGAGTTTTACGATCGACAGCAATAGAAGCAAATACATTAACTTCGTCCAAACCAATTTGGTTGGCAAAAAGTAAAATAGTTCCTAAATCTGTACTTTGACCTTCTTTAACTGAAACAACAATTTCTTCAGGTGCATATCCAACGTATTGGATAAGAACAGTTTGTCGTCCTGCTGGAATTTCCAAGTTAAAATTACCGTTCAAATCAGTTGAAACGCCGATTGTTGTTCCCTTCAGAACTACGTTTGCTCCTATCAGTGTTTCATTCGTTGAAGCGTCAGTTACAACGCCTTTTACATAGCCTTGAGCAAAAAGACTACCACTAAATAGCATAAGCATAAAAGCTATAGCGATTTTTTGTAGCATTTTTTTCATAATCATTGAATTTACTATTAAGTTATTTTTGTTAAATGAATTTCGCATTTTAATAAAATGGAGGTGCAAGATAGCAATTTTTATATTGTTAAATGTTTTTAAGTTAACAATTGTTAATAATATTTTTATTAAATAAAAACCTTTGTAATATGCTTTAAATAAGGATAATGAAATTAATTTCTTATACCTAAATCAATCCATTTTATAGAAAATTAAAGAAACGTAAGGATTTATGCCAAGTTTTTAAGTTGAGCCTTGATTAACATTATCTTATGCATAGTATCGGATTGTTTTTTTTGCTCCAATTCTATTACTTTTTCAGGTGCACTATTTACAAATTGCTCATTCGATAATTTCTTTTCTATCGACATTAAAAAATCTTCAAAATACTTTAATTCGCTATTAAGTTTAGTTGTTTCGGCTTCAATATCAATGGCTTCACTTACAGGAAGAAAGAATTCGATTGAATCTACCATAAAACCTAAACTGGAATCGGGTTTTTCTTTTATACTTTCGAGAATGGATAGATTACCTAGCTTTAAAATTACTGACTGAAAATCGAATTTTAACTCACCTTTATAAAATAATTCCAATTTTTCTTTATTTGGAATATTCTTTTCTTTTCTAATTTTTCTAATTTGATTTACTATTTCAGAAGCAATAGCAAAGTCTTGTAAATAATTTGAGTTAAATACTTTAGATTCAGGTATTTTTGCCACAATAATATTGTCATCAGCATCGCGCTCGGCTAATAAATGCCAAATTTCTTCAGTAATAAAAGGCGTAAAAGGATGCAGAATTTTCATTAGCTTCTCAAAAAATGCAATAGTTTGCTCAAAGGTTTTTTTATCAATTGGAGCTTGATATGCAGGTTTAATAATTTCAAGGTAATTTGAACAAAAATCGTCCCAAATTAATCTGTATGTGCTCATTAGAGCATCAGATAAACGGTATTTATCAAAATGGTCTTCAATTTGAGAAAGACTTTCATTTATACGTGCATCCATCCATTTAATGCCTGATTCAGCATAATCAGGCTGAGGAATAGAAACTACTTCCCAGCCTTTAACCAAGCGTAAAGCATTCCAAATTTTATTGCTAAAATTTCTGCCTTGCTCACAAAGCGCTTCATCAAATGGTAAATCGTTGCCGGCAGGCGAGGTGAGGAGCATGCCAACACGAACGCCATCTGCTCCATATTCTTCAATCAATTGGATAGGGTCAGGGCTGTTTCCCAGCGATTTAGACATTTTTCTGCCTAATTTATCGCGTACAATTCCGGTGAAATAAACATTTTTAAAAGGAATTTCTTTTCTATATTCCAAACCGCTCATAATCATTCGTGCAACCCAGAAAAATAAAATTTCAGGTGCTGTAACTAAATCGTTGGTTGGATAATAATAGTTGATTTCTTTATTATCAGGATTTCTGATTCCATCGAAAACAGATATTGGCCAAAGCCATGAAGAAAACCAGGTATCTAAAACATCTTCATCTTGCTTTAAATCAGCAAGTTCAAGATTCTTGAGTTCAGGATAAGTTTCCTTGGCTTTTTGTAAAGCTTCTTCAGCCGTTTTGGCCACAAGCATTTCATTATTCGGAAGATAATAAACAGGAATACGTTGTCCCCACCATAACTGTCGAGAAATACACCAGTCTTTTACATTCTCCATCCAATGTTTGTAAGTATTTTTGATTTTGGGTGGATGAAACTGAATAGTATCGTTCATAATGACTTCCAAAGCAGGTTTTGCCAAATCTTCCATTTTCATAAACCATTGCAAGGAAAGCTTAGGTTCTATTACAGCGTCAGTTCTTTCAGAATATCCAATTTTATTATTATAATCTTCCTTTTTTACAAGAAAACCTTTTTCTTCTAATTCAATACAAATTTCTTTTCGAGCTACAAATCGATCTTTGCCAATTAAAATTTCGGCCGATTCGTTTAAAGTTCCATTATCATTAAAAATATCAATAGTATTGAGTTTGTATTTTAAACCAATATTATAATCATTAATATCGTGAGCAGGAGTTATTTTCAAACAACCGGTTCCAAATTCCATGTCAACATATTCATCCTGAATAATTGGAATTGAGCGATTTATCAAAGGAACTAAAACACGTTTTCCTTTTAAATGATAAAAACGTTCATCGTCAGGATGCACACAAACAGCTGTATCGCCTAAAATAGTTTCAGGTCGTGTAGTAGCAATTGTTACCCAATTATCATTCTCACCTTCAATCTGATAACGAATATAATAGAGTTTGGATTTTATTTCTTTATGGATTACTTCTTCATCAGAAAGCGCTGTTAATGCTTTTGGATCCCAATTTACCATGCGAACTCCACGATAAATTAAACCTTTATTATACAAATCGATAAAAACATCAATAACAGAATCGTATAGATCAGGATCCATTGTAAATTTTGTTCTTTCCCAATCGCAGCTGGCACCAAGTTTTTTCAGTTGTTCGAGTATAATTCCACCATGTTTTTCTTTCCATTCCCAGGCATATTCCAAAAATTCATCTCGACTTAATATGGATTTATCTATGCCTTTATCTTTCAAATGATTAACTACTTTGGCTTCTGTTGCAATTGAAGCATGATCCGTACCGGGAATCCAACAGGCATTTTTTCCTTGCATTCGTGCTCTGCGAACTAAAACATCTTGAATTGTATTATTGAGCATATGACCCATATGTAAAACACCTGTAACATTTGGCGGCGGAATTACTATGGTAAATGGCTCTCTATCATCAGGTTCTGAATGAAAGTAGTTTTTATCTAGCCAGAATTTATACCATTTTTCTTCTATTTCCAGAGGGCTATATCTTGAAGGAATTTCCATTATTGTCCAAATTTATTTTGAAGCGCAAAAGTAAGCAAATTTTGCATTTTGCAAAGCTAAGTTTTATGAAATCAAATCAATATGAATGCAGGTTAGAAGCCCGGTAATAGCTTTGCCAAAGAGAATAGATTAAGGTCAATAAAAGATAGTTTATCTTTAAAATAGTCTGGAATGCTTTATGAACAATCTCCAATAAAAGTCAAAAAAAGCCGACAATCCTTGAAATAGCACTTTAAATTTCATTATCTTTAAAGAAAATTTTTTAGTAGAAATGAATAATCTAAACATCGAATGCGTATTTGTAGGAACTATCCTAAATGCTAACTATTTAAAAAGTGTTTTACACGAGAATGGAATTGAGTGCATTGTTCGCGACTTCCTAATGGAAAGTTCAATGGCAGGATTTGCAGCAGCCGATACCTACAATGCTGGAAAAGTATTTGTGGATGAAAAAGACTATGAGCGTTCCGAAGAAATAGTTTTTTATCTTTTTGAAGAGTATAAATAAAAAATCTTTACGTCTTTAAGCAACCTCATCTTAAGTTTTGCAAATAATTGCATATCAATCAAATTAGTTTCAATTTTTGATTAAACTTTCCAAAAACCAAATATTAATTACTATTTGTTTCTTTATTTTTTTTGAGTCCTAAAGAATTATCCGTATTCTTACGCTCATTTTTTTGATTAACTGACCAATTTGCTGTGGAAAAAACGAACCTAAAACTCTGGGAAGCCATCCTTCCTGTAATTATCCTTATCGGAATGCTGGCATTTAATGTTTATGTATATGGAAGCGATGCTTTGAGTGGCAGCAATCAGTTTATACTTTTACTTGGAGGAGCTGTGGCAGCAGTCGTGGGTTTCTATAATAAAGTATCCTACAAAAAAATGATTAGTGCTGTAAGCGAAAATCTAAAATCTACCAGTGGAGCCATATTGATACTTTTAATGGTTGGCTCTCTGGCAGGAACTTGGTTGATTAGTGGAATAATTCCGGCGATGATATATTATGGATTGCAAATTTTGAATCCAAGTATTTTCTTACCTGCAACAGTGCTTATAAGTTCATTTATTTCTGTTGCAACAGGAAGTTCATGGACAACCTCTGCAACTATTGGAATCGCATTTATGGGAATTGGAGGAGCATTGGGTTTTCCTGAAGCAATGGTCGCCGGAGCTGTATTATCAGGTGCATATTTTGGCGATAAAATGTCACCTATGTCAGATACTACAAATCTGGCTCCAGCTATGGCCGGAACTGATCTATTTACTCACATTAGGTATATGATGATTACCACAATTCCTACTTATATCGTTACTATATTGATATTCATTATTTTAGGTTTGAATATGGATATTGTTGGAGAAGCCAATGTTAGCGATATCTCATTAGCAATTAAACAAACATTTGAAATAAATGGCTGGTTATTCCTTGTGCCGGGATTGGTGATATTATTAATTGTTTTGAAAACGGAACCTTTAATTGCATTGCTGGCTGGAACAATTGCAGGTGCAATCTTTGCTCTCATCTTCCAGATGCCTCTGTTGCTGGAAATTAGCGGAATGCAAACACTCAATTTTCAAAGCATTTATCGGGTAATAATGGATTCGATTACTGTTCAAACAACTATCGACACAAGCAATCTCATTCTGAAAGACCTGTTTGTGGCCAAAGGAATGGCCGGTATGCTACCAACCATTTGGTTAATTATTTGCGCCATGGTTTTTGGCGGTGTGATGGAAGCCATTGGCGCCTTGTCAAAAATAAGCAGTTCACTATTAAAAATGGCAACATCTATTTTTGGTTTATTTGCCAGTACCGTAGCAAGTTGTATTACGTTAAACCTTACAGCTTCCGATCAATATTTAGCTATTGTAGTCCCCGGCCGTATGTTTGCCGATGCCTACAAAGAAAAAGGATTGGCTCCTGAAAACCTGAGCAGAACGCTTGAAGATTCCGGTACCGTAACTTCCGTTTTGGTTCCATGGAATACTTGTGGAGCATACCAATCAGGAGTTTTGGGTGTTGACACATTAAGCTATCTTCCTTATGCTGTTTTCAACTATTTAAGTCCGCTCACCACTTTAATTGTTGCCGGTCTGCGTTTTAAAATAAAAATGATTAATACAAAGCCTGATTAAAATTTGACATTTTTTAATTTCACTTAGCTAAAATCATAATTTCATTTCCAATTTTTCTTTGTATTTTGCAATCCTAAAAGAAAGAATGCAAAACAGATGCTCAAATTTCAAATAAACGGACAATCAATTCATTATAAGGGAGATAAAGACAAAAGTCTTTTGTCGTACTTGCGTGATGATTTACATATAACTTCGGCCAAAGATGGATGTTCCGGTCAAGGAACTTGTGGTGCCTGCATGGTGAATATCGATGGAAAAGCAAAATTGGCTTGTCGTACAAAATTATCAAAGCTCAAAGATGCGGATATATTAACTCTCGAAGGAATTGACACAAAACGTGCTGAAACTATAGCAGGAGCTTTTGTTGAAAAAGGAGCCGTGCAATGTGGGTTTTGTACACCAGGCATTATAATGACTACCAATGTTTTACTAAAAAATATACAACAACCAGCTAAAGATGAAATACTTAAAGGTTTAAAACCACATCTTTGTCGCTGCACCGGTTATGTAAAAATAGTTGAAGGTATTGAACATGCAGCTAATTTATTGAATCAAAATATTGCTTCAAATCTCGATTTTGAGCAGAAAGGAATTGGTCAATCTTTACCCAAATATCAAGGTCTGGAAACCGCTTTAGGAAAACGTCATTTTGTAAATGATATGCACTTCGATGGTATGCTTTATTCAGCCTTGCGGTTTAGTGATCATCCAAGAGCTAAAATAATTTCAATCAATAAGTTTGAAGCTGAAAATCTTCCCGGAGTTATTAGAATTTTTACAGCTAAAGATGTTCCGGGTGCTTTAAAAACGGGTTTGATTTATCCTGATTGGCCATTGATGATTCCTTGTGGCGATACAACAAATTATATTGGTGATGTTATTGCAGGAGTTGTTGCTGAAACAGAGTATATTGCACGGAAAGCAACTGCATTAATTCAAGTGGATTACGATGTTTTTGAACCTATTACAAATATGCATTTGGCCATTTATAATAAATCTGTAAAAGTTCATTCCGACAAAGAAAACGTGCTTTCAAAAACTAATATTAGGCTTGGTAAACAATTTACAGAAATAGAAAAAGAGGCTGATTTTATCGCAAGCGGAAAATTTGAAACTCAACGAATTGAACATGCTTTTCTGGAAACAGAAACTGCAATTGCAAGTCCTTCTGATGATGGAGTTCATATTTTTTCGGGTGGACAAGGAATTTATGTTGAGCGTAAACTAATTTCTAAAATTCTGGATATCAATGAAGAACAAGTTCAAATAACTTTAGTTCCTACAGGCGGTGGTTTTGGAGGAAAAGAAGATTTAACAGTTCAAGGTCATGTGGCATTATTTGCATATTTACTTCAAAAATCTGTTAAACTGCATCTTAGCCGCGAAGACTCTATTCGAATGCACCCAAAACGTCATCCGGTTTTTATGGATATGCAATTAACTGCTAACAAAAAAGGCAAACTTACAGGCATCAAGCTTTATGCAGTTGGAGATACGGGAGCTTATGCATCGGTTGGAGATAAAGTAATGGAGCGAGTGGCTGGTCACGCAACAGGTGGGTATTATGTCCCAAATGTTGATATTGAAGCAATTGCAGTTTATACAAATAATATTCCCTGCGGTGCAATGCGTGGTTTTGGAGCAAATCAAGTTGCTTTTGCACTAGAAAGTTTGGTTGATGAACTATGCGAGAAAGGAGGATTCAATCGATGGCAATTTAGATATGATAATGCATTAACGGAAGGCTTAAGTACATCTACCGGACAAGTATTAGAAAAAGGAGTTGGTATTAGAGCTTCTTTAGAGGCTATTAAGGATGATTTCTACAAAAATAAATTTACCGGTTTAGCCTGTGCAATAAAAAATTCCGGCGTTGGAAATGGTATGATAGATGAAAGTAAAACGATAATCCAAATTGAATCGGTAAATAAAATTGTAATCCATCACGGTTGGACCGAAATGGGTCAGGGAATTCATAATATGGCAATTCAAACACTTTGTCAGGAAACAGGATTAAAAGCTGAAATTATTGATGTTGTGGTAGATACATCTTTAGAAATTCCTACCGGAATGACAACATCCTCACGAGCAACTGCTCTTCTTGGAAATGCAATTATCGATGCTTCAAAAAAAATTAATAAAGCCCTGGAAACAAATTCTTTAGCTGCGCTTGCAGGAAATTCTTATTTCGGAGAATTTATTGTTGATTGGACAACAAAACCAGGTGATAAAACAAAAAAATCAATCACTCATTATTCTTATGGTTATGCAGCTCAATTAGTTGTTTTAAATGATGATGGCTCGATAAAAAAAGTAGTTGCTGCACACGATGCAGGAAAAATCATGAATCCAATTTTATTCCAAGGTCAAATTGAAGGAGCCGTTCATATGGGCTTGGGTTATGCTACTTCAGAAAATTTTCCAATGGAAAATGGATTTCCAAAAAGTTTTAAATTGAAAGATGCCGGCGTTTTGCGTGCTCATCATATGCCGGAAATTGTGGTAAAAGGAGTTGAAGTTACCGATGCGGTTGGCCCTTATGGAGCAAAAGGTGTTGGAGAAATTGGATTGGTTCCAACTGCAGCGGCTGTTGCCAATGCTTTTTATCAATATGATGGAATTAGAAGATATAAATTGCCGCTACAAAAAATAAAGGCAAAAGAATAAGAAAGCGCTGAAAGCGCGATATATAATAGCTTAGGGTGAAGTGAAGCACGAACGTAACCCTAGGATAAGAAAATTATAGAAAAAAGCTGCCTTTTTGTTATTGGAGCGAAGCATATAGGACAGCGGCGAATAAGAATTTTAAGAGACATTGTATTATGGAATAATTAATAATAACAAACTCTAATCAGGATTATTCACCAATATCAATTTTCTATTTTGAACAGATTGGTTTAGACATATTAAGTCAAATATATGATTTCCGTAAATACTGAGCAATCTAAAAAAATTGGAAAAATCGTAAAAACACTGGAATTCAAACCATCGTTTTACGAACGCGATTTTGTCCAAATCCATTCGCCTTTGAAAATGGCGATGCATTTTTATGCAGTGGGTATTTGTCACCAAACCTATAATTTAGCCAATCCTAAATTAAATCTTTTTGGTTGGGATTTTATGGAATATGGTTTTTTAGATATCCTTAAAAACGATCCTTATCTTCTCAATTCCAATGAAATAGTAAAATTATCTCGTCATAAATTAATCCAAAGAATAAAACCTTTTTTTGCCGAAGATAATATTCCGGAAAAATGCACACTCGACAATCTGGAAGAGCGAGCCGATTTATGGTTGGATATGGCTAAAAAGTTGAATAAACATTTCGATGGAAAAGTAGAAAACATTTTCAATCAAAATGATTGGAAATCAAATCAAAACGCGGAGAATTTATATTCACAATTTCGTTTATTTGAAGCTTATTCTGATCCTCTTCAAAAAAAATCAGGTGTATTCTTAAAATTAATTGCAGATGCAGGATTAGTAAATCTTGACCAACTAATAAATGTGATTCCAATTATGGATTATCATATGCAAAGAGTATTGCTTAGAACCGGATGTATAGAAGTTAATAACGAAGAATTAAAAACTAAATTACAAAAACGGCAAACAATTTCTGATGACCAAGCTCTTAGAAAAGCTTGCATAAATGCGATGAAAATTATTGCTGAAATATCTGATTATCATTTATTTAAAATGAACGATGTTTTCTATACTTTAGGAAGAAGTTGTTGTAATGAAGCAACATTATGTCGAAATCATGTTTGCGAAAAAACACCTTGCACTTTAACACGAGCTCTTGTTTTGGAAACTCATAGCAGATGTATTTTCGAAGATGTATGTTTTGGAGCGAAAAATGATGATTATCATAAGTTTTGGCAACCGATAGTTCAAACTCATTTTTATTAGTACGTTGCAACTATGCTATAGGAGAATTAGCTAAACTAATTAGAATCAGCACCTTTAAACTTAAATATAACTATGATGTTTAATGTTTTTTTATAGCATAAAGACAGTATTTTGTTGTATTTTAGTTTGTTGATTTAGAATTAATCTTAGACATCGTATCCATAGACTTTGCACCCTTCGACTCCGCTCAGGGTGCACCCGCTCGTCGAGCGAAGTCGAGATTGTTCATCGAGCGAAGTCGAGATTGTTCATCGAGCGAA
>CAZTST010000001.1:39673-40222 GCA_964616585.1 uncultured Draconibacterium sp.
AGTCGAGATTGTTCATCGAGCGAAGTCGAGATTGTTCATCGAGCGAAGTCGAGATTGTTCATCGAGCGAAGTCGAGATGAGCTATGTTGAAATGAGTTCATAAACCAAGATAAAAAACTATGAAAGGTTATATGTACATTTTACTTTGTTCAAATGGCGCTTATTATACCGGAAGCACAATAAATCTTGAACGTCGTTTAAGGCAACACCAAACTGGAGAAGGTGCAAATTTTACTCGAAAACATTTGCCTGTGGAATTAGTGTATTTCGAAGAATTTCAGAGAATAGATAAAGCATTCTACAGAGAAAAACAAGTACAGAATTGGAGCAGAAATAAGAAAGAAGCGCTGATTAATAATACACCTGAAAAGTTACCTGTTTTTGCTAAATGTCAAAACAAAAGCCACTACCTTCGCAGGCGTTCTTATCGACTTCGATCTTCCCGCCTACAATTTTTATTGGGAAAATAAACTGACATTTAAGCAATTTTTTCAGCACCCTTCGACTTCGCTCAGGGTGCACCCATCGATTTTGCTCAGGGTGCACATC
>CAZTST010000001.1:40322-44533 GCA_964616585.1 uncultured Draconibacterium sp.
CGCTCATCGAGCGAAGTCGAGATGAGTTAACCAAGCGCACCATCGACTCCACACCCATCGATTTTGCTCAGGGTGCACATCCGCTCATCGAGCGAAGTCGAGATGAGTTAACCAAGCGCACCATCGACTCCACACCTATCGATTTTACTCAGGGCACACCCGCTCATCGAGCGAAGTCGAGATGAGCTTACAACCGAGATGAGTTAATCTTCATTATTTTTTTTTGATGAAATGCGTGCATTTTATTATGTTTGCATATTAAATTTTGCGCATCAAAATTTAAATAAAAAACAATAAAGATGATTCCAAAACCAGCCTATCAACCAAAAAACCATATTCGAATAATTACTGCCGCATCATTATTTGATGGTCACGATGCGGCCATTAATGTGATGCGTCGTATCATTCAATCTTCTGGAGCTGAGGTAATTCATCTCGGGCATAACAGATCAGTTCAGGAAATTGTTGATTGTGCCATTCAAGAAGATGCTCAAGCTATCGCGATAACTTCATATCAAGGTGGTCATATCGAATTTTTCAAATATATGTTCGATCTTCTAAAGGAGCAAAATTGTGGGCATATTAAACTTTTTGGTGGAGGTGGAGGTGTAATTCTTCCTACTGAAATTGAAGAATTACAAAACTATGGAATCAAGCGTATCTATTCTCCTGATGATGGAAGAACGATGGGTTTGCAGGGAATGATAAACGATTTATTGGAACAAGCCGATTTTCCTACGGGAAAAGGTATTCTGGTGGATATCAATAAAATAGAAAATCAAGACAAGCACCATATCGCACAACTTATTTCTGCAGCTGAGAATTATCCTGAAGAATTTAATGCTCAATTTATTGAAACACAGGCAAATTGCAAAAATATAAGCACACCTGTTATCGGAATTACCGGAACAGGCGGTTCCGGAAAATCTTCTTTGGTTGATGAATTAGTTCGTCGTTATTTGGAAGATTTTGAAGATAAAACAATTGCCATTATCTCTGTAGATCCTTCCAAACGCAAAAGTGGTGGCGCTTTGCTTGGCGATAGAATTCGCATGAACAGCATCAATAATCCAAGAGTTTATATGCGTTCATTGGCAACTCGACAGGCAAATCTTGCTTTGTCGCGTTATGTACACGATGCTCTTTGTATTGTTAAAAATGCAAATTTCGATTTGATTATTTTAGAAACTTCGGGAATCGGCCAATCAGATACTGAGATTACAGAACATAGCGATCTTAGTTTATATGTTATGACTCCTGAATATGGAGCTGCAACTCAGTTGGAAAAAATTGACATGCTCGATTTTGCCGATTTTATCGCTTTAAATAAATTCGATAAAAGAGGTGCTTTGGATGCCATTCGCGATGTAAAAAAACAATATACTCGTAATCACCATCTTTGGGATGCCAAACCTGAAGATTTGCCTGTTTATGGAACAGTTGCTTCATCTTTTCACGATCCTGGTATTGTTGAATTGTATAAAGCAATAATGCTAAAAGTGAATGAGTTAGTGCCCGGTAAATTTGTTTCTCATCTTATTAAAGATAAAATTGTACCAGAAAAGAATTATATTATTCCACCAAATCGAACTCGTTATCTTTCAGAAATTTCAGAAACAATTAGAAACTACAATCAATGGGTTGAAGAGCAATCTGATATTGCACATCGACTTTATGGACTTAAACTTGCCACAACAGAACTTCAAAATAATAAGTCAAACGAATTGACCATAAGTACTTTACAAGAAAATTATGAAACACTCCAACTTGATTTGGATGCTCGAAATAAATTAATTATAGAAAATTGGCCGGCAAAAACAGAGCAATATAATAATCCTGAGTATTCTTATAAAGTTCGGAATAAAGTAATTAAAATCGACACTAAAGTCAAAACACTTTCAGGTCTGGATATCAATAAAATATCACTTCCGAAATACAAAGCTTGGGGCGATATTTTAAGATGGAATTTATTAGAAAATGTTCCGGGAGAATTTCCTTTTGCTGCAGGTGTTTTTCCTTTTAAACGTGAAGGTGAAGATCCAACTCGTATGTTTGCAGGCGAAGGTGGCCCTGAGCGAACAAATAAACGTTTTCATTATGTTTCGCACGGTCTGCCGGCAAAACGTTTATCTACGGCTTTCGACTCTGTAACACTTTATGGCGAAGATCCTGATCGTCGTCCTGATATTTATGGAAAAGTTGGTAATTCAGGAGTCTCCGTTGCTTGTTTAGACGATGCAAAAAAACTTTATTCAGGTTTTAATCTTGCCGATCCAATGTGCTCAGTTTCAATGACTATAAATGGACCTGCGCCTATTATGGTTGGCTATTTTATGAATGCCGCTATCGATCAACAGTGTGAGCTTTATATTAGAGAAAATGGCCTTGAAAAAGAAGTCGAGGCTAAAATTAAATCCATTTACAAAGCAAAAGGCAATAATCGTCCTGCTTATCAGGAAAAACTTCCTGAAGGAAATAACGGTCTTGGCTTAATGTTACTTGGCATTACCGGCGATATGGTTTTGCCAAAAGATGTTTACGAAAGAATAAAGACAGAAACTCTTACAACTGTTCGCGGAACTGTTCAGGCAGATATTTTAAAGGAAGATCAGGCACAAAATACCTGTATTTATTCCACCGATTTTTCTTTGAAACTGATGGGCGATGTTCAACAGTACTTTATAGATCAGAGCATTAATAATTTCTACAGTGTTTCCATTTCGGGTTATCATATAGCAGAAGCTGGTGCTAATCCAATTACACAATTGGCATTAACTTTGGCAAACGGTTTTACCTATGTTGAATATTATGTTTCGCGAGGGATGAATATCAATAAATTCGCACCTAATCTTTCCTTCTTTTTTAGCAATGGAATTGATGCAGAATACTCGGTAATTGGTCGTGTTGCACGCATAATTTGGGCAAAAGCGATGAAACTCAAATTTAAAGCCAACGAACGTTCTCAAAAACTTAAATATCATATTCAAACTTCAGGCAGATCATTACACGCACAGGAAATTGATTTTAACGATATACGCACAACACTTCAAGCTTTATATGCAATTTACGATAATTGTAACTCATTGCATACCAATGCCTATGACGAAGCAATTACAACTCCAACAGAAGAATCTGTTCGCAGAGCGATGGCTATACAGTTGATTATCAATCATGAATTAGGTTTAGCCAAAAATCAAAATCCACTGCAAGGTTCTTTTATTATTGAAGAATTAACCGATTTGGTTGAAGAAGCAGTTATGGCTGAATTTGATAGAATTACTGAAAGAGGTGGAGTGTTAGGCGCCATGGAAACTATGTATCAGCGTTCCAAAATCCAGGAAGAAAGTCTCACTTATGAAAAGATGAAACATAGTGGCGAATTGCCTATTATGGGCGTAAATACTTTCCTAAACTCAAAAGGTTCACCAACATTAGTTCCGCAGGAAGTAATTCGTGCTACTTCAAAAGAGAAAGAATATCAGATTAATATGCTTGAGCAATTACATACAACTTTTAAAGATGATGCTCAGATTTTGATTAATGAGTTAAAAGAAACTGCTCGCAAGAATGGAAATATTTTTGAGACTTTGATGGAGACAACAAAAAAATGTTCAATTGGTCAGATTACCGGAGCTTTATTTGAAATTGGTGGGCAATATAGGAGGAATATGTAGGTTTATGCATATTCATTGGAAGTCAATTAATTAAAAAATTATGACTCAATGAATAATATATTTTTTACACTTGAGTAAATTAATTTTTTAAATACGAAATAAAGAAGATTTGTTTTGCATTATTATCATGCTATAAAATTTTGTATTTATAAATCAAATAATTGATAACTGTTGCTATATCTGATATAACAACAAATTGTGGGTTAACAAATGTTATATACCATATTGAAGATTAGCTATCACGGTATTTGAATATTCAGGGGTGTTTTAAGTTGAAAAGCAATGAAAATTTATAGAGATAATATAAAAATATATGATGCCAAATTACTTAAGCTAAGTAAGATATTAAATCGTATTTCATTTCTTAGGTTATTTATTTTTGTAATTTCAAGTACCATTCTTATTACCTTGTTTAGCATCAATTTAATTACTCTCCTTTTTATTGTTTTTTCTATTTCAATAATATGTTTTGCTTTTGTTATAAAGCATCATAACAAAATAGCTTACTTGAGAAGACATACCACATGCCTGAAAAGA
>CAZTST010000002.1:0-33933 GCA_964616585.1 uncultured Draconibacterium sp.
ATAAAATAGCCTTTTTTTCTCTTTCAATTTTTCTACCATTAATTTTTCTTGTAATTTCGTAAAATGTTAATCACTAATATATAGATTATGTTCAGGAAAATACAATATATCACGCTGGGCCTTTTGGCTGTTTTTTTACTCGATTCTTGTAGTGTAGAGAAAATAACTATTAAAGAATTAAAAGATCATATTCAATATCTGGCTTCCGATTCTTTAAAGGGACGATATCCGGGAACGAAAGAAAGTAAAATAGCTGCCAATTACATTAAATACAATTTTATTGAAGGAGGATTGGAACTTTTAGGTGATAACGGTTTTCAGAAATTTGAGGTCGTTACTGCCA
The DNA here is from genome assembly GCA_964616585.1 of uncultured Draconibacterium sp. GTDB lineage: Bacteria > Bacteroidota > Bacteroidia > Bacteroidales > UBA12170 > UBA12170. Next base: position 344 of record CAZTST010000002.1, read on the forward strand.
TTACTGCCGGCGAAAACAATGCTTTGCAGTTTGCGGAAAATATGGGCACTTTAAATGTGAATTTTGCTCCTTTTGCATACACTAAAAACACCAGCTTAGAGGCAGAAGTTGTATTTGTTGGTTATGGCTTTTCTATTGAAACAGAAGATGTTAAGTGGAATGATTATGCTAATATTGATGTTAAAGATAAATGGGTTCTTATTCTGATGGGCGATCCTGAACCTGATGATCCTAATAGTGCTTTTGCTCAATATGCAGGAGAGCGCGATAAAGTTATTACAGCCAAAGATAAAGGAGCTGCAGGAGTGCTTTTTGTAAATGGACCTGTTTTTGATAAAAACGATAAACTTATTGGTTTAAACTTTGATAAAACTCTTTCTAATGCCGGATTGCCTATTATTAATATTAAACGTGAATTGGCCGATGCTTTTTTGGAGACAAAAAAAATCGAAAATCTTGAAAAACAGTTAAACGAAAATCATAGTTCTGTTTCTTTTGCAATCGGCAAATTACTTTCAGCCACAACCGATGTTCAACAAATGAAAGTTGAAACTCAAAATATTTTGGCTTTTATTGAAGGGAAAGAATTAAAAGATGAGTTTGTAGTTCTTGGAGCCCACTGGGATCATCTTGGATTAGGAGGTCCGAATTCCGGTTCACGAGTACCTGATACTGTAGCAGTTCATTATGGTGCCGATGATAATGCATCCGGCGTGGCCGGAATTATAGAAATTGCCGAAAAACTTGCTCAACAAAAAGAGTTGAAACGTTCAGTATTAGTTATAGCTTTTGGAGCTGAAGAAATGGGTCTTTTAGGGGCTAACTATTTTACAAACAATCCTTTATTCGAACTAAAGCAGTTAAAAGCGATGGTTAATCTGGATATGATTGGCCGCTTAAAGAAAGACAATAGCATTATGATTAGTGGAACTGGAACTTCGCTTGAAGGAGAAGCTATCCTAAGAAATTTAAATGCAGATTCTACATTTGCAATCAGCATGCAACCAGAAGGTTTTGGAGCATCTGATCATGCAGCATTTTACGCTAAAGACGTTCCTGTCTTTTTTCTGAGCTCAGGCGCTCACGATGATTATCATACACCATCAGATAAACCTGATAGAATTAATTTAGAAGGAGCAAAATCTATTGCAGATTATTCCTATAATTTGATGCTTAATCTTATTAATAGAGATTCAATTCTGACTTTCCGGGAAGCCGGTCCAAAGCAAAGAGCAAGTGGTGGAAGAAGATTTAAAATTACATTTGGCATAATGCCTAATTTTACTTCCAGCGAAAATAATGGTTTGGGCGTTGATGGTGTTAGTAAAGGAGGTCCTGCCGAAGCTGCCGGAATGAAAAAAGGCGATAGAATAGTAGCAATTAATGGATTGCCAGTTAGCAATATATACGAGTATATGAGTCGTTTAGGAAAGCTGGAAACTGGAACAACGGTTAATGTAGATGTTATTAGAAATGATGAGAAAGTAGTTTTATTAATTAAACTTTAAGATACACAGAGCCGCATAATTGCGGCTCTTTTTCCTATGCTTTTATTTCAAATTAGTGAGGCTTTTTTCCATAAGTTTATCAAATTTGCTTTGGTAGGCTTTTCCGGTATATTTATCGATTTTGGCTTTACCTATCTTTTTAAAGAAAAGGCCAAAATTCAAAAATATTTGTCTAATGCGTTGGGTTTTACTATTGCTGCAAGTTCCAACTATTTTTTTAATAGAATATGGACTTTTCAAAGCGAAAACCCACAGATATTGGTTGAGTATTCTGAGTTTTTGATAATATCAATGATCGGATTAGCTCTGAACACTCTGATTCTTTGGATGATAGTTAGCAGATTGCAATGGAATTTTTATTTTGCGAAATTGCTTGCAATTGGTTTTGTTACTATTTGGAATTTTTTTGCAAATGCATATATAACTTTTGCATAATCTTAATCCAAAAAGAAAATTCCTCCTCCATCATAAAAAGGTCCATCATAAAGCGATATAATCTCAATACCTTGTTGATTAATCAATATTTTAAACTCATTTCCCCAAGAATGATAATCAGGATTTCCTATCACAAAAAGTTTTCCGGAATTATAGCCCATAGCACCGCCAATAAATCCGTGTGGCATTTCGGTTAAAAGAATTTTTTCAGGAGAGAAATAAGTAGTATTCAAATTCTGTTTTCTCAAACTCTTTTCAATGCCTTTGTCTGAAGTAATAAAAATTTGCGAAGGTAGAGCCATTAAATTACATCTTGTGTAAGCTTGAGGAACATCTATAATCTGGAGATGTTCTGCATGTTTAATAATCAGATTATCAGCATATAATGCTTTATGAATAAGAAACTGTTCGCTAAATACGCAATTATATAAAATTGTTTCCGGGAATTTATCACCAACCGGTTTTTCACCTTTTTCAAAAACAATTCCTTCTTGTTTAAAAAGAGAGAAATAATTATCGGGTAAATTTGGCGCACAGATTAAGCTGTTAGGAGATTGACAAAGAAATATATCGGGGTGACATGAAATAGCAGAGTAAGTAATGTCCTGAGTAAAGAATTCCACAACTTTCCCAAAATCAGCTAAATGTTTTTTGGCTTGTTCAGGGCAACGTTTATCAATAACAATCAGCATAGAAATTATAATTAACCAACTTTTGATCGATTTTTATTCTTACTGATTCAAATTTCTTTTCAAAAAACTTAATGTTAGAGCTTCCATACCCAATAGCATGATTAAGTTCTTTTTGTGCTACATAAATCATTATTGATTTGTTATATTTAAATTCAAGTTTATTCAAAAAACGATCTTTCCATAATTCTGATAAAACTAATTCGCGAAATGAAGGATGGTAAGGGCCGGCAAGCATTGATTTACTGTTGTTTAGTTCTTCCGATGGATGTAGTCCGACTCGAATAATGTTTAATCCTGCATTTTCAAAAATCCGATAAATTTCTTTAGTCCAAAGCACAGCAGTTTCCAAACTCATAGGTTCATATTTATCCTCTTTAAATAGTTCGGCCAATTCGGTTCCTTTAATTACAAGCGTAGGATATATTCGTACATCTTTTGGTTGAAGAGATATAATTTTTTTGGCAGTATCTAAAGATTTTTTCTGAGAGTCGCCGGGTAAACCAAGCATTATTTGCAATCCTAGATTAAAGCCTGCTTCTCGAATTAAATTGGAGCTAACAATCACATCTTTAGCTGTATGGCCTCTTCCTGATTTAATCAGTACTCCATCGTCCAAAGACTGAGCACCTAATTCAATAGTTTTAACAGAAAACTCTTTTAAAAGAGAAAGAATTTCTGATGAAATATAATCAGGGCGAGTTGAAAGGCGAATAGATTTTGCTCTACCAGTATCAACATATTTTTGAGCTATACTCAAAAAAGCTCGTTGGTCTTCCTTTGGTATTCCGGTAAAATTTCCACCAAAAAATCCGATTTCAATATTAGTTTTTTCAGTTGGTAGAGTTTTTAAATATTTTTGAATGATTTTATCAACTTCATCAAAACCGGGAGCTTTGGCAGAACCGGAAATTTTACGTTGATCGCAAAAAACACATTTAAAAGGGCAGGCCATCTCCGGAATAAAAATTGGAATTGTATAATGCTTTATCATGGTGTTTTTTTTATTCGATAAAAATCCCCCCTAAATAATATAAGATGTCTAAAACAGTTTAAAAGTACAGAAAAATTATCTTATAGAAAATTAAAGCAATAAAATAAATATGCTTTTAGATGAAAATAAAATGGTATTTTTGAAGGTATTTATTTAGGAATTAGTTTTCCGAAATTTTTATTTCGGAGTTTTTTGCTAATTTTGCTGTGTAATAAATTACTGGCACAATAAATTAAAACGCAATAATTTATCCCCTTAAAAACAAAAATATGTGTGGAATTGTTGGATACATTGGTCCTAGAGATGCTTATCCTATCCTTATCAAAGGATTAAAAAGATTAGAATACAGAGGTTATGACAGCGCCGGAATAGCATTGTCGAACGGCGATTTAAGATTGTTTAAAAATATCGGTCGTGTAAAGGATCTCGAAGCAAGTATTGTTGGAGAAAATAAAACAGGCAATATTGGAATAGGTCATACTCGATGGGCTACTCATGGAGAACCTAATCAAATAAATGCTCATCCGCATTATTCGCAGCATAAAACTCTGGCAATGATTCATAACGGAATCATAGAAAATTATGCCTCTTTGCGTGAAGAAATGCAATCGCGCGGACATGATTTTATTAGCGAAACTGATACAGAAGTCCTTATACATCTGATTGAAGATGTACAACAAAGTGAAGGACTTGACCTTGTTGAAGCTGTGCGTATTGCATTGAATCAGGTGGTAGGCGCATATGCAATTGTAATAATGGCTAAAGGCGATAATGACCTTTTAATTGCCGCCCGTAAAGGAAGCCCGCTTGTTGTAGGAATTGGTGAAAATGAACATTTTATTGCTTCTGATGCCACTCCTCTAATTGAATATACCAAAAGCGTAGTTTATCTCAACGATGAGGAAATAGCAATTATTCCTCGTTATGGTGATATGCGAATTATTACAATTGCCGATCAGGAGAAAACTCCATATATTCAAGAATTAGAAATGAATCTGACCGCCATTGAAAAAGGCGGTTTTGATCATTTTATGATGAAAGAGATTTATGAGCAGCCACATTCTATCCGTGATAGTATGCGTGGCCGTTTACGTATTGAACATGAGACGATTAGGCTGGGTGGAATTTCCGAATACGAAGATAAAATGGCGGCTGCTCAGCGAATTATTATGGTTGCTTGTGGCACTTCATGGCATGCTGCTCTTGTTGGAGAATATCTATTTGAAGATATTGCACGTATTCCGGTTGAGGTGGAATATGGTTCTGAATTCCGTTATCGTAATCCTATAATTAATGAAGGTGATATAGTAATTGCAATCTCGCAATCAGGCGAAACAGCTGATACTTTGGCTGCTATTCGTATGGCAAAAGAAAAAGGTGCGACAATTATAGGAATATGTAATGTAGTAGGATCAAGCATTGCCAGAGAAACTCACGCAGGAAGTTATACTCATGCAGGTCCTGAAATTGGAGTTGCATCAACTAAAGCTTTTACAGCGCAAGTAGCAGTTCTTACCCTTATGGCTTTGCGTTTGGCTAAAATGCGTGGTACCATCGAACGTTCTCGTTTTCATCATATTTTGCACGAATTAGAAGAAATTCCTTCTAAAGTTAAAGAAACTCTTCTGGTAAACGAAAAAGTGATGGAAATTTCTAAGAAGTTTATAAATGCACGTAATTTCTTATATTTAGGCAGAGGATATAATTTTCCGGTAGCTCTGGAAGGTGCTCTTAAGCTAAAAGAAATTTCATATATACATGCCGAGGGTTATCCTGCCGCAGAAATGAAACATGGTCCTATCGCTCTTATCGATGAAAATATGCCGGTTGTTATTGTGGCTACAAATAAAGGAACTTATGAAAAGGTAGTCAGCAATATACAAGAAATAAAAGCACGAAAAGGAGTTATTATTGCCATTGTAACAAAAGGCGATACTGAAGTGAAACGCTTGGCAGATTATGTTATAGAAATTCCGGAAACCGAAGAAATGCTTGTTCCTTTATTGGCCAGCATTCCTTTGCAATTATTAGCGTATCATATTGCTGTTCAGCGTGGTTGTGCTGTTGATATGCCAAGGAATTTGGCTAAGAGTGTTACGGTGGAGTAAGTTTTTGCATTATTGTTTTCACTCCAATATTCATATTTAACATTCTTACTAAGAAACACCAAAACGCACCAAAATTAATAATGTACAAAATTCATAAAAAAGAATTTTAGACAGTTTCTAAGATTAAGTATGTTTAATCGATAGCTCAAAAACTATTAATAAATTAAGTAAACTTAACAAGTGCAGCAAAAAATTAAAGCTGTATCAAATTATTCCTAATCGCAAACTTTACCAAGTCAACCTTTGTGCGAAGATTAATTTTGCGCATAATATTGTTTTTATGACTCTCTATCGTGCGTATGCTGATAAATAATTTACCGGATATTTCCGGAATGCTATTATGGGTTGAGCAACAAGAAACATTTCCAGCCCATAAGCGTTATTTGTAAGCAATAAAAATACACAAAGTCCAAAACAATACCGTTGAGTTTAGTATTTTTGCTCTACGAATTTATTCGATAAATATGAAAAACAGAACTCTGGATAACCCTCGCGATATTTTGGATATCATTCAAAATTGTAATGTTTGTTATGTTTCTATGGTCGATAAAGAAAACAAACCCTATGTAATTCCAATGAATTTCGGTTTTGCCGATAATACTATTTTATTACACGGAGCAAAACAAGGAAAAAAAATCGACATTCTAAAAAACAATCTCAATGTCTGTATTGTTTTCAGCACCGACCATCAATTACGCTGGCAAAACGAAGATATAGCTTGTAGTTGGAGCATGAAATATCGTTCGGTTTTAGCGTATGGGAAAGTGGAATTTATTGATGATATTTCTGAAAAAGAAGCTCTGTTCCATCAATTTATGAAAAATTATTCTCCAATAAATTTCAAATTCAGTAAACCTTCACTCGAAGAAGTACAACTAATAAAAGTGCCTATTGATAAGTTTGAAGGAAGAGCTTATGGGTTTTAAAACAATCAGTTTATAAAAAAATAAAAACATGGATAATATTTTGGTAATTGGCGCAGCCGGACAAATTGGATCAGAATTAGTTATTGCACTTCGCGAACGTTATGGAGCACAGCAAGTTTTTGCCACCGATATAAAACAAGCGCCTGATGATGTTATGAGTGGCGGTCCGTTCGAAATTCTGGATGTTTTGGATAGCAATAGACTAATTCATTTTGTAATTCGTCATAAAATCACTCAGATTTACCATTTAGCAGCAGTTTTATCAGGTAATGCGGAGAAAATTCCATTACAAGCCTGGGATATAAATATGCGCTCATTAATGAATATTTTAGAATTGGCTAAAGAAGTAGATGCAATAAAAAAAATATTCTGGCCAAGCTCTATTGCCGTTTTTGGGCCATCAACGCCACGTTTTAATACTCCACAATACACTATTACAGAGCCTAATACGGTTTATGGAATTAGTAAACTTGCCGGCGAACGATGGATAGAATATTATTATAATAGATTTGGCGTTGATGTTAGAAGCATAAGATACCCCGGTCTAATATCATTTAAAACCGAAGCCGGTGGTGGAACAACTGATTATGCTGTCGAAATTTTCTTCGATGCTGTGCGAGAAAGTAAATATACTTCTTTTTTATCTGAAGAATCTAAACTGCCTATGATGTTTATGGAAGATGCAATAAAAGCTACTATCGATTTAATGGAAGCCGATGAAGAAAACTTAAGTCTTCATTCCAGCTATAATGTGGCTGGTATCAGCTTCGATCCCAAAGAGTTAGCTACAGAGATAAAAAAGCATATTCCTGAATTTGAAATCGATTATAAACCTGATTTCCGACAAGCCATTGCCGACTCCTGGCCTGCAAGTATCGATGATAGTGTGGCAAAAGCCGATTGGGGTTTAAAATACAAATTTGATTTGCCAAAGCTAACAGAGACTATGCTGGAGGGCGTCCGACAAAAATTGAATAAAGCAAACTAAATCATAGTTCTGATTAAATATCTAGCATGACTTATAAAATTGTTTTTGCGTTTATTAAGTTGCTTTCGCGAATGCCTTTTTGGTGTTTATATATAATTTCCGATATTTTCTATTTATTACTTTATTATGTTGTTAAGTATCGTAGAAAGGTGATATTAAGTAATTTGGCCATCACCTTCCCTTCAAATACACTTATCGAAAACAAAATAATTGCTAGAAAGTTTACCCGACATTTTGCCGATGTTTTATTAGAAACTTTTAAGCTTACAAGCCTTTCTCCTGAGAAGGCAAAAAAAATATTCCACTATTCAAATCCTGAACTTATTGAAGAAGAATTAAAAAAACAGAAAAATATTATGATTCTTCCGGGACATATGGGAAATTGGGAGTCTATTTTTGCATTCGCACTTTATACTGAAGTCAAAAATTTTGCCGCTTATGCCCCATTAAGCAATTCTTTCTTTAATAGAATGATGAAAAGTAACAGAGAGCGTTTTGGCTGTAAAGCTGTATCGGCAGCATTAATTTCTGATGAAATAAAAACAAATGTGGAACAAAAAATACAGTTTATAAATTTCTTGGTTGCAGATCAATCGCCGCCATCGAATTATAGTTTTCGAAGTCGCTTTTTTGGGCAAGATGTTCCTTTCTTTTTTGGGCCGGAAGCTTATGCTATAAAATATAATCAATCAGTGTTTTTTGCACATACGCGTAAAACAAAAAGAAGCCGTTACATTATAAATTTTATTCCCATAACATCTGAATCGCAAAAAAATTCACCACAATGGATTACTAATGAGTATATTCGTTTGCTGGAAGTTGCTATCAGTGAAAACCCGGAACATTATTTATGGTCGCATCGTCGTTTTAAACACGCATCTTCATAATTGAATATAGAATAAATCTTTCTATCTAATTCAAAATTAGTAGAATTAATAATAAATTCTGTATCTTTGAAATAGATTAAATTCGCATTATGGAAACGCCCACCCAACCTCGAATATTGATTGTTGATGATTTACCGGAGAATGTATTGAGAATTTCCGGAAGTATTAAACACCTCGATGCCGAGATATTTTCAACAACGAGTTCGCTTGAAGCTTACAATCTAACACAACAATACGATTTTGCAGTGCTTATTTTGGATGTTCACATGCCCGAAATGAATGGTTTTGAATTGGCAAAGCTTATTCAAAAAGCGAAAATGAATCGTTTTACTCCAATTATTTTTATTTCGGCAGTATATTTCGATGATAGCAGCATATTTAAAGGTTATAAGACCGGAGCAGTTGATTATATTGTAAAACCGGTAAACATGAAAATCCTTGAATCCAAGGTTAAAGTTTTTCTGCAACTCGAAAGATCTCGTTTAGAGCTTGAAACAGCAAAAAATGAGGCAAATCGTGCTAAAGACGAAAAGATGATGTTTCTAGCCAAAATAAGTCATGAAATACGTAATCCACTCAGCGCTATTATAGGTATTGTTGATTTGATGGATCCTACGGAACTTTCAGAAGAATGGATGGAGCGTATGGAAATGATTGGTTTTTCGGCTAACCATATGAATAATCTGATTAACGATTTGCTCGATCTGAGTAAAATGGAATCATTTGCTTTAAAAACTGTTAATGAACCGGTTCAATTAAGCGAAGAATTACAGCTAATTATAAAATCGAATAAAGCCCAATGTAAAGCTCAGGCAAACAAAATTGAATTAAGATATGATTCTAATATACCTGAATTTATTTTAGGCGATTCGCTTCGATATAAACAAATCCTTTTAAATCTGGTTGGAAATGCCAATAAATTCACTAACAACGATTTAATCCAATTAAAGGTTGATATAGTAAAAGAAACTGACGATTATTTTATAATTAGAACTAGTGTGTCGGATAACGGCATTGGCATCTCGGAAGATGAAAAAAGCGATTTATTTAAGCCTTTTTCTCAACTCAATCAAAAGATTACAAAAAAATTTGGCGGAAGTGGCTTAGGTTTAGTTGTAGCTAAAAATTTAGCTCAACTTATGGGTGGTGATATGGATTTTAGCAGTAAAACCGACGAAGGAACACATTTCTGGTTCACGGTCAAGTTTGGACGGTGTCCTGAACAAGTATAATTACAAATTAATAGAATAGGCAATAGGGATTCTGTTTTTTTCTTAAATATTTTCTCATGTTGGTAAAAACATTTGGAAGCACGCTATTTGGTGTTGACGCAATTACCATTACCGTTGAAGTTAGTATTGATCAAGGAATCAATTGGTATTTAGTTGGTTTGCCCGATAATGCCGTTCGCGAAAGTCATCAAAGAATAGAGGCAGCTTTAAAACATATCGGGTATAAAATTCCGGGAAAGAAAATTGTAATAAATATGGCTCCCGCCGATATTCGTAAAGAAGGTTCAGCTTACGATCTTACTATTGCCGTTGGCATTTTAGCTGCTTCGGGTCAGATTAAAAACAATAGAATTGGCGATTATATTATTATGGGTGAGCTATCGCTAGATGGTGGTTTACAGCCAATTAAAGGAGCTTTACCAATAGCAATTAAGGCTAGAGAAGAAGGGTTTAAAGGATTTATTCTACCCACACAAAATGCTCGCGAAGCAGCTATAGTAAACAAACTGGAAGTTTATGGAATTGAAAACATTACCGAAGCTATCGATTTCTTTAACGATAAAAAAACATTAGAACCTACTGTGGTAGATACTCGTGAAGAATTTTACTCCAGGTTGAGCAATTACGAATTCGATTTTGAAGATGTAAAAGGACAGGAAAACATTAAAAGAGCTTTGGAAATTGCGGCAGCCGGAAGCCATAATGTAATTTTCATCGGACCTCCGGGAGCCGGCAAAACAATGCTTGCGAAACGTATTCCAAGTATTTTACCTCCACTTAGTTTGAGTGAGGCATTGGAAACAACAAAAATTCATTCTGTGGTCGGGAATCTTGGAAGTTCAGATGCTCTTATTTCTGTTCGTCCATTTCGAGCTCCTCATCATACTATTTCCGATGCAGGTTTGGTTGGCGGCGGAAGTTACCCAATGCCCGGCGAAATAAGTCTGGCACAAAACGGCGTATTATTTTTGGATGAATTACCTGAATTTAAAAGAACTGTTTTAGAGGTAATGCGTCAGCCAATGGAAGATCGTAAAGTGCGAATATCGCGCTCAAAAATGTCGGTTGAATATCCATCAAATTTTATGCTGGTTGCTTCAATGAATCCTTGTCCTTGTGGTTATTATAATCATCCTGAAAAAGATTGTGTTTGTGCTCCAGGCATGGTACAGAAATATCTGAATAGAATTTCCGGGCCACTGCTCGATCGAATTGATATTCAGGTAGAAGTGGTTCCGGTTCCTTTTCGCGATTTAGCAGAATCTCCTTCTTCAGAAAAAAGCGAAGCCGTTAGGGAAAGAGTTATCAAGGCCAGAAAAATACAAGAAGAACGTTTTCAGGATTTACCGGAAATTCATGCAAATGCACAAATGGCAACGAAACAAATGCAACTTCACTGTCAATTAGGAAAAGATGGCCATCAACTTTTGAAAAATGCTATGGAAAAACTTCAGCTTTCGGCTCGTGCATACGACCGTATCTTAAAAGTTGCACGTACAATAGCAGATTTGGATAGCTCAGAAAACATTCAAAACAACCATCTGGCAGAAGCTATACAATATCGTAGTTTGGATAGAGAAAGCTGGGGGACTTGAAAAATTAAATCATAGCACGAGTAGTCAGAGTTTCATTCCAAGTGAAGCCCTGACTAACTCAAGATAAACCCATTTATACATCGATTGTGTATAAGTTTCAACCCAACCGGAAAGTGCATTTGCTTCTTTCATTTAGTCTTGCTTTTTCAGTAATTTTCGAAATTTATCAAAGAAACGGATATATGTTTCTGTATCAAATAAAGGAGCATCAGAAGTAGCTTTATAGGTGAGAAAAACGCCCAAGGGTAGAAACACCATGGAAGCCAGCCACATTCCAAAGAAAATATCCAGACTATTGGCAACAGCAGATCGCTCACCAATCATCGACAAAATATGGTAAAGAACAAAAAACATAGTTGACATAACAACAGGCAATCCCAATCCACCTTTACGAATTATTGCACCCAATGGTGCGCCAACAAAAAACAGGATTAAGCATGCAAACGATAGAGTGAATTTTTTGTGAAAAGCAATAGAATGTTTGCGTATTTGTTCGCTTCTATGGTCGAAATCTAACTCATTATATTTCACATTGTCTTTTGCGCCTCTGCATGCTGCTAAAGCAGTTTCAATAGTTTTTTCGCGATATTTGAAATCCATTTGAAACAACACGCTATTATTAGCAAGTTTTTGAGTGTCAACGGTCATTACATTTTCGCTTAAACGTAGCGAATCCAGCCTGACATATTGTCTCAGTCTATCCTGAATATCTCTTAAATAATTTACTCGTTTATTTACTAAATCGCGTTGTAATGAATCTTTTGATGTGCTAAGTTGTGCAAGATTCATCATATGATAGCTCGACTTAAATAAATTTTCATTAGTTCTACTCAGACCGTTGTCAATTTCGAATCTGATTTGCTCCTCTTTAAATTCCATTCGCTGAAAAGGACGTGTTATTCTATGATTTTGTTGATCAATTTTTTCCTCATAATTAACTCCGTTGTACAAAGTAAATAAAATTGCGCTTCCGTTTGGTGTTTGTTGCATCAACCCAGATTGAGATGTGGTTAGTTTTATGTTTCCCTGACGTTGAGTATGATCGTAAATCATTACATCATATATACTTTCTCCATCGTCTCCTCGCGAACCAATTCGAAGAACATAATTACCCAAATCGCGATTAAAAATCCCTTCCTTCATTTTAAATGCCAATTTTTGTTGCTGAACATCATAAAGCAACGAACGAAATTTTAAATTAGCAACAGGTAAAACAAAATCAGAAAATAAAAATGCTAAAATGCTGATAACCACTGATAAAACAACTAAAGGGCGCATTAAACGCTTTAACGAAATGCCGGAAGATTTAAGAGCTACTAATTCATAATGCTCTCCTAAATTTCCAAAAGTCATTAGCGATGAAAGTAAAATTGCCAAAGGCAAAGCCATCGGCACAAAGGTTGAAGAAGCATAAAAAAGCAATTCCAATAATACATACGAGTCCAAACCTTTGCCAACCAGATCGTCAACATACAACCAAAGAAACTGCATCAACAAAATAAAAAGAGCAATAAAAAAGGTCATTATAAGTGGCCCAATATAGGTTCTTAAAATAAAGAAATCGACCTTTTTCATCTGTTTATAGTTTTATATTCTGGTCAGATGTAACATCCACGATAATAATTCTCCTGTGTGTCAAATAAATTTGTCGTGGATGTTTCATGAGTTTACGGGTTGTTTTATTTTAAAAATTTTGTCAAAGATAAAGTATTCGTTTTTCACTGCGACTAATTTTTAGACTAAAAAGAAGGAAAGGATAAAGCGATGCTCTTTTTAAAAATAACTAAATTTGAAAAAAATTAATGATGATATTAAAAAGCGACTGGAATCACCCTGCCGATTGGTTAAAAATTAAAACTATTGATATGCATACCGGTGGAGAGCCTTTACGTGTAATTGTTGATGGTTTACCGGAAATTATAGGCCGGGGAATTTTGGCTAAACGCCGATATTTTAAGGAAAATCTTGACTTTATTAGGAAAGGATTGATGTGGGAACCACGTGGACATGCCGATATGTATGGAGCTGTTTTAACTCAACCACAAAGCAAGAATGCCGATTTTGGCACTTTCTTTCTGCATAACGAAGGTTATTCAACTATGTGCGGTCATGCTATTATAGCATTATGCAAATTAGTGTTGGAAACAGGAATGATTGAAAAGAAAGGTGATGAACCTCAATTAATTATAGATGCTCCACCTGGTAAAATCATAGCATGGGCAAAACGCAAAAAGGGATTTGTGGAAAGTGTCAGCTTTTTAAATGTTCCATCTTTTGTTTATGCTTTGAATCAGGAAATTTTTGTGGAAAGTATTGGCAATGTTATTTTCGATATTGCTTTTGGAGGTGCTTTTTATGCTTTTGTAGAAGCTGATTCAATTGGAATGAGTCTGGAATCATCAAATTATTTGCAACAAATTGATTGGGGACGAAAAATTAAATTGGCTGTTATGGATAAAATAGTGATAATTCACCCTTTTGAAAATGACTTAAGCTTTTTATATGGTACTATTTTTATAGGCAAAGCCGAAAGCAAAAAAAATCACAGCAAGAATATTTGCGTATTTGCTAATGGCGAAGTTGACAGAAGCGCTACTGGCTCGGGAGTGAGTGCTCGTGCAGCTTTGCATTTTGCCAAAGGCGAAATAAAAATAGGTGAGAGCATACGAATTGAAAGTATCTTAGGTTCAACTATGGATGTTGAGGTAACCGAAGAACTTAATTATGAATCATATAAAGCCGTTATTCCAAAAGTAACCGGAACAGCACATTTCACCGGCAAACACGAGTTTTTTTTCGATCCAAAAGATCCTTTCCAAAACGGTTTTATTTTTCGCTAATTGCAAAAGGAAAGAAAAAATTAATTCTGTCAATTTTCTAAAGTTTTTCTTGCTAATCAATTAACAACAGAAATTTATTGTACCTTTGTCTGACAATCTATATTTTATAAATAGCTATTTAACAGATAATTATAATATAATTCGATAAGAAAACGAAGATGGAATTTACAACTAAAATTCGGGAACAGGCAAAAAAAGCTTACTCATGCATTGTCTTACCCGAAGGTACAGAAGAAAGAACTTTAAAAGCGGCAGATTTTGTGCTGGCCGAAAAAATAGCAGATTTGATTTTATTAGGAAATCCTAACGAGATTAAAGCTCTGGCAGAAACTTTAGGTCTTAAGAACTTAAGCAAAGCAAAAATTATTGATCCTAAAAATAATCCAAACAAGAAAAAGTATGTGGATTTGCTTATGGAAATTCGTGGCAAAAAAATTGAAAGTCGCGAACAAGCAGAGTCGCTTGTAAAAGATCCACTTTATTTGGCAACTCTTTTGGTTAAATATGGAGATGCCGATGGCGAAGTTGCCGGTGCACAAAATACCACCGGCGATGTATTGCGCCCTGCCTTTCAGATTGTAAAAACTTTGCCCGGCATTAGTGTTGTTTCGGGTGCTTTTTTTATGCTTTTTGAGAATAAAAATATTGGCGATTATGGCATGATGGTTTTTGCCGATTGTGCTGTTCACCCAAATCCAACGGCAGAAGAACTGGCGCAAATTGCTGTTTCTACGGCATATACAACAAAAGCAATTGCCAATATGCAACCGCGAGTTGCTCTTTTGAGTTTTTCTACCAAAGGAAGTGCAAAACACGAAATGGTGGATAAAGTTGTTGAAGCAACTGTTTTAGCGCAAAAAATGGCTCCGCAATTTCAATTCGATGGCGAATTACAAGCCGATGCTGCAATAGTACCGGCAATTGGAAGTAAAAAAGCTCCGGGAAGCGATATTGCAGGTTTTGCTAATGTATTGGTTTTCCCAACTTTGGAAGTTGGCAATATTGCATACAAACTGGTTGAACGTTTGGCTGGAGCTCAAGCTGTTGGGCCGGTTTTACAGGGAATGGCTGCTCCAATAAACGATTTATCGCGTGGATGTTCTGTAGATGATATAATTAATATGATAGCAATTACCTCTTTACAGGCAGCCGCTAAAAAGGCATAAAAATAAAAATAATGACAGAAAGATTAGAAGATTTCTCTTTAGGAAAGAAAGTTATTAAAGAAGGCGGTCTCCAAAAAATTGGTGTCGTTGGTGCCGGAACTACCGGACAGGAAATTATTCGTTTAGCCTCGCGAAAAGGATTAGAAGTGGTTTTTGTTGATGTTAGCGAAGAACGAATTCAAAGAATAATGATTCGTATTGAGAAACATTTAGACGAAAAAATAAATCGTTGGGGTTTAACAGAAGGCGAAAAAAGAGCAATGCTTAGTCGTATTCATGGATCGGTTGATTATTCTATACTCAATGGATGTAATATCGTTATTGAAGCAATAAACTCAAAAAAAGCAGGTACAAGTTTGCCTGAACGTAAAGAAGTATTTCAAAGAATTGAAGAAGTAGTCTCAGATCAAGCAATTATTGGTTCCAACACGGCAACTCTTATGATTTCAGAAATATCCTCTGTTTTAAAACATCAGGAAAGAGCCATTGGATTGCATTTTATTTTGCCTCTCGATCAAGTTAAAGTTGTAGAAGTTGTTAGGACTATACGTACTTGCGATCATACTATGAATTGTATAAGTAAATTTTTGAAAATGCTTGAACGTGATATGGTTGAAGTTCAGGAATCTCCGGGTAATATTAGTACCAGAATGATAGTTCCTTTAATAAACGAAGCTTGCGCTATTTTGTTGGAAGGCGTTGCTGATGTTGTTCAAATTGATAAAACAATAAAAAATACTACGGGGCTTTTAACCGGGCCTTTCGAAATGGCCGATGCTATAGGTCTGGATAAACTCTTGAAATGGATGGACAATCTTTATAATGAGTTTGGCGATATTAGATATAAGCCATCTCCATTTATTAAACGTTTGGTGCGAGCCGGAATGCTGGGACGAAGAGTTGGTGAAGGTTTTTATCTCTATAAAGACGGTAAACGCATTCAAAAAAAAGGCGATGTTTTACATTTAGGAAGAACATTTAAGTAACCCTTTAACTAAATAAAATTATGAAGATTATTGTTTTGAATTGTGGCAGCTCATCCATAAAATATCAATTGTTTGATATGCCAGGTCAGCATGTTTTAGCCAAAGGTTTAGTCGATAAAATTGGTTTAAAAGGATCGGTTGTAAAACATGAACGTGAAGATGGTGCAAAAGCGAATCTTGAAGGCGAAATTTTTGATCATAAACTTGGAATAGAATACGTTTTAGGTATATTGCTAAGCGATAAGTATGGAAGTATCAAGTCATTGGAAGAAATTAATGCAGTTGGACATCGTGTGGTACACGGTGGTGAGCGTTATGGGGCAAGTGTACGGATTAACGATGCTGTGATCGAAGCTTTAGAAGAAACTATCGATTTAGCACCACTACACAATCCGCCTAATTTGGATGGTATTTATGCTATAACAGAGCTATTGCCAAATGTTCCTCAGGTTGGAGTTTTTGATACTGCTTTTCACCAAACTATGCCAAAACACAGCTTTTTATATGGCGTTCCATATTCCCTTTATCAAAAACACGGCGTTCGCCGATACGGTTTTCATGGTTCCAGTCATAAATTTGTTTCTGCTAAGGCTGCTGAATTTATGCAAAAGTCAATTAATGAATTGAATCTTATTACCTGTCATTTGGGTAATGGAGCCAGTATCACAGCTGTTCAAAAAGGAAAATCCATCGACACCAGTATGGGAATGACGCCAATAGAAGGATTGATAATGGGTACGCGTAGCGGCGATTTAGATATAGGAGCTTTATTTCACATCATAAAAAAAGAAGAAATAGATCTTACTACTGCCAACACTTTGATTAATAAACACAGTGGAATGTTAGGACTAAGTGGCGTTTCGTCTGATATGCGCGAAATTGAAAAGGCAGCAGAAGAAGGCAATGAACGTGCACAATGTTCACTAAAAATGTATCATTATCGAATTAAAAAATACATTGGTTCTTATGCTGCCGCAATGGGTGGAGTTGATGCAATTGTTTTTACCGGTGGTGTTGGCGAAAACGATTGGGTAACACGTCAGAATTCTGTTGATGGATTAGAATTTATGGGCGTTGAACTAGATAAAACCAAAAATACTGGAATGCGAGGAAAAACCATGGATGTTTCTGCCAATTCATCGAAAGTTAAAGTCTTAGTTATTCCAACCAACGAAGAATTGGTGATTGCATCTGATACTTATGAGATTTTAGAAAAAGGATTGGATCAGCTGTAAAATATAGTCATACGATGACTGGATATATTTAGTTCCCCACCAACCTAAAAACACCTTTATCCATTATCTTATCGCCGAGCTTAATTTCTGTGCCAAGAATTTGGGTATACTGCTCTGTTATACGACCCACTTCTACGGCGATTTTTTCAAAGACCAAATCCTCACCAGCAGCTTCTTTAAAGCGTAACACATAAAACTGCCCCTCTTCTTCTATAAGAGCACGTGATGGAACGGCCAGGGCATTTATTTTTTCTGTTAAAATCTCTGCCTCAACATACATTCCCTGTAAAAAATTAGTGTGCTCATTGCTTAAATGCCCGTGAATCATCAAAGTGCGTTTCTCCATATCAATGGCTTTATTCACCTGAAAAACGGTGCCGTCGTAATAGGCATTTCCTGCATCAGGAACGCGAAAACGGATAGCTTGTCCGTTCTCAATTTTTAGCACATCCTTTTCAAACACTTCAACTTCCAAATGTTTATGCGAAGTATTGATTAGAGACAACAGCACATCACTCGGAGCAACATAGGAACCAATGGATGCATTTATGCTGGAAATAAAACCTTCAATTGGCGCAAAAATGCAAATGTTTGAAGTAAACACGCCTTGATCCAATTTTACTAAATCAACATTAAGCAATTTCAAAGTCTCTTTCGAGCCATTGTATTGTGCTTGCTTTAATTTATAATCGCTGCTCGCTTTTTGAAAGCTTTTCTGACTGCTGATATTTTCATCAGCTAATATCTGCTGGCGCTCAAACTCAGTTTGTAAAAAACTCAGTTCTTCTTTGGCTTCCAGATAGGCTTGTTGCATTCCAATAAATTCCGGATTTTGAAGTTGCAGAAGTAAATCACCTTTCTTTACTTTATCGCCAAGAACAAATGGAAGGCTACTTACAAAACCGGCCACCATTGGACTAACTTCGGCCTTGGAGCTCATAGGTACATCGATGGCTCCGGTCGCCTGGACTATATCGTAAAAGTCGTGATTAATCACTTGGCCAATACTCATATTGGTACTTTCCAACAGAGATTTGGCAACGACAAATTGATTGTTTTCTATAGGGCTTTCCGCTTCTGACTCGGTTGGCTCTGCAGCATTGTCGCAAGAACTAAAGAGTACTATTGCAAAAAGAAAAATGAAAAATTGCTTATATGTATTCATTATTTTAGATTTAAATATTTTAAACGAATCGAATTCTGATTGAATGAAATTAAGTTATCGAGGTAATCAAGTTCGATAAGCTGTGCGCTTTGTACGCTTTGAATAAATTGAAGAAAATTAATCTCACCAAGCTGATAACTCTTTTGTGCCACTTTGAGTAATTCTTCAGCCAGTTTCTTGCCTTGGGTTTCGTAATACAATAAGGCTTGCTCATCGCGAGTTAAAGCACCTAATAATTGATTTTGTCGGGTTTGCAATCGAACAAAGACATCGAAAGATAATTGCTCAACCCTTTTTTGCTGAATAGCCGCAGCTTTTATTTTCGATTGCGATGCACCAAACCAAAGTGGTACATCCAGACCAACAGAAAATCCTTTATAAAGCAGGGCATCGGGGCCATTATTTTTACCTTGAAAATACTCAAGATTCAAATCGGGCATCCGATTGGCTTTTTCTAATCGCATTAGCGAGAAAGCACTTTGCTTTTGTTTGTCAATCCGAAGCATTTCAGGATGATTTTCAAGCTCATATTTTACGTAATCGAGCTTTGCTAAATGCGTATCCGCCAAGCTAAAAACTTTTTCCAAGAGTAGAAAGCTATTCAAGTCGAAAGAAGCAATTTTAATATCTTCGTCCAATTGTTTTAATCGCATAGATAACTCTTGCTGCTGCGCTTGGGTATTTAGCATTTCCAAATAATTTTGCTCCCCCAACTCGTATTTTCGCTTGGCAGCCTGAGCCACTCCCGAATACAAACTATCCAGATGTGCGAGTATGCTTCGTTTGTTTTGAAGATAAACCAATTGATAATATGTCAGAGACACTGCCTCCAAGAAAGCTTGCTCTTGAAGAGCATAATCAGCCTGTTGCATTTCCAAATCTTTTTGTGCTACTCTTCTCTGGGCCGAATAAACACCCGGATATCGTATGGCCTGAGAAACGCCCCACACTTTTATTGGAATGCCGTTTATTCCTGCATTATTTTCATCGTAATTATAATAGATATTGGTTTTATCCAAATCGAAAGACGCACCTAATAAAGCTTGCTTTTCATCAACCGCTAAAGCAGCTGCTTTGAGCGCATTGTTGTTTTCCAGTCCGATTTCTATTGCTTTTTCCAAAGTGATAGATTCTTGCGACTTAACTGCAAAAGGCATTATCATAAACAAGCCAATTATAGTTATGATTATTGACTTATTTTTTCCCAATCGTTTTTCTTTCGATTTTTCGTAGAGATAATATAAAATCGGAAGAACTATAAGTGTAAGCAAAGTTGAGGTAAATAAACCGCCTATTACTACTGTTGCCAATGGACGTTGAACCTCGGCTCCCGCTCCGTGCGAAAAGGCCATCGGGAAGAAACCTAAAGCTGCTGCCGCGGCAGTAAGTAAAACGGCACGCATCCGTTCCGATGCACCTTGAATAACTCTTTGTTTAATATCTGTTATACCTTGTTCTTTCAGCTCTTTGAAATGCTCGATTAGCACGATGCCGTTGAGCACCGCAATTCCGAAAAGGGCGATAAAACCCACGCCGGCTGAAATACTAAAAGGCAAATCGCGTAGCCAAAGGAAGAATACGCCTCCAACGGCTGAAAGCGGAATGGCCGTATAAACCATCAGGGCTTCTTTTACCGAACCAAAAGCAAAGTGCAAGAGGATAAAAATCAATAAAAGAGCTACCGGAACGGCTATCATCAGCCGTGCTTTTGCTGAACGTAAGTTTTCAAACTGACCGCCAAAGCTTACAAAATAACCTGCCGGAAAATGAATCTTTTCATCTATCAATAATTGCACATCTTTTACAACGGACTCCAAATCGCGGTTCCTCACGTTAATACCAACCACGATGCGGCGTTTGGTATCATCGCGCGAAATTTTAGCCGGTCCCGTAGAATATGTGATGTCGGCCATTTCGCGTAAAGGAATTAAATTTCCGTTTGGAATGGTAACGTATAGCTTTTGAATATTGCTGATGTTTTTGCGAAAATCTTCGTGCAAACGCATTACTAAATCGTAGCGTTTTTCGCCTTCGAAAATATAACCTGCCGAAACCCCTGCAAAAGCAAGCGAAACCACCTTGTTTAAATCATCGACACTCACACCATATTTGGCCATTTGTTTGCGGTCGTATTGTATGCTCATTTGAGGCAAACCTTCAACTTTTTCAATCGTAATATCAGAAGCGCCTTTAACGTTTTCGACCAAAGCTTTTATCTCATCTGCCTTTTCGGCGAGTATACTTAAATCCTCACCAAATATTTTAATCGCCAAATCGGCACGCACTCCCGTAATCAATTCGTTAAAACGCATCTCGATGGGTTGCGTAAATTCATAATCGATTCCGGGGATTACCGATAAAGCCTCTTTGAATTTATCGGCCAGCTCATCTTTTGTTTTGGCAGAAACCCATTCGCTTTTTGGTTTTAGCTTGATGATAATATCCGATTCTTCCATCGCCATCGGGTCGGTTGGCACTTCAGCAGCGCCAATACGACTCACTACCTGGTCCACTTCGGGGAATTTATCCAGCAGAATTTGCTCAATTCGAGTAGTTATCTCGATTGTTTTACTTAGTGAAGTTCCTGTTTTCAAAATGGGTTGAATTACAAAATCGCCTTCATCCAAGGTTGGAACAAACTCACCACCCATCCGAGTAAAAGTAAACACCGAAATAGCCATTAAAACAATGGAAACTCCGAGAACAATCTTTTTATGTGCCATCGCAAATTCGATGGATGGGATATAGAGGTTTTTCAGCCATTCCATCATTCGATGCGAAAAATTGTTCGTGTTTTTTGGTGGTCTTAAAAACAGGCTTGAAATAACAGGAACATAAGTGAAGCCAAAAATCATTGCTCCAATCAATGCAAAAGAGAATGTCATCGCCATAGGCTTGAACATCTTTCCTTCCACACCGGTAAGCGATAGAATCGGGATAAATACTATCAGGATAATAAGCTGACCGAAAATGGCGGAATTTACCATTTTGCTGGTGCTTGAAAGTGTAATGGCATCCAAAGCTCTGCTTCTCTCTACGCCTTCTAAATGCCCAATGTCCTTCCATTTCAGCGCGATTCGGAAAGCGATAAACTCGACAATGATTACGGCTCCATCTATGATGATACCAAAGTCGATAGCTCCAAGACTCATCAGATTTGCATCAACGCCAAAAATATACATCAGCGAAAGCGTAAATAATAAAGCCAAGGGGATTACGGAGGCAATTATCAAACCTGAGCGCAGATTTCCAAGCAGAAGGATAACGATAAACAAAACGATTAAAAAACCAAGTATCAGGTTTTCGGTTACGGTAAAAGTGGTTTTGCCAATCAACTCGCTTCTTTCGAGAAAAGCATTGATAAAAACACCTTCGGGAAGCGATTTTTCAACTTCGGCCACTCGCTCTTTAACGGCTTCGATTACTTTCTTGGAATTGCCGTCTTTAAGCATCATAACTTGTCCCAATACTTTTTCACCTTCACCGTTGCCCGTAATGGCTCCAAAACGGGTGGCATAGCCAAGTTGTACCGTTGCCACATCGCGAATAAGCAAGGGAATTCCGTCGCGGGTTGCGATGACTATATTTTCGATGTCTTCAAAAGACTTGGCCAAACCTTCGCCACGAATAAAATAACTTTGATTTCCTTTTTCGATATAACCACCGCCAACAACGGCATTGTTTTTTTCTAGCGCATTAAAAATCTCAATTACTGTAGTATTCATCGCGCGTAATCGCTCGGGATTAATGGCCACTTCGTATTCTTTGAGGTAGCCGCCCCAGGTATTTACTTCCACAACTCCTGGGATACCAGACAATTGCCGTTTTACTATCCAATCTTGAATACTGCGTAATTCCATAACGGAATAAACCGAATCGTATCCGGGTTTAGTATCCAAGATGTATTGGTAAATCTCTCCCAATCCAGTTGTGATTGGACCCATAGTAGGCGTTCCGAAACCTTGTGGGATTTTTTCCTGAGCACTTTTGATTTTTTCGGCAATTAATTGGCGTGGAAGATAGGTACCAAGATTATCGTCGAAGACAATGGTTACAACAGATAAACCAAATTTTGAAACCGATCGAATTTCTTTTACTCCGGGGAGGTTGGCCATTTCCAATTCTACCGGATAGGTAATAAACTGCTCAATATCCTGAGTGGATAAATTGCGCGAAGTTGTAATTACCTGCACCTGATTATTAGTCACATCGGGTACTGCTCCGATAGGAATTTGTGTAATCGAAAACAAACCAAATATTACAGTCGAAAGTGTAAAGAGTATGATTATCAGTTTGTTTTTAATACTGAATTTTATGAGCGATTCTAACATAGCGTGGGTTGATATTTATTTCTAATTTAAAGATTTGGACGCTCTCAAGAATTAAGCCAATTATGCTGTGAACGAAGTTCGTAAATAATTAGGAGAATAACAATATGTTTTTTTTAGAGTCGAAATTTTATAGTTCCCTGTTATACAACACATTATTATATACAGATTTATTTTAACAATTTTTTTAATATTCTTAAACTTCTTGGTACGCAATTTGGTATTGCAATGCCTAAATGTCAGTAAAAACAAATAGTATGAAAAATTTGAAGAATTTAATTCCCTTTTTAATGCTAATTACACTAGTAATTACATCTTGCAAAAAAGAAGAAGCTGTAGTAATTGAAGAAGAAAAAACCATTGAAGTACAGTTAACGGTTACGGAACTAGAAATGATGCATTATATGATGGAAGAAGAAAAGTTGGCCTACGATGTATATATAACTCTTTTTGATCTCTGGGGAACTCCAATATTTGACGCTATTTCTAAAAGTGAAATAACACATATAACAGCAGTTAATCTGTTATTGGCTAAATACAATATAACAAATACCGCATCATCAGTTGTAGGTGTTTATAATATTGAGCATATACAAGATTTATACGATGGGTTGGTTGTAAAAGGAAGTTTATCCTTAGTAGATGCTTTAACCGTAGGAGCTATTATTGAAGACGTTGATATTTATGATTTAGAAGATTATTTAGAAAAAACTGCAAATGCTGATATTATATCAGTTTTTGACTTTTTGAATTGTGGGTCGCGTAATCACTTGCGAGGTTTTATGGGTCAGCTTGAACTGCAAGGCGCAGATTATACACCGCAGTATATTACACAAGAACGCTTTGATGAAATCGTGAATGGTAGTCACGAAATATGCAATCCATATACATTGGAATAATGTTTAAATAAACAATAACCGAGGATTGTATTAAGCGAATATAACAAAAGCCCGTTTCAGATTATTAATCGTATAGCTTCTTTTCGACTTAAATTACTAAGCTTAGTTTTCTCACAAAAACTCATTACCCAATCAGGATTTACTCGACTATAATCTCTTAAAATCCAGCCAATTGCTTTGTTGATAAAAAACTCCTTGGAGTTCAGGATTGGCGTTTTTTGCAAATTCAGATTCCAATATTTTTATGAAGGATATCATTTTTATTTCTCTCCAAAATTTTGCACTGCAACTCTCTTAATATCCATGTATTGTATTGCCTAAGTTCATTGTTGAATATAAATTTTGTTTTTCTGTAAAGATACTAAAACTAGGTTGGCTATGTATCGAACAAATAGTCTGCCGCTGGTTTTAAACGAAATAAAAATAGCAATTTAGATTTTAGGTATCTTATGTTAAATATAATTTATTTAGAATCAATATAGTATCTTACCTATATATATATCCAAGGCAAAAAAAAACCCAAAGCAGAAAACACTTTGGGGTTATTTACCATAAAATTATATTTTCGATTAAGTAAAAATAATCTGAGTATTCTGACCCGTTGCCATTTCATAAAACTGACCAATTGTGATAATGTCTTTCACATCGGCGTGGAAATCTTCCTTTTTGAGTTTAAACATATCAACAGCAAGTTTACAGGCATAAATTTCGCCACCACCCGCAGTTATCATTTCCAAAAACTCGCTTGGAGGAGGGATGTCCAATTTATCAATTTGACTCCGCATCATTGCAGATACACCGCTTTCAACAAAAGGCAAGGCTCCTAATAAAGTTGGGAACGGCAAATCGCCCGGCATACGCATTGCAGGATTACCAACAGTTGCAGTATGCAATTTATCCATTTTCTTTTTTAAGATACCATCAAGACCAAAAAAAGTAAAAAACACTTTGGTTTCGATACCTTCCATTACAGCACCATTAGCCATAACTAATGCGGCTAAAACATCTTCTAAATTTCCTTTGGCGCATATAACCAATACTTTATCCAAAGGTTTTTGTTCTGTGTTGCTCATAATTTTATTTTTTTAGATTTATTAGACACAACTTGTTGGTTTTTCAATTCCAGCAAATTTTGAAGAAAATTTCAAAGGACCACCGGGGAAAAGTTGGTACAATTCTTTAATATCAACAATTCCCGATTTACCAACTTTTCGAATGCTTAATGCAGCTCCCGAAGCAGCCTCTTTGCGCAAATACTCTAATACTTCGAAATGCTTATCCGTAAGATCGATACCATCTTCTTTCGCCATTTCAATGGCTACTTCTTTACTCCACTGTGAAGGATCAGTCATATATCCTTCATCAGTTACATTAATGCTTTTTCCAGCTATTGTTTTTTCTGCCATTTTTAAAAATTTTTATTGTTATTATTTTTTTGTTGTGTAAATGCGCCATATAATTTGCACATTATCTAATTACCACATAATTTCATTAATTTCTATTTCGATGATAAATTTTTCATAAAAGTCACCATAAAACCTAAAGCACGTTTCATTTCAGGTTTGTTCATTTCGCGCATAACTTTCCAAATAGAATATTCGGGAATATTTTCCATTTCCAGACTAGCGTAAACCTTAATTGCATTATCAACCGATTTTAACATTGTGGGTTGTGTGATGCCTTTAACTATTTCTAATATTTCTACAATATTGTCGGCCAGCATTTTTACATCATCCTTGCTGAAGTGCGTAACAATATTGTCCATAATTTCAGATATGCCTGAAAAGAATTCAAAGTAACCTTTGGCTTCAAATTCGCCAAGCTTTTTTTGGAAATCTATTATCATTTCATTGGCAATTGGACCAACTTCTTTGCTTAAATCAACCATCGACTCAAAAGTTCCAATCATAAGATTGAAATTTTTGATATTCCGTAAAAAACTTATTCCCAGCTCAGTAAGCTCTTCTGGGTGGATTTCTATTTGGCGGTTTTCAAGCTCTTCAACTGTAGAATCGTAAACGTCCTTTCCTATGATAGACATATCGGCAATCAAGTCTTCCACTACTTCAGAATTCAAGCGCTGTTTATTTACATATTCCAGCAGCACATCCATCTTTTGGTGGAGCTCATTTAATTGTATTTGTATTGAATTATCCATTTCTTTTTAAATCAAATTATTTAAACACGTTTTTTACCGGCCATTGTCATATCAGCCTCAATTGGCATTTCTTTGCCTTTGAGCAAAATGTGCCAGTAAATCCAACGGAACATTACTTTACCGTAGTGATTGATTTTCGTGTTTTTCAAAAGACCAAATGGACCTATTCCCGGCAAAGGAAAAGTTCCCGGAAGTGGTTCAGTATCATAATTAAAATCTATAAGAGCGCCTTTTCCATAACCTGTTTCGATATAACAATTGGCATGACCATCAAATTTTGCCAATAATGGACGACCTTCGATAGCGCTCATCAAATTATCCATTAGTATTTCGGCAGCAAAATGTGCAACAGAACCTGCTTTTGAAGTTGGAATATTGCTAGCATCGCCTAAAACAAATACGTTTTTAAATTTATCGGACTGAAGTGTATGCTTATTAGTTGGAACAAAATTTAAATCATCGCCAAGCCCACTGCGTTCAATCATTTCTGAACCCATATTTACAGGAACAATGGTCAATACATCAAAATCTATTTCTCTTTCATCGTAAGCAACAATTGTTTTTTTATCATTGTCAACTCTCTCCAGATAAAAATCGGATACAACATGGATATTTTTTTCTTCTAATAAATCGCCTAACATCTTAGATGCCACAGGTTTAGTAAAAGCTCCGGACATTGGTGTTACATAAGTAATATCAACCTTATCGCGTATTCCTTTTTTGGTAAAATAAGCTTCGGCCAAACAAACAAACTCAATAGGAGCAACAGGACATTTGTATGGAATCTCAGCAATACACATTACTAATTTCCCACCTTCAAAGTTTTTAAAATATTTCTGAAGTGCACAAGCCCCTTCAATTGTATAAAAATCAAAAATGCTAGTGTACCATAACTTATCTTTCAATCCGGGAGTTTCATCAGGACGAGTTTGAGTGCCTGTAGCGATAATCATAAAGTCATATTGTAAAACCTGACCTCCTTCGAGCAATACTTTATTTTCTTCGCCAACAATTTTATCAATTGCTTTATAAATAACTTTTACACCCGGAGGAAAAAAATTACTTTTAGGTTTGATAACATCTTGTTTTGAATAAATATTAAAAGGGATAAATAAAAAGCCGGGTTGATAATAATGGGTTTTTGATTGGTCGACAATAGTAATTTCCCATTCTTCTTTATCGAATGCTTTATGTAATTTGTTGGCCATCATGGTTCCGGCAGTTCCGGCTCCGAGTATGAGTAATTTCTTCATTGTTTAAATTTATTTATTGAGGTTTTATATTAAATTTGTAGTGATTGTTATTTCAAAAACAAAAATATCTGCTTTTGAGGTTACAAAATAAAAATATGCTATGATATATATCAAACTATGATAAATATCATATAGACAAAATAACATATTTATATTTATGAATACTATTTGCCAATGTGAGTCCTGCCATCTAAAAACCTTGTTTTATTCTTCAATTAGATTTGAAGAAATGGAGAGATACTGCTCTTCCAGACGAGAAATAAGCTTAAAAGCAGGACAACACTTGATTAAGCAAGGCGAAGAAATTAAAGATTTTATCTATTTAAAAGAAGGGCTGGTAAAGCTTTACAGAGAATCGGAGCATGGTCAAAATCAAATCATTAGCTTTGGAAAACCTTTCGATTTTGTTAGTTTGCTTTCTGTCTTTTCAGATGAAAAGTATAACTATTCTGTATCTGCTTTAACAGATAGTGTTGCATGTGTATTCGATTTAAACGAAATAAAAAGAACTATTCAAACCAACGGGACTTTTGCTCTTAATCTCATTCAAACTCAAAATCGAGCGAGCGACAGAATAATTTTAAATTCGCTCGGCCTACTTCAAAAACGACTTTACGGAAGAGTAGCAACAGTTCTTTTATATTTTGCTGTTGAAATCTATAAAAGTGATGAATATGAGCTTCCTGTTTCGCGTAAAGAGATGGCACAATATATCGGAATGAGTATTGAAAATGTAATCAGAGCAATATCTGCTTTTAGGAAAGATAAAATTATTCAGGTTTACGGTAAAAACCTATCAATATTAGATCGTAATCGCTTGGAGCAAATGCGAGATTTTAGCTAATCCGGCTCTTAAATTTTTTATTTAATTTTTCTCTCTACTCTCCTAATTTTTATGACCTTTGCATTTGCGTTCAATATTAAAACCCCTTTGTTTTGAAACCTATAAAAAATGCTTTAATTTCAGTCTTTCACAAGGACGGACTTACATCTATTTTAAGCACTCTTAAAAAGTTCAATATCAATATTATTACTACAGGTGGTACTTATCAATTTATTAAAGAAGCCGGCTATAATGCTCAAACAGTAGAGTCTTTAACTGATTATCCTTCCATTTTTGGTGGTAGGGTAAAAACGCTTCACCCTATTGTTTTTGGTGGCATTCTTTATCGTCGCGATTTGGAAAGCGATCAAAAACAAGCACTCGAATTCAATATTCCACCTATCGATTTAGTAATTGTGGATTTATATCCTTTTGAAAAAACACTTGAACAAAGTAATAATGAAGCAGAGATTATCGAAAAAATTGATATTGGCGGAATTTCTTTAATAAGAGCTGCTGCCAAGAATTTTAAAGATGTGTTGATTGTTCCTTCAATGAATCAGTATTCCGAATTAATTGATGTTTTAGAGAATAATAATGGCAAAAGCACGCTGGAAGACCGCAAGCGTTTTGCAATGCAAGCCTTCAATGTTTCATCGCATTACGATACGGCAATATTTTCTTTTTTTAATAGAGAATTAAAAAAAGACGTTTTTAAATCGAGTATCCAAAAATCAGAAGTTTTGCGCTATGGCGAAAACCCACACCAAAAGGGGATTTTTTATGGCGATTTAGAAAAGGTTTTTGAACAATTACACGGCAAAGCTATTTCGTACAATAATATAATAGATTTAGATGGTGCTATTGCATTGATTAAAGAATTTGATGAGCCAACTTTTGCCATTTTAAAACATACAAATGCCTGTGGTTTAGCATCTGATAATAAACTACTTCATGCATGGAAAAAAACTTTGGCCGGAGATTCTGTTTCTGCTTTTGGAGGTGTTTTAATTAGCAATCGTTCAATCGACCTGAAAACTGCCGAAGAAATAAACAAACTCTTCTTTGAAATTATTTTAGCTCCCGATTTTGAAAAAAAAGCATTGGAAATCTTAAAAACCAAAAAAAATAGAATAATTTTACGCGCTAAATCCTTCGATTTTCAATCGTTACAGTTTAAAACTGCGCTTAACGGCGTAATTGCGCAAGATAAAGATTTGAAAACGGAAGATTTAAACGAATGGGAGGTAGTTACAGAGAAATTGCCTTCGGCAAAAGAAGCAGCAGATTTGGTTTTTGCTAACAAATTAGTGAAGCACACTAAATCTAATGCAATAGTTCTTGCAAAAGATGGACAGCTTATTGGTAGCGGAACTGGTCAAACATCGCGCATTGATGCGCTAAAACACGCATTACAAAAAGCTAAAGATTTTGGTTTTAACTTGCAAGGAGCAGTTATGGCCTCAGACGCTTTTTTTCCTTTTGCTGATTCAGTAGAACTTGCTGAACAAGAAGGTATTAAGGCAATTATTCAACCGGGTGGTTCTGTTCGCGACCAAGAGTCTGTTGACTTTTGCAATAAAGCTGACATTGCTATGGTATTTACAGGAACACGTCATTTTAAACATTAATTAAAGAGATTCAAATAAACTATGGGACTTTTCTCGTTTTTAACTCAAGAAGTTGCAATTGATTTAGGCACAGCCAACACCATCATTATTTATAATGATAAAGTGGTTGTTGATGAACCATCAATTGTTGCTATCGAAAGAAATACCGGCAGAATAATAGCAGTTGGTAAAACCGCCATGATGATGCACGGCAAAACTCACGAAAACATCAAAACTATTCGTCCTTTGCGCGATGGCGTAATTGCTGATTTCCAGTCGGCTGAATATATGATTCGGGAAATGATTAAAATGATTAAAGTTCCACGTTCTATTTTCCCTCCACAATTAAAAATGGTTATTTGTATTCCTTCGGGAATTACTGAAGTTGAAGAACGTGCAGTTAAAGATTCGGCTGAGCAAGCCGGCGCAAAAGAAGTTCGACTAATTCACGAACCTATGGCAGCAGCTTTAGGAATCGGAATTGATGTGATGGAACCAGTCGGTAATATGGTTATTGATATTGGAGGCGGAACCAGCGAGATTGCAGTTATAGCTCTTGGAGGAATTGTAAATAACAAATCAATTCGTACAGCAGGAGACGATTTCAATATGGATATTATTGACTATATGCGTCGTCAGCACAATATCAGTATTGGCGAACGCACTGCCGAACGTATCAAAATTGAGGTTGGAGCAGCCATGGTCGATATCGAAAATCCGCCTGAGGATTATGCTGTTCACGGTCGTGATATGTTAACAGGTATTCCGAAAGAAATTATGGTTAATTATGCCGAGATTGCACAATGTTTAGATAAGTCAATTTCTAAAATCGAAACGGCTATTTTACATGCTTTGGAAATGACTCCTCCGGAATTATCAGCTGATATTTTCCGAACAGGAATTTACTTGGCCGGTGGTGGCTCAATGCTGCGTGGGCTCGACAGAAGATTTCATTTAAAAACAAAGCTTCCTATACATGTTGCAGAAGACCCGCTAAGAGCAGTTGCTCGCGGCACAGGTATTGCGCTAAAAAACTTTAATAAATTTACTTTCTTAATTAAATAAAATTGAGATAAACAACGCAAAATGAGATATTTACTTCAGTTTTTATGGAAGAATAATACATTTATCTTGTTTCTTGTTTTGGAGTTTATTTCCCTTTTCATAGTCGTTAACGGAAACAGACACCAATCTGTTGTTTTCTCAAATATAGCAAATCAATATGGTGGTAAAGTATTTACTTCATATACTAATATTCGCAGCTATTTTCATCTAAAAAAAGATAATAATCTTCTATCAGAAGAAAATGTACTTTTGAGAGAGCAACTTTCATCTCTAAAATTTACTCTCGACAGCACAAATTTAGAGTCCTTTAGTCTTCTAAATACGATTATTTTTCAACAAAAAGACTCTTCATCTACAAATTTCGATTTTATCTCGGCTAAAGTAATTAACAATTCTACCAATCGTCAGAAAAATTACATCATGTTAAATAAAGGACGCGTGCATGGTGTACGCAAAAATATGGGTATTATTGGTCCAAACGGTATTGTTGGAGTTATTTTTGAAACTTCCGAAAAATTTTCAAGCGGAATCAGCTTACTGAATATAAAATTAAATGTAAGTGCAAAACTTAAGTCTAACAACGAATTAGGCACCATAATTTGGGATGGCGTTTCTCCCCTATTTGGACAGCTTGATGCAGTTGAAAACTATGTGTCGATAGCTATTGGCGACACAATTATTACTAGTGGCTTTTCTCATATTTTTCCTGAAGGTGAATATATAGGAACTGTTGAAGATTATAGTACAATTCCGGGGAAAACTTCCTGGAATATAAAAGTCAGATTTAATACTTCTTTTAGTAGGCTTAGCTGGGTAAGTATTGTTAGAAATAAAGATTACGAAGAACAAATGGCTTTGGAAGCCATAAAAATAGAAGAGTAAAATTCATGTTAATAACAAACGTCATTCGGTTTTTTTTAGTGCTGATACTGCAACTTTTGGTATTCAACAATATACAGTTTAGCGGCTATATCAATCCGTTTTTCTATGTATTATTTATACTGTTATTACCTTTTGAAACGCCACGCTGGTTAATGCTTATTTCCTCATTTTTATTGGGATTAACAATTGATATTTTTACACATTCTTACGGAATGCATGCTGCCGCAAGTGTTTTTATTGCATATTTGCGACCTTATGCAGTTCGTTTTATTCATTCAAAAAAAGAATTAGAAGCCGGGGTTTTACCAACTATTGGGCATCTGGGTTTTTCTTGGTTTCTATCCTATGCGTCTTTGCTGGTTTTTATTCATCATTTTATATATTTCTTTTTAGAAGTTTTTAGGTTTAACGATTTTTTAACTACGTTTTCTAGGGTAGTTTATAGTAGTGTTGCAACGATAATTGTTATTATTGCAGCAGAATATTTGTTTTTCAAAAAAAGAAAATAAACACAACCATAAAAATCAATTTTATAACAAATTATAAACAGATGAAACATTTTAAAATTACTTTATTGGCCTTAGTTGCCGTGCTTTTTGTAACTTCATGTAATAATGAATTAAACGAAAAGAAATTTGTCATTAACGTTAATATCGAAGGATTTGCCGAAGGCAAAGAACTTCTTTTACAGCAACGAAATGAAGATGGTTTTGTTGTGGTTGATACGGCAGAAGTAAGTGCGAGCGGTTTTGTTTTTGAAGGCAAAATTGAACAACCTAAACTTATGTATATTACCAGCTCCGTTTTCCGTGGAGCTATTCCTGTTTATTTAGAAGCCGGAAAAATTATAGTCACAGCTAATGTCGATAGTTTATCAAAAGCAAAAATTAGTGGTTCTAATGCACACGATTATTTTGCTCAAACAAATAAACAATTATCAAGCTTTGATAAGATTTGGCAAGATTTTTATTACGGGCCTTATCGTGCAATGAGTAAAGAAGAACAAGAATTAAGTGAAGAAAAAATCAATATGCTTTATGATTCAGCACAAAATCTAAAAGCTCGTTTTTTAGAAGTTGAATTGCTCAAAAATGGCAATCAACCTGCAACTCCTACTTTAGCTTTGAATAATATTGATGCTATCGACATTGATGCGTCACAAGCTATTTACGATAATTTAAAACCTGAAATATTAGAAAGTGAAGATGCTAATCTTTTTGCAAAGCGGATTAATATAATTAAGCGAACCTCAGTCGGACAACCTCTTCTCGATTTTACAATGAACGATACTCTTGGGAATCCGATAACGCTTTCAGAATATGCTGCAGGTAAATATGTTCTGGTTGATTTCTGGGCTGCATGGTGCTCTCCTTGTAGAAAAGAAAATCCTAACGTGGTTGCAAATTTCCATAAATTTAAAGATAAAGGCTTTACTGTTTTAGGCGTTTCTTTTGACCAGAAAAAAGAAAATTGGATAGAGGCTATTAAAGCTGATGGATTAGTATGGGGACAAGTATCTGAT
The DNA here is from genome assembly GCA_964616585.1 of uncultured Draconibacterium sp. Classification (GTDB taxonomy): domain Bacteria; phylum Bacteroidota; class Bacteroidia; order Bacteroidales; family UBA12170; genus UBA12170. The sequence goes on from CAZTST010000002.1 coordinate 33,638, forward strand.
ATACAGGGATGGAACAATGCTGCCGGTCATTTATATGGAATCAAATCAATTCCACAAAACATCTTACTCGACCCAAATGGAATTATTATTGAAAAGAATTTAAGAGGTTCTGCCTTAGGCAAAAAGCTTGAGGAACTTCTAGGAAAATAATTTTATAATGAACAAATAAAAGCTTAGGATTGATTTTTATCTTTTCTAAGCTTTTTCTTTTTTGCATAATTATGAACGACCGAATTCCTGTATTTGAATGTTTAAAATCTCTTAACATTAGTTTTGAAATGATTGAGCATCCTCCT
>CAZTST010000002.1:33943-37629 GCA_964616585.1 uncultured Draconibacterium sp.
AAAAATGTTAAATCAACTCATTGTAAAAACTTGTTTTTCAGAAATCATAAAGGAAACAAACATTATATGGTGATTTTTGAAGCTCACCAACAATTGGATATTCATGATTTAGAAAAACGATTGAAACAAGGGAAGTTATCTTTTGCATCAGAAAAAAGAATGGCAAAATATCTGGCAATTGAACCCGGCTCTGTTTCTCCTTTTGGATTAATAAATGATGTTGAGAACCATGTTTATGTTTTTCTTGATTCTAGATTACAAACAAGCCATAAAATCAGTTTTCATCCAAACGATAACACAGCATCGCTTGTTCTTTTATTTTCGGACTTTATAAAATATCTGGAAAATATTGGAAATAGTTTTGAGTTTATCGAATTATATGAATAAAAAAAGGCTGTTTTCTCAAATGAAAACAGCCTTTTTTCTATATTTCTAACTCAATTACAGAATTAACATTGCATCACCATAAGTGAAAAAATTGTATTTTTCTTTGATAGCAACTTTATAGGCTTCCATTATAAAATCATAACCACCAAAAGCAGCAACCATCATCAACATTGATGAATATGGCAAATGAAAATTAGTAACCATTGCATTTGCTATTCTAAACTTATATTGAGGGAAAATAAAACGATTTGTCCAACCATCAAAAGGTTTTAGATGTCCGGATATTGAAGTTGACGATTCCATAGCCTTCATTACAGTTGTTCCAACTGCACAAACACGATGTTTTCCATCAATTGATTTGTTAACAATATCGGCAGCATCCTGACTAATAAATAACTCTTCAGAATCCATTTTATGTTTAGTAAGGTCTTCAACCTCAATTGCGCGAAAATTTCCTAAACCTGCATGAAGAGTAAGCTCAGCTATGTTAACTCCTTGCAATTCTAGTCTTTTTAAAATTTCGCGACTAAAATGTAAACCTGCGGTTGGTGCAACAACAGCACCTTCGTGCTTAGCATAAATAGTTTGATATCTCACATCATCGATAGGTTCAATCGGACGCATGTGTACTTTTGGCAAAGGCGTTTCGCCTAATTGCTTTAGAGTTTTCTTAAATTCTTCGTAAGGACCATCAAATAAGAAACGCAATGTGCGACCACGTGAAGTAGTATTATCTATTACTTCAGCCACAAGTTCATCATTTCCAAAATACAATTTATTTCCTATCCTGATTTTCCTGGCAGGATCGACTAAAACATCCCATAAACGAGATTCGCGATTTAATTCGCGTAATAAAAATACTTCGATTTTTGCACCTGTTTTCTCTTTCTCGCCATGTAAACGTGCAGGAAAAACTTTTGTGTTATTTAGCGTAAATACATCACCTTCGCCAAAATACTCAAGAATGTCTTTAAAATTACGGTGTTCAATTTTTTGTGTATTGCGATGCAAAACCATTAAACGAGATTCATCGCGGTTTTCTGCAGGATAACTGGCAATTAATGTATCGGGTAAATTAAACTTGAATTTTGATAGTTTCATGTAAGACTTTCTAAATAAAACACTTTGTTTCCGCTTGCTTTCCTTTTTATGGGGAAATGCGCCCTTTTAACGGGGTGCAAAAGTAATGTATTTTTGTACGCATGTCAAGCCTTAAACGATTTATTTTTAACTTGTTCCAGATTGCATGTTTTAGGCTTAGCTGTCAAAATTATCTCGCTTCACAATCATAACTTTATCTTCTGCCAATTTTAGGTAACCATATTCATAACAAAAGAAATAAATGTGTCCCTTTTTGGTTGTATAAGTTGATGTATAATAGCCAAAATTAAACCCTGAATTGACTAAGGAAATAGAGGTGACAATTTTCTTATTAACCCTACCACTAAGACTTTCGAGCGATTTTCTATTTTTTCGTAAAATATTATTGATTCTACGAACATGGTCTTCCGATCCGGCATTTTTTTCATTGTTGTAAGCATTTCTACATTGGTCGGAACAATATTTTTTATCGACACGACCACTTATCGATTCCTGGCAAAACAAACACAAACGTTCCATGTGAAAATAATAAGGTAAAATATTGATTTTAAGTTATATTTACGAAGTTACAAAATTTAATTGGAATTTGTAATCTCGCTTTTTTATTTTGATTCTGTTGAAATGGAAAATTTAACAATTTATAAGCGTTCTATTTGTATTTTTGCAATAATCAAAAGAAATTCTATGAACATTCATTATATCTCCAATAAGAAACTTGATATTGATACTGTTAAAACTATTCTTCACGAAAATTATCAATTAGCTCTTTCTGAAAAAGCAAAACAAAAAATTAATCTTTGCCGCAACTATCTCGACAATAAAATTAATGAGACTGATGAACCAATTTATGGAATTAATACCGGTTTTGGTTCGCTTTACGACCGCTCTATTTCAAAAAAGGATTTAAGCACACTTCAAAAAAACCTGGTTATGTCGCACGCTTGTGGAACAGGTGATGAAGTTCCATTAGATATTGTAAAACTTATGCTTTTCCTTAAAGTTCAATCTTTGTCTTATGGTAATTCCGGTGTGCAATTAACTACCGTAGAACGATTAATCAACTTTTACAATAATGATATTTTACCTCAGATATTCCAGTTGGGCAGTTTGGGTGCCAGCGGCGATTTAGCTCCACTTGCACACTTATCTCTGCCATTAATTGGAATGGGAAAAGTTTATTATGAAGGCGAGCTTAGAGAAGCTGCAGATATCAACAAAAAATTCGGTTGGAAACCCATAGTTCTGCAATCCAAAGAAGGATTGGCTTTATTAAACGGAACTCAGTTTATGGCAGCATATGGAACTCATTTACTGATAGATGCAAATAAATACAGTTTTCTTGCCGATTTTATTGGCGCTATTTCATTAGATGCTTATGATGGCCGAATTGAACCTTTTCATCCAAAAGTGCATGAAATTAGAGCACATAAAGGGCAAATAGATACGGCTAAAAATATTCGTGACATATTGGAAGGAAGCGAAATTATAAATCGAACCAAAGTGCATGTTCAAGATCCTTATTCTTTTCGATGCATACCACAAGTTCACGGAGCTACAAAAGATGCTTTAGAATATGTTCAAAAAGTTTTTGAAACGGAAATAAATTCAGCCACAGATAATCCAAATATTTTTCCTGACGATGATTTAATTATTTCTGCAGGCAATTTTCACGGTCAGCCTTTAGCAATTGCTTTAGATGTTTTAAGCATTGCTTTTGCCGAACTTGGCAATATTTCGGAGCGAAGAATTTTTCGATTAATTTCAGGCAAAAGAGACTTGCCATCGTTTTTAGTTAAAGAGCCTGGTTTAAATAGTGGTTTTATGATTCCACAATATACTGCTGCTTCTATCGTTAGTCAGAACAAGCAATTAGCTGTGCCCGCTTCAACTGATAGCATTAGCTCATCGCAAGGACAAGAAGACCATGTAAGCATGGGCGCCAATGCAGCTACTAAAGCGTTTAGGCTGATGGAAAATATAAAACGAATAATTGCCATTGAATTGTTTAATGCCGCTCAGGCACTTGATTTCAGGCGCCCATTAAAATCATCTGTTGTTGTTGAAGATTTTATTGCTTCCTTCAGACTTGCTGTTCCGTTTGTTACCACAGACATTTTGATGCATACCGAAATAGAAAAAAGCATTGCTTTTCTTGAAAATCTGGATGTTGAAGATGAGGATTAAATTTTTCTGCTATT
>CAZTST010000003.1:0-22473 GCA_964616585.1 uncultured Draconibacterium sp.
AAGCTAATCGCTCTAATAAATAATTTCTTAACTTAGAATAAAGGAAAGAAGCCTTGTTCATTCCCTTTCTTTTACTTCCACTTTTTATTTGATTACGAATATTCTTCGTAACTTCATAATATGGTTTGGGTATTTTCGAATTTTCCATAATCATTTTATTTGGGGGGGATAACAAGAGCAGTTCCTTCAATAACCATAACTCCCTGTGAGAAACAATTTGTCTGAAGCATAAGCCAACCTTTGGAATTAATTTCAATAATTTCAATTACAAAATCAACATTAGCATCCAAAAACACAGGTTTCTTAAAACTCAAATTTTGATTAAGATAAATTGTACCATTACCCGGGAAAGCATTCCCCAGTATTGACGAAATTAGCCCTCCTAATAACATACCATGTGCAATTCTATTTTTGAAAATCGTTTTGCTAGCATATTCTTGATTTAGGTGGACAGGATTTCTATCCTGACTAACTTGAGCAAAACCAACGACCATTTCATCAGTTATCGTAAATGACTTTTTAAACACAAAACCTACTTGATATTTCATAATTCTAAATGTTTATAATATAAATCTTTACACCTCAGGAACTCGTACCCCTTCTCTTTAAAAAAAATCAATTCTCTTTCAAAGAGAGGTATGGCCTTTTCGCCCAAATTTTTAACTTTTAGGCTATGCCTCAATACATCTCCAAGCAAATAAGAAATATAGTTTCCCCCGCGTCTTTGTAATTTGGAATTATCTCTAGCTTCGTCAATAAACTCATTAGGATGAGTTAAAAACACAAATGGCCTGTTATTCATCTTTGTTTCCAGATGTAATAAATTCCTGGTTAGCCTATTTAATGCTGGAGCGATCCTCATAAAAGTCCCAATATAAGGGAATCCAATTGCCGAAATAGGAATTTCAAACAATCCACTTTCTCCCTTTTTAAAGATATTATCAACATTCGTAAAATAAGGCAATCTAGGTGAAGTAAGCCAGTTCATTTTTTTTAAAGCACCAAAAGACATAAACATATCCAAGCGTTGAGAAGAAATAGAGCTGTCAATTTTGAACCCAGTTTCAATTAGAGCCTGAACTATCTTCTTATTTACACGAGCAGCAGGTGCCCGAAACGATATTATCTCCTCACCAATAATATCCTCTAATATATTTTTTGACTTTGTTAAATGTTCTTTCTGTTGATCAAAAGTAAGCACATCAAAAGCTTGATTTACTTTATGCGTATAGCCATGTGAACCAATCTCATGTCCGGCTTTATGAGCCATGCGAACAACATCAGGGACTAATTCAGCTATATGGCCTGTATAAAAGAAGGTTGCCTTCACATCATATTTGGCATATAAATCCAATAGACGAGGCATTCCTTGTTTTAATACAAACTGGGCAGTGGAATCATCCAACCTATGATTAAGGATAGATGTGGTTTCTACATCATTGGTGATTAAGCTATATTTAGTCATCGAAGCTCATTGTTTAATTGCTGTAGCTTTTGATTAAGCTATACGCATACTTTTTAACAAAAGGAATCTTCTGCAAAAACAGTTTAGCCCTATTACGCACAAACTCCCGCGCTTCTAACCAAATCCATTCCGTAATATTATCTGACCATAAAGTATGAGATTGAATAATGGAAACATTGGGGAAATTACCAAGATTAATAGATTCTACGATATCATTTGTATTATGAAAACTTAGGTTAAAATAGTTAGAAACCTTATCTCTTATACTATACTTGCCTCCGTCCCAACATCTTGCCGTATCAGTTATATAAAACACTTTTGAAAAATCAATAGATAAATAAGGTTCCGCTATTAATTTAAAATCATCGAGCGAATAATGTTCCCAAATAGTTCGATTATCAAACCCAGACAAGGAGCTACCATGCATGCATACGGTTGTGACTGGATAATACTGTCTGAAATACTCTAGGTTTTTTTTAAACGTTGAAATAGCCAATTTTAAATCTCCATTTGATAGTGAATAATCCTCATAATGATATCCGATTTCGTGACCTAATTCTGCAATTGTTTGAATAATATCGGGCTTATTACTAATTTTAACAATGCGAAAATAATAGGTGGCAGAAATCCCCATCGAATGTTCTAAGACTGCCATTTTTAATGCATTTTCAGGTCTTTCATCAACATCATGACGTAAAACGATGACCTTATCCTTGGGCTTTTTAATAAAATCTTCTATGGTCTGGATTTCAAAGTTTGAAGTTAAAATACTTATTAATAATTTTTTATAGCTTTTTAATGTAAAATCTCTCATTTGAAGTTAAATTGATAATCTGGATTTACTTTTAAAATGTTTTTGCTATTCGGGAAATTTAGAAGATACCATTCAAAAAAACGAAAAACATCAATCTTTTCGTTTAACATTTTATTGTGATTTGAGATAAACTCATCTTTAGAATTATTATTTGATACAATTTCATTTACTTTCTCTAACATTTTTATAGTTTGGTTTATTTTAAATCCATAAGTTAAATGGTAAACATGCTCAAGCTCATCTAAAACACCAATCCTTCCAACGAAATCACTAAAACGTATATTTGGAGTACCAAGGATTGATGCCTCCACAGCCATTGATTGACTATCTCCAATGAATAAATCAGTATAATACAAAACACTGTGCATCTCAGATAGCTTAATCTTAATTCTATATTTTTCAAATTCAGGCTCTAGTTTTCTTTCTGAAGAAATATAGATTTTACCATGGGGCTCTAAAATCTGGATTAACTTCTTCATTATTGAAAAATCTATCCCATTAATATTTTTATCATGGTAGGCATCCAATCGCGAAAATCTAAATAAGAAAAAGCGGCTTTCAATGATTTTTGATATATTCGACTTGTCGGCAATAAATGTATTTGGATGAAGGTAAACCAATTTCTGATACCCATCATAACCGGTTTTTTTACTTTCCCATTTCCCTGCATTACATTTTTTTGGAGAAATAATGGCTGTTGCAAAAGGAAAAGCAATCTTTGCATATTGAGGTATAATAACTGAATCATCCTCACTTAATAGTATTGAGGCTACACCAAATAATTTCCCCAAAAGAGGGAAAGTTACTTCCGACCCAACTAATAAATCAGGTTTTTTTGCTCTTATAATTTTAAAGATTTCATAGAATCTTTTAATGAAGGCAAACAATAATTTAACATTTGAACTTCCTTTTCTCGATTGTAGAATTTGATCATATTTAATGTTATATTCAGCGAATAATTCTTGTAATAAATCTTTTTCTGTAATTAAAACAATAACTTCATGATCTAAGGTTTTCAAAGAATGTATTAATCTTCTAAATAGATGAAATTGAGACGGATGACCTATACTAATTAGATAACGCATTTTAATCTATTTTTTAATGTCTCTCAAATTTCTCAACACTCTTGCAGGAGCTCCCCCCACCAAAGTATATTCAGGAACATCCTTTGTTACAACAGAGCCTGCAGCTACTATTGCACACTCTCCTATAGTTACGCCTGGCAGAATAACAACATTCACCGCAATCCAAGCTCCTCGTTTAATATGAACAGGAGCTACAACGTGTGATTTTGGACCTAACAATTCCCTCAATAGGGTTGTGGGATTAGAATGCGTAAGCAATATTACAGATCCAGCTAATGAAACACCCTCTTCAATCGTAATAAGGTCTGGGCGCACACGATCAAGAATGTTACCACCACCCATAAAAACATGCTTACCCATTTTAACGCCTCTTAGTCTTTCCAGTCTACAACGATTTTTTGCACCAATAGGGAAGCGAGTCATCGCCATCCATTGAATAATTTTACCAAAAAAAGATTTGAATAATCCTCCAACACTTTTAGCTTCTAAATTGGCACTTCCCAATTGATCTTGAGCCATATTCATCAATATATTACCCATAGTTTATTTGTTTTAATATTAGTAAAATGCGAGAACTAATCTAACGGCGGAATAACGAATGCCTCGCCTTCAATTACAATTATATTATCCTGATTTGTACATGTTGTTTTAAGACTTACTCGATTTGGTTTTGGAAAATCTACAACCTCTATTTCAACCGTAACCATATCATTAATAAATACAGCAGCCTTAAACTTCATTGTTTGAGAAAGGTAAATTGTTCCTTGACCGGGAAAATCATTTCCAAGCACAGCAGAAATAAAACTGCCCACCAAAAACCCGTGAGCTATCCTTTTCTTAAATATTGTTTTTGAGGCAAACTCTTCATCCAAATGCACCGGATTATTATCCCCTGAATATTTTGCAAAGCCATTAATCATTTCTTCAGAAACCAAAGTGCTTTTTGAGAATTTGTCTCCTATTTTTAATGTATTAATCGCATTCATAATTTCAGCATTTTAAAATTATACTAATTCTTTATGATTTCTCTTTCGGTTATTGACATTGGTTGATAATCAAATATCCTTTTAATAATTGGAGAGAACATCTCTGCTAAACCAAAAATTAAATAATAATTGGTCGGATAGTCGAATGTTTTTTTATTAGGGGCGTTCCATAATTCATCAAATTCCTGATTTGAAAACCCAAGCTTTTTAATTGTATACTCTTTTAACTCATTCAATTCCTTTTCTGTACCAAAGGGTTGTTTAATTATGCCCAATGCTTCTTCTCTAGACATTGCCCCTGATAGTACTTGAGCAGAAAGGTTAATTAATCTTTTATCAATATTAAATTTCCTAGGAAGCCAATAGGCCATTACAAATTTTGTAAACAGATTTTCGTGATGATGTCCACCATAATCTTTCCATTCATATTTCTCTTGTAATAAAACCTTTGCTGCTTGCTTTTGATAATCTAGATAATAAAAAGGTCGTACGTCTTTTACTTTTTTTATGAATCCCGCATAAATCATCTTTGGAAATGAAAGCATTGGATAAGTCCTTAATCTTACATTGTTCCCAAATTTTTTATGAATGTATTTTAATTGTTTTGTATCTGAATAGGTCCATTCTTTGGGTTGTTTTCCTTCTGATCTAAAATCATTACCACGAATGATAAATTTAATATTTTCCTTTAATGCTACTTTATACATTACTGCTTTTATTGCCATATCAGTTGGAGTATCAACCCATGGTAAACCTGCCTTTATAAAGGACCTCAATAAATCTTTAATCTCTTCATAGTTTATCACATATGTTTCTAAATCAATATCTAATCTTTTTGTGATTTTGAAAATATTTTGCACTGCAATCTCTGAATTAAATCCATTATCTAAATTCACTGCTAATGGATTTAAACCTGCTTCTTTCAACAGAACCATCAAATAAGAACTATCTACTCCACCACTCACACCAACAACACAATGATAAACGCTTTTCCCTTTCATTTCTTTCATCCGAGCTATGATAGCTTCCCAATCTTCTAATCCTTTATCTCCACGGGGATAAGTTTCCATCATATGTTCTTGCAACTTGCAAAAATTGGAAATTCCATTTCCATCAAAAGCAATTCCCGGAATAGTCTCATTCCATATACCTTTACTACAAACCTTCATGTGATTGACTATTTAATTAATGACAATAATTGTAGTTGAGTCGGATAGTTTACTAAAACTGCTCTACGAGGACCATGATATACAAACATCGAGCCTGCTCCGACAGCAGAAGCATAGGTTTTATTCAGGACTTCTGTCATGTGTTCCAAATTTCCTGCTCCTCCAACAGCTACTACAGGAATCTGAATTGCTTTGGCTATTTTTTCTACTAAATCAATATCATACCCGGTCATCGTGCCATCTTGCTCAATTGAATTTATTATTAATTCTCCGGCACCTTTCTCTTCCATTAAGCGGGCAAATGAAACGGGATCTAGACCTGTTGATTTTGATCCTCCAAGGATATAAACTTGTTCTTTACCTAAAAATTTCTTTTTCATGTCGATGGAGACTACTATTGTTGAGCTGCCAAATATATCACTTGCCAGCCTAATAAAATCAGGATTCTCTGCTGCATATGTATTGATAATCACTTTTTCCGCACCTGCATTTATTATTTCCTTGATATCCTGTATAGTTCTTATCCCACCCCCAACCGCAAAAGGCATATTGGCTTCTTCACCAACATTACGGACAAAATCAAGAGAAACAGTTCTTTTTTCTTTACTTGCAAGAATATCCAGAAATATTAACTCATCTGCTTTTAAGTCATTAAAAATTTTGACCGCATTGATAGGGTCTCCTATATAGCGATAATCCTTAAATTTAACCGATTTCACGAGTCCCTGCCCCTTTAAAAGCAAAATTGGAATAACACGTGGTCTATACATTTAAATAGAAATTAGAGTTCAACAAAGTTCTGAATTATTTTTTCTCCCCAATCATGGCTTTTTTCCGGGTGAAACTGAGTGCCATAAATATGATCTCTCTGAATGGAAGATGTAAATGCATATTCATATTCTGTTGTTGTTAAAATATCCTTTTGATTATTACATTGTATATGATAGGAATGAACATAATAAAACAAAGCTTCTTTTGGTATATTGTGGAATAAAAAAGATTCTTGATTGATTACTGCATTATTCCAGCCAATATGGGGTACTTTGTATTTCAACTGATCCTTAATCCTAAATTTAACAACATCAGCATCAAACCAGCCTAAGCCTTCTTCATCTCCTTCTTCACTGTGTTTAGCCATTAATTGCATTCCCAAACAAATCCCTAAAATTGGTATCTTTTCCATGATCACCTTCCTATTTAGAATCTCCCAAAGGCCATATTCCTTTATGTTTTTTATGCCATTGGCAAAATGGCCAACGCCGGGAAGAATTAATTTATCGGCCTTTGAAATTATTTTGGGATCCCTTGAAATTTCAACATCAGCTCCAACTCTTATAAATTTTTTCTGAACAGAACGGAGATTACCCATTCCATAGTCGACAATAACTATCATATATCTTTGCCTTTTATAGGTACTGATAGATAAACTTCAACAAGCTTTTTGGTCAATTCTAAAGTCTCAATACCCATTTCTTCAATACGAGCCCTTCCTTGTGTTCTCTTTCCAAACTCAAGTGCTTGATTAATTTTAGCCATCACATCTATTGGATCATATGAGCAGATGTAACACCCTTCTGTATTCCCTATGGTAGCTCTAACATCTCCTACATCGGTGCTTACAATCGGAATATTACAGGCCATAGCCTCTTTAATTACTTGTGGTCCGCCTTCATTTATTGAAGTAAGTAAGACAAAATTACATGAATTATATAGAAGATTGACTTCTTCTTTCGAATACCCTTTTCCCATGTCTAGAATTGTAATATTTCTCAAAGTAGATACACAATAATTAGCCAAAGAAAAATTTTTTTCAGGACGATCTTTTGATGAGGGGAATAAGCAATAGGTGTCTACCTCGTCCAAACCCAGCCGTTTTCTAGCCTCACTCGTTTCTACATAAAAGAAATCACTCAACCTAATGCCATATTCAATAATTATGGTTTTACGCGGAGGATACTTTACTTTATTCAACAAAGACTGACTGACAAAGATATTTTGCTTAGAAAAAATCATAACTATTCTTGAAATCCATCTTATTTTTAATGAATGAATATCACTACCAATAAATGAAACAATAACTGGCAACTTAACTTGCATTATTGCTAGCAAACCTGAAAGCCCATAATGCGCATGTATTAGATTAGGTTTGCTTTTTTTAATAATTTTATGTAATCTTAAGCCGTTTTTTAAATAATTAATTATGCCCTTACCTTGAATCAAAAACAAGTCGCATTCAATTCCTAAATTTCGTAATGAAACGATTTGGCTACTAATAAATGGTTGAGAATTTTCAAATGTGGAGCTGAAGTTTCCACTACATACAATAAGCACTTTCATTTATTAAAAATTAATTTTAAATAAATATTTATAGTCTAATTAAAAGGCATGTCCTTCAAATTAATAATTATCAATAAACCTAATTAGTTTATTAGCAGATTTAATATAATGGAGATTCTCCTTTGCCCAACAATATCCATTATACCCAACAATTTTGAAATCTTCAATATTTGTAATAATATATTTTAGCTTCTCGAATAGTTTATAAGGATCATCTGGCTCAGTAATAAACAATTCTTGACCATCAGTAAAATATTTTGATACATCAGCTACATTCGTAGTTAAAACGATTTTTTCACAAGAGAAATACTCGCCCAATTTTGTTGGGAAACCAGCTTCTGCCCACTCCCCTTTTCGTCTTGGATTAATTAGAATGGAGCATTGCTGTAATTTGGATGCTACTTCATTATAGGCTACTTGCCCCTCCCATGATACACTATTTTCTAATTCTTTAATTTGATTTATAAATTTAATGTAATCCGACTCATTTAGATTTTTGGCGTTTCCAAGAAGGAGCAACCTTACCTCTGGTTTATCTTTTAAGAGGAACTTGAATGCATCCAATAAATCAAATATCCCATTATTTACAATAATGCTCCCGCTATATCCAACAATTAAACTCGCATTATTCGGCTCCCTTGCAATCACAAATTGATCAACATCTATAAAATGAGGAATTACAATTGCTTTTGATTCCTTCCCCCCATTTTTAATAAATTCCTTAAATAAATACGTACTTAAAAAAACTATTCCGTTTAAATACTTATCAAAAACTTTAAATTGCATTTTATAAAAAATCAGTTTAGGCCTTTTCCACCCGACAGGCATTATGGTAGAATCTTCATATCTATCCGTTACAACTCTGATAAGTTTAATTCCTAATAATTTTGACATTACCATAAAAGGGAATACAAAATAAAAATAGTCTATTCCATACAAAATAATTGTATTTCTTTTACCTTTCAATCTATCACTTAATACAGAAAACGGGATTATCAAAATTAAAAGGCAAAGCTCAATAAATTTCAAAAACTCCTTTTCTAGTCGATACTTAAAAAGTAAATTAGTCACTTTAATTCCTGTGAGGTTTACGGAATTACTTGCGTCTTTATCTTTTCCTCTAAATAATTTAATGTTTAAACTTTGCTTATTTTTAACAAGACCTTGGGCCATTAAACGAACGAAATTCTCAGGGGCTCCGCCATAAGGAAACCCGCCTGAAGTATAAATGATAATATTATTAATTTTATTCATTTATCCCCCACCATTTGTTACTTAATTTCGTATTCCCAAGAATTAATTTTAACACACGCCATGAGGTGTTTTCTATTTGATATTCTATTGGTGACTGGTGATTGGTGATTGGTGATTTGTATTCTTCAATAACTGTATTTACAGCATTTAAAACAATATCAGAATCGAATCCAGTAAGAATTATACTACCAGCATCCTGTGCTTCGGGTCTTTCCATGGATTGACGAAGACTGATGGCAGGAAAATTAAGCATGGCCGATTCTTCGCTGATGGTGCCTGAGTCGGAGAGGGTGCAGAGAGCGTTTTGTTGAAGATGGATATAGTCGGTGAAGCCAAAAGGCTTTAGAAAGTTTAAGTAGTGATTGGTGATTAGTGATTGGTCATCAGTTAATGCTTCGATTCTCTTTCGAGTTCTTGGATGGGTGGAAACAATGATTGGAAGCTTATAGTTTTCAGCCAGTTTATTGAGGGTGATGAGAATCTGTTTTAGGTTTTCTTCGTTGTCGACGTTTTCTTCGCGATGCACGGAAACAACAAAGTAGTTTCCTTTGGTAATTTGTGATTTGTGATTTTTAATTTGTGCGTTTAGTTTATCAAGTATTTTAGAACTTTTAATTTTCTTCTTGTTTTGCTGAAGCACTTCCCACATAGGAGAACCCGTGAGATAGATTCTTCGATGTTGGAGTCCTTCGGCTAATAGATGACGGCGTGCATGTTCCGTATAAACCAGATTGAAATCGGCAATATGGTCGATGATACGGCGATTGATTTCTTCGGGCACATTGAAATCGAAACTGCGGTTGCCTGCTTCCATATGGAAAATGGGAATATGCTTGCGCTTGGCCATATAGGCCGATAAGCAGGAATTGGTATCTCCAAGAACCAGCAAGGCATCTGGTTGCTCAATAGCAAGAATTTCTTCAGTTTTCTTAAAGATATCACCAATAGCAGAACCTAAAGAACTCGTGTCTACATTCATAAAATGATCGGGCTTACGCAAACCCAAATCCTCGAAAAAGATTTCGTTCAATTCATAATCGTAGTTCTGACCTGTATGGACAAAAACCTGATTCGTATACTTGTCGAGTAGCTTGATGGTGGCGGAAAGGCGGATTATTTCCGGCCTTGTGCCGCCAACAGTCATTATTTTTAGTTTGGTGACTGGTGACTGGTGACTGGTGACTGGTGTCATATACTTTTGTGATTAATGATTATTAAAAGACTAATTACTAGTTACAAATCACTAGTTACAGGTTCAAAATAAGTATCACCATCCTCCGGATTAAAATGTTCGTTGATCCAAAAGAAGGTATATAGCTCCTCATCACCAATATTCGTTATATTGTGCGTATACCAGACAGGCATATCGACAAAGGACGGCTTATCTCCATCCAATTCAAAACTCAAGACCTCCTCCGTACCAATCTTCCGCAATTCAATTCTGGCTTTTCCTTTAATCACAGCGAAGCGCTCTGCTTTTCGGGTATGAAAATGATTCCCACGCGTGATTCCGGGAACCGTGGTTGAAAAGGAAACCTGCCCCCCGCTGTTTAACTTGATGGTCTCCACAAAAGAACCCCGATCATCCGAATGCTTGGTCAAATAAAAAGGGAAAAAGCTTTTGTGGTCGATATAACAAATAAAGGTATTGAATAGGTTTTTCTCGAATTCAGTATCCAGGTTGGGAATGATTCCCTTTTCGAAATAGTTTGCTTTGTAGGATTCTAATAGGGTGAGCACTTTGGATACTTTTATTTCAGTAGTGAATGGTAATTGGTAACTAGTGATTGGTGACTTGTGTTTGGTGATTGATGACTGGTGATTGGGGATTGGTGATTGGTTTCCACTAGTTACTATTAACGAGTTACTAATCACCGTGAAAATTTCTTTCACAAGCTCTCCAACATAAATCAACTTCACTTCTCCATCCACCTCAATTTTTGGTTCTTCTCCATGCGTCAGCTGATGACAAAAAGTAGCAATAAAGGAATTGTAATACGGATTTCCGAATGGCCCAAATACGTTGGGGAGTTTCAATCCCGTGAATTGTGCCTTGTTTCGTTTTGCCCATTCTTCCAGCAGTTTTCTCCCCTCCAATTTTGATTTTCCGTAAGCATTGTCTTTTTCTTCCTGAGTGGAAGATGAGAAAAGGATATGGGGTTTTGCATCCGCCAGTTCGCAGGCCGTTGTTAATTTTTTAACCAATTCGATATTCGTATCATAGATCACTTGCGGGTCGCCGTGGCGGTTCATGGCGGCCAGATGAACAATCACATCGCAGGACTTCACAAAGGCCAACAAGCGCTCAATATTCTGAAAGTATTTGTCTTTAAAAGGGATACGCTCTACGTTTTCCTGCAATCCCAGGAAATTGTAGAGATGTGTTCCGACGAAACCGGTTTGGCCGGTAATACCTATTCGTAATGGGTGATGGGTGATGGGTGATGGGATGTTTGACATAATTCTATCTAAAGGCAAAAGTTAAAAGGTAAAAGGTAAAAGTTAAAAGGGAGCTAATCCTTTTTTTGTTTTACTCGCTATTGATCCTAATATTTTCTTTAGTTCTTCTGATTCTTGAATAAGTGATTCTAATTCTTCATTGGTGCTCTTTTCCTCCAGAACACCTTTGATGACTTTAAACCAATAATTGACTTCCCTCATTTCTCTTAGTGAGATTTTTACTTTATTGTGAAAGTCAGCAGTGGATGATGCTGCCTGAGCTTCTTCATAATTGGCACCTGGAGAACTACAGCTCTTGGATAATTGATGTCTAATATTCTTGAACTCGACATCGTATGGCAGTGACCTAGAATATTTAATAGTTCGAATTGTAAAATTTTAAAGTCTCTCCAGTAAATCATTTTCTTTCATCACTTTTGCCTTTGTACTTTTTACCTTTGCCTTTATACTTTTTACCTTTTACTTGTTAGCAAGGTCCTCTCGAATCTCCGGCAACCTCATCAACAACTCCTTCGTCTCCTCCACATTCAATTGCCTTGTATTGTGCGAATGGTATTCCTCCACCTTGCTCATATCCACTTTCCCTTCCGAGAAAAACTGATCGTAATTCAGATCGCGATCGTCCGAAGGAATCCTATAATAAGCCCCCAGATCTTCTGCCTTCACCATCTCTTCCCGGTTTACCAGCGATTCAAAGAGTTTTTCCCCATGCCTGGTTCCAATCATCTTGATCTTGCTGTCTGATTTATACAGATCCAACAATGCTTTGGCTAGAATTTCAATGGTGGTAGCAGGAGATTTTTGAACAAAGATATCTCCCGGCTTTCCGTTTTTAAAAGCATACAAAACCAAATCAACAGCTTCTTCCAGCGTCATCATAAAGCGGGTCATATCGGGGTCGGTAATGGTAATGTCCTTCCCTGCTTTCATCTGCTCAATAAACAAAGGAATCACCGAACCCCTGCTTGCCATTACATTTCCATAACGGGTGCCACACAAGATGGTTGAATTCGAGTTGCGCGCATTGGCCACCATCACTTTTTCCATCAATCCTTTGGTCAAGCCCATGGCATTCACAGGATAAACGGCTTTATCGGTACTCAATACCACCAGTTTATTAACATCATGGCGTACCGCCGACTGCATTACATTCTCCGCACCCAGCACATTGGTCTTGACGGCTTCTATCGGAAAAAACTCACAACTGGGCACTTGTTTTAAAGCTGCTGCATGAAAAATATAATCCACCCCTTTCACCGCATTGTCAACCGATTGCGGATCACGCACATCGCCAATATAAAATTTTACTTTGGTATTGTTTAGTTTTTTACGTAAATCATCCTGCTTTTTTTCATCCCGACTAAATATTCTGATTTCAGAAAATTCATCCGTATTGACAAAACGGTTTAAAACGGCCTGGCCAAAGGAGCCGGTGCCACCCGTAATTAGTAGTGTATTATTTATCATATTCATCAATTACTTTTGTTTTGGCTGCACTTAAGAAGAGGCCTACGGCAAAAAACGGAATGATCCGGTTTTGAAATGACAAAATACCATCACCAAGGCCACTTACAAATATTCCCAAAATGAGTATTATTGCTCCAACTCCAAGTGCTTTTATCTTTGTGTTGTTATTCGTCAAATAATAAGTACCATTTTTAACTATAGAAATAATTATAGATAAGTATAAAAACAAACCTATTATACCCGCTCCATAAAGGATATGTGCATAATCGTTATGTAAGAAGCGCCCCTTTTGTATTCCGTAATTAAGAGCACTAAATGCTCCTGATGAATTAAATATTTCTTTTCCAAAAAGAAAAAATATAACTGGATTTTTTTGCTCCATAACTACAGACGGATATAGGATAAACTCCAATGCTCTTCCACTTTCCGTAAAGCTTGCTAATATATCTGGGACTTCTCTTACTTTCAAAAACATATCAATCAATGGATTAAAAATAAAATAAAAAAATCCTATTGTTATTAAAGATATTATTAAGACTATGATTTTATTTTTACTTGAAGCCACTTTTAAAATATAATATATTAATATACCAAGTGCAATTACTGCTATAAAAGTTCTTTTGAAAGTTAGGATTGTCATTACTATGATAACCAATGATGATATTGTACTTGCGTTTTTCCAAAAAATATTCCCAATTATATCCCTGTATAAAAGCACTAGAGATGATAAGATTATAACTCCATGGAGTTCAAAAAACCCGAAAGTTCCTGTTTTTAAAAATGAACTAGCATAACCTTCCATATAAGAAAATTCATTTAAAGATGGACCAAGCTTTAAAAAGGTTAAAAAAACAAAATTTAACGAAAATAATGCGAGTGAAATAACAATATTTTTAATTCCAATATTAAATTCCGATTCTGTAATACGCCTATTGTAAATTGCTGAAAAAGCCAAAAGGCTTGCTATTATACCAAAAATCAGTTTCGATGATTCCCAAGTATTAGTTGAGTTAACAAATACTAAAGTGAATAATAGTAAAATAAATATATAAATACGTGATATTAAGTATTTACTTAACAGAAATCTATTTTTACACTTTTGTATCTCAATTATTGATAATACAATAACATATAGAATTAGTGTATAATTTAAAAGTATTACCGCTCTATAGTACTCATTAAAAGTAATAAATTGCATCGAAAGCTTTGTTAGCATTACAACTACTGGAAGATACAATATCGTTCTATTATTGCGACTTATTAAAAAATGAAGATAAAGTATTATCCAAAAAGTTAATAACAACATAACCTATATTGTTTTCAAATATTCGTTCCATTCACCAATATCCTTCCAGCTTCCTTCACTCACGGGGAATACCCCAACTTTACCTTTTCTTTTCTGGATATTTTCAATTAAATGCGTTATATGGAAAAATTTATTTTCAGGTATTTCATTTAACAAATGGGGCTCAAGAATATACATTCCCGAATTAATTTGAAATGTTAATTCCGGCTTCTCTTGTAACCTAAAAAGAACGCCATGCATTTTTGTTTCAATAGTCCCATAAGGAATTGGATAATGTTTTAATGCTGAAACTATGGTTAATTCATTGTTATTTTCTTTATGATATTTTAATATTTCTGAATAATCTTCATTAATAACAATATCACAATTGGATACAAAGAAAGCAGTGTCTATTTTTTCTTTTATAAGAAATAAGCTCCCGGCAGTACCTAAAGGCTTTTCTTCTTGAAAGAAATGCGTTTTATACAAATCATTATTTAACTGTTCAAAATAATGCTTAATCATTTCTGCTTTAAAATTTACTGAAACAAAAAAGTTATCGCATCCTACAGCTAAAAACCTATCCATTATTTCCTCAATAATTGTTTTTTCACTTATCGGAATTAGGGCCTTTGGAATCACATTAGTTAGTGGTTTTAATCTGGCACCTTTCCCCCCAGCCATTATAACTACCGGCAGGTTCAAGTTATCATGCTTACGTTTCTCCTCCTTGCCGAATATATCTTCCCAGAAATATACATCTATCACATCGTTTTTATCATTTACAACCGGCATACATTCAATTCGGTGATCGTACATGACTTTCTTTATCTTATCGAATGGCTCTTTACTTCTTGCAATTCTTGTGTCATGCCTAATCGCTTTTTCTATTGGAAATGTCAGTAGCACATTGTTTAGTATAGCTCTCTGGATATCCCCAATACTAACAATATTAACAAAATTATCACTATCAAAAACCAGCAATAGTTTTCTATTTATCAGATCCATCTGTTTAAGGGCATTAATTATTGGCTCTGATTTCTGAATAGACAACTGATCTATTTTATCTTTTATATTCATAGAATTGTATTGAATAGTATTCCCTATTTGCTTTTTTGTACATTTAGTATTTGAAAATAAATCGCCTTCTTTTCAAATTGATTATATGTTAAATTATATTCGAAATTAGTGAATACAGTTTATTTGACTATGTTCGCCAAGTAAAAAATGTCAAAATATATCTACACCTTTTGTTCGTTTCTTCTCTTATGTATATTAAGTATCTCTTTATAAGAATTAACCATTTTACTAACTTCAGCTTCATTATTAAAATTTTCTTTTGCAACTTTTAATCCATTCGCAATTAGGGCCTCTCTTTCATTCGTGTTTTCTAGAAG
Source organism: uncultured Draconibacterium sp. (assembly GCA_964616585.1). Classification (GTDB taxonomy): domain Bacteria; phylum Bacteroidota; class Bacteroidia; order Bacteroidales; family UBA12170; genus UBA12170. The sequence continues at coordinate 15,720 of CAZTST010000003.1, forward strand.
GTAGATTATCCTTTTAGCTAACCCGCTAATATCTCCAACTTTTACTAAGCTCACGACTTCACAATCATCATTAAAGTCGACTACCCCATTTGCAGCATAGGCGATTACGGGTATACCTGCTTTTATGCTTTCAATGATAGTACCGGGAAGAATGTCATTATAGGTAGGAAGAATTGATAATTTTGCCCGAGATGCCAACTTATGAACTTCAAAATGATCTTGCAAAAAGCCAAGCAATTCAATGTTTTCCTCTAATTTATTTAGAGCAATTATTTCCAGTAAAAATTGTTTGTATTCTTTATTACATCCGCCGATTATCTTTAGGGATATTGAAGGTATGATTTGTTTAACAATACGAATAGCTTCAATCAAATCTTCTACTCCTTTTTCTTTTGATACTGTAGCGAAAAACACACAATCATATTTTTTCTCAACATTTAAGATTGGTTCAATCCGAGATTCAAATGGATATTTAAACCAATAGAATTCTGCTTTTGAATTCAATTTACTAATGTATTTTTGCAGGAATTTGACTCTTACGCCAAAACTCGTAAACTCCTTTAATATCCTTTGCTCAATTTCAATGCCGTTTTTGGAAAACTTGTTATTAGAAACTGAAGAATTGAGCGAGTTTAATCCCTGAATAGTTATAAGAATAGGATATGTCTTTAAATCAAAAATTGATGTGGCATAATACGTATTCTCAATGCCATGTAAATTCACTAAATCAGGCCTAATTTTATTAACTAATCGTCTTATTTTTATTCGATTGCAGTAGAAGTCTGTATAAAAATCAAGCCTGAAAAAACTTGGCCAATGTCTTCCATAAAACGGGATCCCCGGATTAAAGAAATGATAGTGTATATTATTTTCGATGAATTCTTTATTTCCATTGATCCACCTATGTGGAGAGATTATATGTAACTCAATATCATGTCGCTTCTTTGCTTCTTCTATTCCCAAGGAAATCCATGGAGCAAATGAATCAATCTTCTTTCTAACATTTAGTTTTTTCTGTATATTTTCATTTGTAAAATGACAAATCCAAACAACTTTCATAATAGAATCTATTCCCTCTTTCATAAAAAATATCTAATTCAGAATATTTATTTTATTAAACTTGCTGGTATTTGAACATCCGTTTTAAACCTTGAATCTTTTGATAAACTTACTGTTTCGGTACAATATTTCAAATGAAATAACTACTAACATGATTAGCATTATAAATATTTTTCCATACAATGCACCAAAATACGCATAATCTGAAATGAATTTATAATATACAACCAAACTTACAATGGCAACGAAAACTTGATTTAATAAGTCTAGTTTTGTTAGTTTCATTGCAATAATAATATAGGTTAAAAAGTATAATACGGGTTGCAGGCCTGCGATTATTACAAATAAAACAATATACTTTGTTGCCCCTAAATATCTTCCCGCTGTTAAATAATCTACGGTATAAGGTGCTATTATTGAAAAAATAACTCCTCCAAGGAGGAATAAAACTATTAGGACGCTGAAAATTTGAATAAGAGATTTCTTGTTTTTCATATCCACATTCTTAAAAATATCCGGTTGAAAAGCTTGAAACAAGGCGGCCGTGGTCATTCCAAAATATCCTGCTATAGTGCCAGCAATATTATACAAACCAAATTCATCATCATTATGAATTCTTTCTAAAAATATTTTGTCCAAATACATAATTGGAAGAGCAAGCATACCAGAAATAATCAACGGATAACAGAATACAATGGCATGCTTTATTATTTTAAAATCAATTTTAAACTGTTTAATAATAACGATAAAGAAAAGGACGAATATCCCAATAGAAAAAAACATATTTGGCAGGAGTCTGCCTGTTGCTCCCATCTGAAACTTAACAACCAATAATAGCCCTAAACCAGTGCTAAACAACATCATTGATGTTTGTAAAAGAAAGTATTTGAATGATTTGCGCTCAAACCTTAGTTTAATACCCCAAAAGCCTAAACCCATATTAAACATCGCTGTAATAAATACAATTATCCCTAAAGGAAAGGCATCGAAATTACTGCCCGAAAAGATTAGATAATACTTCAAGATGTAATATGCAATGGTTACAATAAATATGTCTATAAGTAATAGAAAAGAAACCAATGATTGCAATATCTTTATACTTTCTTCCTTCGTTCTTTCATGGTAACCTGTCATATAATAGTTATAAAACATCAAGGCTATTATTGGCATGAGAAATGTTGACAAAGTATTAAAGTAGCCAATTGCTGCAAATTCACTTGCCGAAAGATTTTTAGCAAATATAGGAGAAGTAAATACAGCAATCGGAAGTTTTACTAAAGCAGCACCTAGATAGAACGATGTATCTTTAAATCTTTTTAAGTAATATGATACATTCATTATTTCAATTAATCATTATAAAGTTAATTTAAACATCACTACGCTGGACTATTAACAAAATAAGATGCTATTTTCATTAGTTTCTCTATTTGCATTCAGTCTTGTATTTGATTAATTCTTAAAATAATTTTTTAATTTTAAAAGTCTATGGTAAAAAAAACGCAATAATATTAATGCTTTTATAGAAAGAGTGTATCTGAAATAACTTAAAACCGATTTATAAATACTGCTATTGAACGTTATTACCTCCTCGAAAAAAAAATCTTTATTTTCCTGATCTATATCTTGTTCAATAAATATATTAGTGTGTCCTCCATGTTCTCCCAATCCATCATGTCCATAATTTCTCACTTTAGAAATCTCTGGGAAAACTGACGCCATTTCATTTTTGTAAATATAATAGCATATTAAAGCATCGGCATATACCATTTGTCGTTGACACATTTTAATAATTGTCTTATAAACATTTTCACCTAAATTATTTACTATTTTTTTTCGCTCTTTTCTCGCATCTAATAAAGTTGCTACAAAATCTATTTCCATATTGACTGCATTCCATTTTTCTTTCCAGATTCCGACACCCCATGCTGAAAAACCTTTAAAAAAATAACTGTGCGCAGATGATGGATTAACAATCTTAATCGGATAATTGTAACCACTAATTGAAAAAATAGATTTATTTTGATAATAAAAATTAAGTCCAATATTCATATATGCTAAAAAATTTTCAGACACGATATTATCATCTTCTAAAAAAATTAACCTATCATGTTTCTCAAAAACATTATGAATAGCTTTGGTAGTTGAAATATGAGACCCCAAATTCTTTTCTCTAAAAATATATTCAACTTTTTTAAACCCTACAATTTCTGATATATATATCCTGATTTCCTCGACAATTTGATTGTTTGACTCATTATGAGCAGCATCAGATACTATATATAAAACGCTATCTCTAGATTCAATATTCTCTTGTAATGATTTTACTAATCTAATTAAGTGCTTCTTTCTATTGTAAACACTTATAAGAATTGGTGCTAATCCCATCATGACAAATAAATTTCTGCATTATTCCTTTGGTTAAATATTTTCATTAAATATTAATTTCGTTTTCTCTTAAACTTTAAGTTACACTATGTTTCGGCTTCTCTGTTCTGATAACTTCTGCAGGGACTCCGGCTATAACACAGTCTGAATCTATTGATCTTACAACACAAAAACTAGCCCCAACTGCAACAACACCACCAACAGCAATATGTAATCTATAATCAGCAATACCCAGATTACGTACAACAATACGAGTAGCAATAAGACCAATCGCTGTGGTTATCTACAATCGCACATACACTAATAAGGATATCATTATTCATTAATAGTAAAATTTAAAAGTTCACGGCTTCTGCTTTTATAAAATTTAGCAGGAATTCCTGCATAAATTTTCCATGTTTCTAAGTCTTTTGTAATTAAAGATAATGCACCAACAGTTACTCCTTCATGAATTATCACATTAGGCAAAACAACACAATTGGAACCAAGCTGGCTATATTTTTTAATTATTACTTTCCCACCAATAACATTAGTATCTTTTTTATCAACTAATGGACCAATCATGTAGTTACCTGAAAAATCGTCTGTTGCGCTAAACACCGTACATCTCGGAGATAACCCTGAATAATCTTCCAATTCTATACCAAATTTTCCATATAAGGCGTTATATGCTGAAATATGAATATAATTCCCCAATTTGATATTTCCTGAAAGGATACAAAAATCATCTATGCGAACGTGATTTCCAATTTCCATCTTTTCTGCATCGTAAAATTGAGCAAAACGACTAATTAAAACATTTTCCCCAACTGATTTGAAGCCAATTTTGAAAACTTCTTCTCGTGTTAGAAATGATACTCCCATTATTGCTTGATTGTTTGATTGTTTATAATATCACATACATTCATTATTGCTGAATGCTCTAATTGTGGGTAGATAGGCAAACATATCACTTGTGCAGCCAATTTCATTGCATTAGGTAAATTGGCTGGTTTTGCCGAATCCAAACCTTTGTACATTGGAAATTCACTTACCAAGGGATAGAAATAACGTCGCCCATAAATATTGTTAGATTTTAAATATTCATACAATTCATCCCTTGTTTTGCCATACTCTTTTTCATCCACAAAAATAGGGTAATAGGGGTAGTTCCGTTTCGCATCGGGATGTTGTTTTAAGATACGAATCCCTTTTACTTTGATAAGTTCCCGATCATAGATATCTGCTATAACTTTTCTCTTTTGGATATTCGCTTTCAGATATTTTAATTGCAACAAACCATAAGCAGCTTGAACTTCATTCATTTTGGCATTGATACCCGGAGCAATGACGGTAGTTTCCCCTGCAAAACCAAAATTCTTTAAATAATCAATGCGCTTCTTAGTTTTCTCGTCGTGGCATATAATGGCTCCTCCTTCGATTGTATTGTATACCTTGGTAGCATGAAAACTCAAAATAGACAAATCTCCAAAATTTAAAATGCTTTGTCCTTTGTAATTGACTCCAAAAGCATGAGCCGCATCGTAGATTACTTTCAAACCATACGTGTCCGCTATTTCCTGTATTTTCTCCACATCAGCCGGGTTTCCATAAACATGTACCGGAACAATGGCAGTGGTTTTTGGCGTAATGGCTGCTTCAATATTTGCAGGGTCAAGATTCCCGTAGACAGAGTCCACATCCACAAAAACGGGCTTGATACCGTTCCAATGCAAACTGTGCGTTGTGGCCACAAAAGTATAAGGGGTGGTAATGACTTCTCCTGTAATCCGTAGAACCTGTAAGGCGGAAATTAATGCCAGGGTCCCATTTGAGAAAAGCGAAACATATTTCACACCTAAATATTCTGCTAAAGCAGCTTCCAGTTGCTGATGGAATTTGCCGTTGTTGGTCAGCCATTTGCTGTCCCAAATATCATTAAGCAATTCTACAAATTCATCCAGAGGGGGCATTGCTGGTTGTGTGACTAATATCGGTCCACTATTTTTCATATAAAAAGAATCTAGCTCGTTTATGTTTATTAAATACAATTCAACCTAACAATGTTTGCTCAAACAAAAGTGAAAAACCATTTTAAACAAAATTTTACATTTTACCATCCAAATACTTACCCTTTTCCATATGCTCAAAATCAGGGATCATTTGAAAAAAAAGCTTCACTATATCCTCTTTAGCCCAGGATTTCGCTTTCTTTAAGTTGCTAATGGTAGCGGAAAATAGCTCAAGCTTTTTGTTTTCGAAGTTTAGCTCATTTTTAATCACTCCAATATTTTCAAAGCTCTCCAACTTGAGTGTTTCCTTATCGGTAAAGAATTCTTCAATATCCTTTTCCCCGGTGGTATCGCTTTCGGTAAAAAGACACGGCCATTTTTTTAGGCTGAGGTTAAGGTTAAGATTTTCAACCTTAGCCTCAATCTTAAGAAAAAACTCGCGGGCTTCTTTCTCCGTTTTACATAAATAAGGTTCTAATCCTTTTTCTTTTAAGTATATTTCAGCTATTTCAGAAAAAGTAATCAAATGCAAATTTTCATTTAGTTTAGGGAAATAGATATCTCTATTCTCACCAAAAATGCAAGACATTAAGCATAATTCACCTGATTCTTTTGGAATCACAAAATAGCGCTTGATATCGCTTGGTGCAACAATAGGCTGTCGTTTTTTTATTCTTTGATCAAAACCATGCAATAAGGAACCATCAGAGAAAGCGACGTTAGCAAATCGAGCCATGGATACTTTTATGTCCTTGCTTCTTTTATTTACAAACATCTCCATAATTCGTTTGGAGGCGCCCATCATATTTACTGGATTGGCCGCTTTATCGGTTGAAACACAGAAATATTTTTTAATTCCATTTTCAATGCATTGTTCAAGTGTTTTATCTGTATTAAAAATATTAACTTGAATCATACGCATTAGAGTAAACGGATCTTTTTCACTTCTTACATGTTTTAATGCGGAAAGATTTAGTACATAATCATATTGTCCGTCAGCTTTCCAAAAGGCATCGTATTCAATAGAACCCACATCAAGTGCAAAGGTTTGAAAATCGCCATCGATATAGCCAAATGAACTTCGAATGTCTCGCACCAATTCCACCATATTGTTTTCACTTATATCAACAACATGCAGTTTGAGAGGATTTCTTTTAAAGATTTCTTTAGTTACGGCTTGTCCTATAGAACCTGCTCCACCCATTACAAGAAAACGAGAATTACTAACAATCTCTTTCAGTTGGTCTTCATATAAAGCAATATCATCTTCAAAAAGTTCTTTTTCTGTTTCAAGCATGGTTTTTGATTCAGTCTTGCTT
>CAZTST010000003.1:22483-33652 GCA_964616585.1 uncultured Draconibacterium sp.
GAAGCTTGCCTATCTTCTGTGCATCGAGAACTTTTTCTCTACCGATTAACTGGAGTATATTCATTATTTTTCTATTAATTTGGTTCTATTAGGGTAAAATTCTCATTTCCAAAGCTTCAATATTGTATTCTATAAGGTCAATGTTCCATTCTAAAAGGTCATGCATTGGATACAAAAAGGTTGAGAAGTTGAAAGGTTGAAAAGTTTAGAGGTTAAAGTTAAGGTTAAGGTTGAGTAGTTTTTTTGCCAAAATATACGTTTATAGTATTTGGTTTGATGTTAAAAGATGCGGTTTTACATTCCAAAGAGTCATTGATTGGGTTTGGAGAACTAAAATTTGTATTCTAAAGAGTCATGCAATGGGTTCGGAGAACTAAAATTTGTATTCTAAAGAGTCATGCAATGGGTTCTAAAAGGTCAACGTTCCATTCTAAAGAGTCATGCAATGGGTTTCGGAAACTGACACACGGGTTTCGGAAACTGACACGTGGGGTTTGGGAACTGACAAAAAGGTGTTAGGGGTTCCTCGTTGGGCGTTTCACGTTGGGCGTTCAGCGTTGGGCGTTGGGCGTTGGGCGTTGAACGTCAAACCGCAAACGCTTTATTCGTTGGGCGTTAGGTGTTAAAAGGGTTGGACGTCAAACGTCGAACCTTGAACGTCAAACGTCGAACGTCGAACGTCGAACGTCAAACGCCTCTATTTTCATTTTTTGCTGAATTTTGGTCCTTTCAGTTCAGATTTCTTCAAATATTCAATGAAGCTAGTTGTTTTTTTTGAAATTTTATCTGTTTTCTCTAAGCGTATCTGTGGTGCATTTTTTTCACCACGGATCCCGCACGTGCGGGACAGATTAACACGGATTATTTACCCAATGAAGCCAACGAAATCACATTTATTCCGTCGGGGCGGCGATGGCTCATTCCTGTTCCTGTAATAATGTTTAATGATTTTGGAACATCCATTTTGGCAGTATCTATATTACGTGCAAATTTTTTAAGGTTTTCGGCAGCTTCGTCAATATATCCTACCCCAAGCTTTATTTCGAAAGCGGCATAATCGCCATTACGTTTCTGTACGATAGTGTCGACTTCCAAACCATAAGAATCATTATAATGAAATACATTTGCATCATTTGCTTTTGCATACACCTTTAATTCGTGTGTTGCCAATGACTCAAAAAGAAAGCCTGTATATTTTATATCTTTTAACAATGACTCTTTGTTTAAGCCCAAAGCTGCTGCAGCCAAAGAGGTGTCGCATAAATGGCGTTTGGGTGATTTTCGCAAGGATGCCGATGAGCGAATATGAGGATTGAAAGCAGCTTGCTCGTACAGAATCATTAAGCGCGACAGTGCATCAAGATATTCCGATATGGTATTTCTCGACAATTCATTTCTGTCAGAAGTTTTTACATCTTGCTCTAAGGTTTTATTATCTGCCAATGTTGCTGTATTCCTTGCTATCGAGCGCAATAAACTGCGTACCTTTAAGGGGTCTCGTTTTACACCGGAAACCCGGCTCATGTCTGCTTCACAAAGCAAATCAACATAGCCACGATTCAATTTGATGGCATTTTTTGCGTTTTCGCCCAGTAAAGTTGGCCAACCGCCAATTAGCATTCGATCTATAATTGCATCAAGTGAAATACCCGCATCGTAAACTTTTGGAAAAGAACCTTGCAGCAAATCCGAAAGTTTGACATTTCCGTTCGAACAACCCAATTCCTGCCAGGACATGGTATCCATATGCACTACCGTAAAACGGCCTGCACCACTGTGCAGTTTCACATCATCATTTGGGTTGGCCGAACCCGTAAGAATAAATTGTCCTTTCGCTTTACGGTCATCCACTTCATGCCTCACATAATTCCAAATTTCGGGTTGCTCTTGCCATTCATCAATTAATCGCGGGGTTTCGCCCATCAATAAGAGTTGCGGATTTGTAGCCATAATAATGGGAACCTGTTTGTCCCGATCCATTTCCAAAAAGCTCTTGGCGTATTGCTTAGCTGTTTCCGTTTTTCCACATGATTTTGGCCCTTTAATAAGCACAGCACCTGAAGCAGCTAATTTCTCCAACAAATCTACCTCAATTATTCTGTTTATATAACGCATAATTAGCTATATGATTTCAATGTAAAGATATAAACAAATTATGATTGTGCAAATTATGGAAATATTATTGTGCATATTTTAGGTTTTTCGTTGTGCAAAATTTAGATTTTCATGACTGTTTTTGCATAACATTAAAGGTATGGGTTTTTCACCACGGATTCCGCACGTGCGGGATAGATTTACACGGATTATTGTTTTTTGCTGTGGGTATCGGGTTGCGAGTATCGGGTTGCGAGTTTCGGGTTGCGAGTTTCGGGTTGTGAGTTTAGGGTTGTGAGTTTCGGGTTGTGAGTTTCGGGTTGCGAGTTTCGGGTTGTGCGTTTCGGATTGGGCGTTTCGCGTTTCGCGTTGGGCGTTCCACGTTTCGCGTTCCACGTTTCGCGTTGGACGTCAAACCTCGAACGTCGGCATCGTCTAACCTTGAACGTCGAACGTCAAACGTCTCTGTTTTCATTTTTTGCTGAATTTTGGTCCTTTTAGTTCAGATTTCTTTAAATATTCAATAAAGCTGCTTGTTTTCTTTGAAATTTTATCTGTTTTCTCTAAAAACTCACTCAAAGTAGTTTCGTCTATATAAGTAAAGTCAAAAGCCCGATATGCCTGTGACCGTACTTCATTACAAGAACCTTTAGAGATGGACAAAAAATTTATAAATTCTTTGTTCCCACCTCTGCCCCAGCCTTCGGCAATGTTGTCCATCACTGAACCTGCAGCTGCTTTCATCTGATCGCGAAAACGATAATCTTTTGCAAAAGGATCAACAGAAGTAATTCTAAAAACCATTTTTGCTAAAATCCGTGCTTCTTGCCAGATTTCGATATCTTCAAAACGGTCTATTTTCATGCGATATACATTGGGTGTTTTGCGTTGGGCGTTCAGCGTTGGGCGTTGGGGGTTTCGCGTTGAACGTCAAACGTCGAACCTTGAACGTCAAACGTCGAACGTCGAACCTTGAACGTCGAACCTTGAACGTCGAACCTTGAACGTCGAACGTCAAACGCTTTATTCGTTAGGCGTTAAAAGGGTTGGACGTTACACGTTGGGCGTTTAAATTCGTTGGGTGTCGAACGCCAAACGTTAAACGTCTGTCACCTATTTAATCACCTTTTACAACTTGCCAGTGCCCTCCTTTGGCAGAGCCGATGCGTTTAACTATGCCAATTGCTTTAAGTTTGGCTATATTTTCTTTGATTTTCCTTTGAGAGATGCCTACTTTGCTTGAAAGTTCGTTGGTTGAAATAAAAGGCTGCTCAGCAATAGATTTAAGAATTAACCTTTGATTATCGGTGACCTTATCGGTGACCTTATCGGTGACCTTATCGGTGACCTCTTCTACCGAACTTTTCTCCACACTTTTCTCCACACTTTTCTCCACACTTTTATATAAAGTCACTAACATACCTCCGCCCAATTCTTCGAACAATGGCTCCGGTTTTCCGGCTTTTTTGAAACCATCTTTAATTTTTTCGACACCTCTTCCCCAAGCTTCAATATAACCTGCTTTAAAGAAAATGTCAGCTATTTGTCTGTTTCTGGGTATCGAAGGGTGTTTTTGCAATAGTTTCTCTATTGTGATCTCATCCGGCAATTTTCCGGGATTCCAAAGCATAAGCTTATCATCGTATACACTAAGCTGGATATGAACGCCGGTGTAGTCTTTGTTTACCCCGTTAGATAATTCTTTAATCTGGTTTTTATATATCTTTTACCCCAAGATGTTTTAAGGTATTTTTCCCTATGCGTTCAGGATTGCTTCCCTTAATGCTTCTTCAGGATATTCCAATTCTTCAATACGTTGCAGTCCTTCGTATCTGATGGGTGAGACGAGGTATTTTGCGCGAAGGGTTTCGATAACTTTATCGGGCATTTCAAAAATATTTCCCTCAATAATGTCCTGAAATCTCAGATCATGATCACTATCGCCAAAACGACCAATTTTAAAAGTTACAGAACTAAAGAACCGGAGCGGGTCTTTCCCGAACAGGAGTATCGCTGCGTTTTTAAGCTTACCTGATTCTGTTATTAGTTTCAGGTTTGAGATAATGCTTTGCAGATCATCAGTTTCAGATTCTGTTGTAAGGCGGTTTGCTTTGATAGCTTTTCGGAGAAACTTCCTGACTACTTTTTCATCAATATCGCTAAAACGAGCACTTTCTGCCGGCAGTTCATCAAAAGTTCTCCCCATCTTTTTCAAGATAAAGTTCTGAAGCTCGACACCTTTTAATTCTTGTTTTGTGCTGCCGCTTTTCACATAATATGCCCCTTTGAATGCAATTGGAACACTACTTTGTGGGACTATTATCTCGAGATATTCCTTACCGATTTCTTCTACTAAATGAACATCAACGATGATTCCAAGATAGTTAATTGCTTTGTTTGGAATATCCTCAAGCAATTTTCTTAATTCTTTTACTCCTAACACCTTGCCATCATCACCAATTCCGATAAAAAGACTGCCCCCCTGAGTATTTGCAAAAGCACATAAATGCTTTAAGTACTCGTCGCGCCAACTCACTTTAAATTCGGTCTTTTGCGATTCTTTCATCGTTATTTCCAATCTTTTATATTAGACTCCAAACAATTCAATTATGGAAACAATATAACTTATGTTGGGCGTTAAAAGGGTTGGGCGTCGAACGTCAAACGTCAAACGTCTAACGTCAAACGCTTTTTTCGTTGGGTGTGGGGTGTTAAAACGCTGACGGAGCACAAATTGGAGAGGATTGTTTAAGGAAACTTCCTGTAAATTTTGTCGCGAGGAGCAAAAGCGGCAAAGGTAACGGTATTGTTGTCAAAAATGAACTACTTCGCAGCAGAACTGTCGAGGTATAAAAATTGAAATTCTTTACTTATCGTTGAGTATATTTTTAAGGGTATCCAAAACTTTAATTTTATCGGCTTTGGGAGTTTTCATGTTTTGTTCCATTGCTTTCAAGAGTTGCTCATCTTGAATCTCTTCGTATGTTTTGGCGGTAATGCCCAACCTTTTTGCTAAATCAAGAAAAAAATTGAGTTCAGCTTTATCTCTTGGTTTAATAATTAATGTTTCCATTTTTTATACAAAGTTAAAAAAATATTCTAAGTCAACGTTTATTAAAAGTTTATAAAATTTTCATTGCAAAGAGTCATGTGATGGGTTCTTAAAGGTTGAGTCCGTCAGACTTCGGCGAGAGCGTTCGACTGAGCTCACGCCGAAGTCTCAGTCGAACGCTGACGGATGAAAGGTTGAGTTTTACAAAATGTTGGATTTTGGATGTTTTATGTTGGGTGAAACTATTGTTTTGTTTTTAAGCTACTTAATTTAACATTTAACATTCAACACCTATCATAATCACATACTATGTCGGTCTGTTAAATATTATTATCCTGATAGCTATTGAGTGACGCGATACAATCGCGCGGGAGCAGGCTTTATTTTTTCGTGTAATTAGTGTAATTTGTGGATAATGTTTTTTTGTGGTTACTTGTCCACTATTATGTTGTCCACGAATGACACGTATTTACACGAATTTATTGATTTACACGAATTGCCTTCGCGGGGCTTCAGGCTTTATGATTGCTATAGAGCCACGCGATATAATCGCGTGGGAGCAGGCTTTATTTTTCGTGTAATTAGTGTAATTTGTGGATAATGTTTTTTTGTGGTTAACTTGTCCACTATTATGTTGTCCACGAATGACACGTAGTAACACGAATTATTTTATTTTCACGAATTGCCTTCGCGGGGCTTCAGGCTTTATTTTTCGTGTAATTAGTGTAATTTGTGGATAATGTTTTTTTGTGGTTAACTTGTCCACTATTATGTTGTCCACGAATGACACGTATTTACACGAATTTATTGATTTTCACGAATTGCCTTCGCTTTGCTTCAGGCTTTATTTTTCGTGTAATTAGTGTAATTACCTGCGGTGAGCTTCGCATAATTTGTGGATGAAATTTTGTTTGTGGTTTTTGTCGGTTTGAGGTTTGAAGTTCGAAGTTCAAAGTTTGAGGCTTTGTAACGATTAAAGTTTGAAATGGTAAAAATCCCATCCGTCAGCTGACGGATGTTTTTTCTTTTTTTGGTTATTACCTGCCCGTTCCGCAGGAGGGTTTGGAATTTGATTTTTTATCTATTGTGATTTGCTTATTGCTTGGAATTTATTATTGCCATTAAATATGATGAAAAATTTTTCGCCCTATCGCCGGCTCGCCTCCCTATCGCTATCGGGATCTCCCTACTGCTCTCTTAATATATTCACTCTCAACCATTCTTTAAAAAGAGGGTCGCTAATTTGACCTTTGGTATTCAGGATTCCTTTTCCTTTTAATTTGGTCAGTCCTCTTGCTACATTTACATTGGCTTTGGATAATCTTGCGTAAATAGCATCCGGACTTTTCGCCAAGGCAAGGCATATTTGACGCAATTCCTTGCTATTGGATAATTCTTCCCAATACTTTTCAAGATAATTTTTTTCGATGAGGATTAACTGATCTATCATATTCTGATGTGAAGGGATACTCTTTTCGGGATATAACTTTATTTGGATCATGATTTCTTGCAAATAAAGTTGGGTGTAATAAGGATGCCCATGCGTAAAATGCAAGATTTCTTTTAAGCGATCGGTATTTATCTCTAAGCCCTCTGTTTTGATTGTTTCCGATAGATAAGTCATAAAATCCTCGGGGGATATATTTTCGAGATTGATAATCCTTGCCATTCTGAAAAAGGGAGCGTTTTTACTGACAAAGAGTTCGTGCATTACGGATTCGTAGCTTCCCGTAAATAAATAAACTGTATTCCGTTGGTGTTGAATCTTTGCTCTGAATAATTTAACGATTTCTTCTCCGTCCAATTTTTTTATATCACCAAATTCATCAAAAGCAGCTATGCATTTCTTTTTATGCTTCTGTGCATAAGATTCAATAAATTCAATGCTACTCTCAAGGAGTTGTATTGATGATTTTCCGGTTTGATTATAATCAAGTATAAATGAAAAGTCTTCTACTTCAGTACGAAATTTTATGTTTTTAAAGGCTTCGGCAAAACTTGTCAAGGCCGTTCTAAAGAGTTGATCAAATTTTCGGTTTGCTAAAACACTTTCCGTAATTCGTTTGGAAAAACTAAGGATATCAGGACTGGCAAAAACATCGGTAGATACCGTGAAGAAATCTTCAGATTTCAACTGTGTTAAGAGTTCCGTAAGGACTGATGTTTTCCCCATTCTGCGCGGAGCAATAAGAACAACACTTTGTCCTGCCCTTAATAATTCCTTGATTAAAATCAACTCCTTATCACGCCCGATGAGTTCTTTCCCCGTAACTGGTTTCCCTACTTGTATCATTTTTTTTACTTGAGACGATTTGTGTATGGTACGGGAATTGTCTTATTAAGTTTCTTATTGTTTATTTATTTGTTGAAGATTTTTCAAAAGTTCCAGTGTCCCGGAATCAATTGTTTTGTAGAATAACATAAAAATTCTTCTTTTGGCTTGTGAGATAGAACCGAGGTAAAGGAGCAGGTTTTATTATCTAAATTCTTTATGTTAGATGCAATGCGTGCTATTTCTTTTATTTCTAATGATTGTCGAAGCAAAATCCAATGGCTCATCAATCCGTATTGCAAAACGCGCTGAACAATGAATTGCTGATGTTTGTCCACATCCAGATCATTCGGATTTACGTCCCAAAAAAGATGAGGTGAAAAATGCATTAAATTATCTGATAAGTTGATCATGTTATAAAAACTAACATTTGCCTTCGGCATCAATTGTTACGCTGTTCTTCACTTTATCGTTGCTTGTCACTATTTTCATTCCTTTAAAAGACTTAGAATTAGCACCTTATTAAATCAACTCGTTAGCACAAAAAAAGCATGAGTTTTTGAAATTCCAATAAACAAATTTCAAAATTCAAGAATCAAAACTCAAATAAGTGAATCAGAAGTTTGGTTTTTGGTTTTTGGATATTATTTGGAATTTGTTTTATTGGAATTAGTAATTTTCGTATTCTAGTTTCTTTTTCGGTTATTGGATGTCAGATATCAGTTGCTTGCCCCGTTAATTTCGACCTAAGGAGAATATTTATACGGGGTTGGGTATCAATTCAAAGGGTCAAATACTCGATTAGGGTAATTCTGCATATATTTCAATCTTTTGACTATGTTTTTCCAATCATATCCGGCGCCGCTTGTCATATTAATGGGTTCATTAAAATTTATATCATCAAAATAAGTTATTGCTTTGACAGGTATTATTGGATTACTTCTATATTTAGTTTCATATCCCTTAAGCATTTGGCTGAATGATATTTTAGCCGATAAAAACGCCAGATCGATATAATCTTTTATTCTGGTTCCGTTTCCGGCAATTGCATTTAGTTTCATAGCTGCAATGTCTTCAAAACCTGCTATTCGTAGATTTTCCTCAATATTAAATTCATTAATCCAAGGGTATTGATGTGCAATGCAATCGACCTGTACGCCCTTAATCTCTCCTTTTAGTGTATTTTTAGAGATGAAATCCAGTTCGAAGCTGTACTCAGTCCGAAGATAATCAAGCAAAATATTTTGGTCAAATGCTTTGGTTGAAAATAAATCAATATCAACACTTATCCTGTGCCCTAGTTGAAGTGCAAGAGCAGTGCCTCCTACCAAAACAAAATCATTTAAAGCTTCATCAGCCATCAACCTGATTAGGAGTTCCAGTGTTGAATCATCGATTGTTGCTTTGTATAACATTTTAAATCTTTTTTTTTCAAATTAAAAACTGAACATACGAACGATAAATCCTTTGCATTAAGATATGCTATTTTTTTTATAGCATCTTTAACTCCTTCGAGACCATAAAGGTTTAACATAGCATAAAAATCGTCCATTCGTCCACGCTCTATAACCCTTTGAACTACAACAATACGCATATTCTGCCAGTTTATTTGATCAGGGTTGTAATCCCAAAGAAGTGTATCACGAACTTTTGCTTTTTGATGAAAATTATAGTTTTCGAAAAACATTAGATTAAAATTATTCTTGAAAACAAATATAGTGATTTTTTTGAGAGTTGGTGACTGGTGACTTCCGGCATGAGCGCATTGGCGTCAACCTAAGAAGCTATAAAAATTTATTTGTATTTAGGTGAAAAACTTACTTTTTAATTTGACGCCAATGTGGTAGCTATCGGGAGTGATATTATCTGCGGTGATTTTCACAAGGTTGGTGGATGAAATTTTGTTCGCGGTTTTTCTGTCCACTGAGGTTTTGTCCACAAGGGTTTTGTCCACGAACACGGCGAAGCTCACCGAAGGTAATTTCACGTAGTAACACGAATTTATTGATTTACACCCCGTACGTTCGTACCTCACTACAGGGCAGGCGAATTGCCTTTGCCTTGCTTCAGGCCTTATTTTTCGTGTAATTAGTGTAATTACCTGCGGTGAGCTTCGCATAGTTCGTGGATGAAATTTTGTTCGCGATTTTGTGTCTGTGAAGGTTTTGTCCACGGTTTTTTTTGTCCACGAATTTCACGTAGTAACACGAATTTATTGATTTACACGAATTGCCTTCGCTAGGCTTCAGGCTTTGTAGCTTTATTTTTCGTGTAATTAGTGTAATTCGTGGATAAATTTTTGTGGATAAATATTTTCTTATGAATTGAAATTATAATACCATCCTTTTGTATTCCAGACTTTTAGCTCCGAAGTTGATAAGTATTCCTAAATTCTTACCTGTTGCTTTTAGATAATTGAGTAGTTGGGATTGGTGTTCAGTGTTTAGTTCTGAAACAGCTTTTATCTCGATGATTATTTGATCGTAACAGATAAAGTCTGCCACGTATTCTTTATTTAACTCAATGCCTTTATAGTAAATTCGGAGACGTCTTTCGCGTTCAAAGGGTATTTGCTGGCTTTGAAACTCAATTTCCATGGCTTCCTGGTAAATGGCTTCAAGGAAGCCTGGGCCTAGTTCGCTGTGGACTTCCATTGCGGCACCAATTATTTTGTAGGATTCCTCTTTGTATAGAATTTTTTCCACTTGGAATTATTTTAAATGGTTTTTTTGTCCACAGAGGTTCTGTTCACAAAGGTTTTGTCCACGAATTACGCGAATGGACACTAATTATTTTATTTTCACCCCGTACGTTCGTACCTCACTACAGGGCAGGCGAATTGCCTTCGCAGGGCTTCAGGCTTTGAAGCTTTATATTTCGTGTAATTAGTGTAATTACCTGCGGTGAGCTTCGCATAGTTTGTGGATGAAATTTTGTTTACAAATGTTTTGTCCACAAATGTTTTGTCCACGAATTTCACGTAGTAACACGAATTTATTGATTTACACGAATTGCCTTCGCGGGGCTTCAGGCTTTATGATTGCTATAGAGCCACGCGATATAATCGCGCGGGAGCAGGGAAACGGCGAGCAGGTTGCTGGTTTCTAGTTACTAGTTTCTAGTAGCTAGTTTCCAGTGACCAGCCGGTCAATTCAAGCAACTTCATACAAAATTCCATTTTCCATTTCCATTTTGCTAGAGGCATTGAGTACTTCTATACCTACAATCTGTCCATCCTCCGAATAATCAAGTATAATCCCCGGTTTTTCCTGATCACTTTCGGCAATTTTAAGTGATGAAAAGCTTATGTAAACTATATCAATTTCTTTGTCATATCTTATCTTCATATTTATCTATCTTAGAAGTTTTATAAGCCGTAATACCGATTGTTATTTCATTTGAGTGATAGAATATAAAATGATTCTATAACTCAATTCAATATACATCGGCATTATCCCTATTTGAAACATCTATTTATATCCATCAATCCAATATGAAATTGGTATAATTACCATTGGGGGCATTTTATGTTTATTCACGAAAACTCTGTAAAGATAAGGTTTATCGTTTTCTAATACAAACTTTTGATAAATATCAACCTCACCATCATCATTTATTATTTTAGATGGAAATCTCAGCGTATCGTTAACATCTTGTTTTGATAATCCTCTACGCTCTATTTGCTCAAGAGCATGTTTTGAAAAAAATATATCTTTCTTACCATTCATCTGATTATACAATCAATTATTCA
>CAZTST010000004.1:0-12182 GCA_964616585.1 uncultured Draconibacterium sp.
TTGGGCGGCTATATATCTCTTAATCAATTATATGAACTTTATAAGGTGGATAGTAGTCGGATGCAGCTTTGGCTACCATATTTATCATTCAAAGATACAGCTATAAGACAAATCAATATAAATTCGGTTGAATTTAATGCCGTTTTAAAACATCCTTATGTTGATTTTGAAACAGCTAAAAAGATTATTAATTGTCGAAATAGATTAGGTCGTTTGGCAGGATTGTATCAACTAAAAAGCGAAAAAATTATTTCGGATAGCTTATTCCAAAAGCTAGAGCCCTATTTAAAGATTGATTAAAAAATAGTATAGTATTTTTTAATAGTTTTGTAAAAAATCAAAAACCATGATTAAATCATTTGCCAGCGATAATTGGGCAGGTGCCTGCCCCGAAGTTATGCAAGCCCTCATCAATGCCAACCTAGGACATTCTCCAGCCTATGGAGCCGATCCTCATACAAGGGAGGCGAAATTAGAATTTAAAAAATTATTTGGCCAACAGGCCGATGTGTTTTTCGTATACAATGGAACAGCCGCCAATATTATTTCTTTGGCAAGCAATAGCAGGTCTTTCAATTCAATTATATGCTCCTCGCATGCCCATATAAATGTGGATGAATGTGGAGCAGGTGAAAAGTTTGCCGGAACAAAATTACTGGACTTACCCAATAGCGATGGAAAACTTACTCCTGAATTGATACTTCCACATGTGAAGGCCGATCGATATCCGCACCAATCTGTTCCCGGAATTATTTCAATTACACAAGCAAGCGAATTAGGCACGCTTTATACCATTTCAGAAATTAAGGCAATAGCTGATTTGGCTCATAAATACAATTTAATTCTACATGTTGATGGTGCCAGAATTGCAAACGCTGCGGTAGCATTGAATTGCAGTATGAAAGAAATGATAACAGATACAGGCGTTGATATCCTTTCCTTTGGAGGAACAAAAAATGGTTTGATGTTTGGCGAAGCGGTAGTATTTCTAAAGCCTGAATTGGCCGAGCTTTTTGAACTTTTCCGCAAGCAAGGAATGCAACTTGCTTCAAAAATGCGTTTTATATCGGCTCAATTTACAGCGATTTTAAGAGACAATGTTTGGGAGAAAAATGCACGACATGCCAATGAAATGGCTCAGTATTTAGGTGCTAAATTGGCAGGGATTCCCGAAATAAAAATCAGCCAGGAAATTGAAACCAACGGAATTTGGGCAATTATCCCCAAGGCACTTGCAGAGAAAATGCAAAATGCTCAATTCTTCTATCCCTGGGACGAATCTAAAGATGAATACCGCATCATGTGCTCCTTCGACACGAGCAAAGAAGAAATCGATACTTTTATCGATGCTGTTTTAAGCTAAACAAAAATGACTATTTCCGCTTTTATTGATGAATTGAAAGGCCTGGCATCAGAAGCTCTTCGGAAAGAGTATATCCGAAATGGAGGTCCTGAAAATGTGCTTGGGTTGAAGTATACTTATCTTCAGCATTATAAAAAGGAGCTGGGTAAAAATCAGGCGATGGCTTTAAAACTTTGGGAAACGCAAATCCCGGAAGTGCAGATTCTGGCCACCATGATTGCCGACCAAAATCAAATGACGGCAGAATTGATAGAAAAGTGGAATAAAGATGTAAATTTTTACCTTTTAAGCGATGCATTTATTGGAAATATTTTAGCTCCATTTAAAGGTAGCCTTCAATTGGCCAATAAGTGGATAAATGAAAATGATGAATATACTTTACGACATGCTTATACAATTATTTTTATGCTGGCAAAAGAAAGTGGATTTATACAAGATACTGTTTTTGAAGGCTATTTAAAAAGGATAGAGCAGAATATTCAATATGCTCCAAATCGTGCCAGGGAAACAATGCTTTATTCTATTTTGAATATAGGCCGTAGGAATAAACCAATGAATACCAAGGCAATAGAAGTAATGGAAAAGATTGGAACTGTTCAAGTCGATCATGGATCGACAGGAGGGATAACTCCCGATGTATTGCAAATCTTACAGCTTGTTCGTAAAACGGAGGGCTATATTTTTATTGTTCCGGGCGATATGATTGAGAAAATTGACTTGAGTTAAAACCTTTACGGCTATAGATTAGCTTTTATGTAGCTGGTTTTTGGTGAAGTTTAGTGATTTGGTCCGTCAGCCGATGGATGGTGGCTTATTTTTTTGCCACAAAATCACAAATGCACCTCCATAGGAGTCCTTTGGACAAAACGCACCAAAATTTAAAATAATAATGTTGTACTTTTTCTAAGCCATCGCCTTAAAATAATCTTTTAAAACTTCTGCATTCAATTCATTAGGAGTAAAAATTTCCAGCAATTTAGCGGTGTTACTCTTTTCGAAGAAAGTCTTTAAAGCTATATCCAGACTTTTTAATGAATCAACAGAATGGTATTCAATTCCAGCTTCTTCAGCTAAAGACTTAGCTTTTCTATTATGTTTAGTTTCAAAAAAAGTTTCTAATTCGGGCAATTGACTTGGTCCATCAATAAATCGAAAAATGCCACCTCCGCTATTATTGATAACGATAATGCGCAATAATGGTGAAATATAATTATTCCACAACGCATTACTATCGTAGAAAAAGCTTAAATCGCCACTCACAATAGTTGTAATTTCATTACCTACCCACGCTGCTCCAACAGCCGTAGAAATACTTCCATCTATTCCGCTTGTGCCTCTGTTAGATTCCACTATCAAACCAGATTTTAAATTGAAAAGTTGAGAATATCGAACCGGCGTACTATTGGCAAAATGAACGTTAGAGTTGTTCGGTAAATTCTTTAGTATATGATCAAAAACAGTTAAATCAGAAAATGGAGCTGATTGTAAAAATTGCATATGATTTTTTTCCGCTTTTTCCTTTTGTTTTATCCAGTCAGTTTTATATTCTGATGAAATACTAATTGCCAATGAATTCATTTTCTCAAAAAAATCAAGGGGATCAATCGGAATAACCCGACTTAGATGAAAATAAGTATCCAAATGTTCATTGGCTTTATCAATATGCCAATGATTAAAAGGCTTTTCGGTACGTAAAAAGGCTTTAATTTTTTTTGAAACTATATTACTGTTTATTGTGATAAGCAAATCCGGCAGAAAATTGTCTAATTCATCAGAATCAATGGTAGCTAATGTTTTATCAATACAATTAATAAAATATGGAGAAGAAAGGTTGGAAGTAGTTTCGCTTAAAATAATAACAGAAGGATCCTTGCTAATTTCTACCAAAACATTTTCTAATTGTTTATTTGGTTTTTGCTGACCAATAATTATTATCTTTCTTAAGCTCGAATTCCAGGTTTTTGCCAAATATTTAAATTCGCTTTCCAAAATATTTGCACTTTCTTCAACCACTTCCAATTGAGCCAATATTGGATTTCCTTTTTCCTTTTGGCCATAGATTGGTTCTGTAAATGGAATATTAATATGAGCAGGTCCTTTCTCCGGAAATTGAGTGATCTTTATCGCTTCTAAAGCTAAAGCCTGATATTCAATTAATTCTTCTTCAGAATCGGGGTTTTCAGAAAGTTGAATACTTTTTTTTATGTAATTGGCATAAACGTTTCGCTGACGAATGGTTTGTCCATCGCCTCGGTCAATCATGTTTTCAGGCCTGTCGGCCGAAATTACTAAAAGCGGAATTTTTTGATAAAATGCTTCAGCAAGAGAAGGAGCATAATTTAAGAGCGCACTTCCCGAAGTACAATTCAGGACAACAGTTTCGCCCGTTTTTTGTGCAATTCCCAATGCGAAAAATCCGGCACTGCGTTCATCGATAATGCTGTAGCAAGTAAATTCCATATAGCGCGGAAAAGTTGCAATTAGCGGAGCATTTCGGCTACCAGGTGAAAATACGATGTGTTTAACATTATTTGCAATAAGTAATAAGCTGAGGTGCTCGAGTCCTTTTTTATCTGAAATCATTGTACAAAGTTCGTGATTTTTTAAACGCATGCAAAAATTACTGTAATTCTTTAATAAAAATCATTGCTTATGTCCTTTCTATGTACTGATTATCCGTTATTTCTGCAATCGTTTGAAATTCATTTATTGAATTCAATAAAAAGGAGGAATAAAGTGATTTTTAGAAGGATTTTTGAAAAAGAATTTCGACCTTTGTCCTCAGAAAATATCAGGTTATGCCAAAAAAAGACATCCTATTTTTTTTCTTGCTCCTTTTGTTTTTTTCACCCTTTTTTGCCTGCTCCCAAGTTACCCGTTTTTATGTCGATTTTAATAGTGAGCATGGACTTATAATGGCCTTTGTAAAATTTGCCATTCTAGCAACTTTAGGTGAAGTGATTGGATTGCGAATTCGAAAAGGAGTTTACTATGAGAAAGGTTTTGGAATTTTACCACGAGCAATAGTTTGGGGTTTCTTAGGACTGACTATAAAAATGGCTTTTATAATTTTTGCAGCCGGAACACCTATCTTCATTATGTATTTAGGCTTTGATGACGCAGCAAATATTATGCAAAACGATTTAAGTTGGGCAAAAATAGGAGTTGCCTTCTCCATTAGTTTGACGATGAATTTGATTTATGCTCCGGTATTGATGACGCTTCATAAAATAACAGATATGCATATTCTTCGAAATAATGACACTTTAATCGGATTTTTTAAGCCGATACAAATTCGACAAATCTTTGCTGATTTGAATTGGGATTTGATGTGGAATTTTGTTTTTAAGAAAACAATTCCTTTTTTCTGGATTCCGGCACATACCATCACTTTTTTATTGCCTCCTGATTTTCAGGTTTTATTTGCTGCAGTTCTAGGAATTGCATTAGGACTTATTTTGGCTGTAGCCGAATTATTTAATGAAAAAAATACGTAGAACTAAAAACATTTTTAAGAGCTATGATAAATACACCAATAGATGCAAAAATTGTAAGTCAAAAAATTACTGAAAGTGGTCTTAAAGAAGTCGGAAAAGCTTCAATCCGCGAAATAAAAAGGTTAGTAGATCAAATTGAATCCGCCACCGGCGAAAAATATATTCGAATGGAAATGGGAATTCCAGGATTACCGCCGAATCAGTTTGGTGTTGATGCTCAGGTTGAGGCGTTGCAAAATGGCGTTGCTGCCATTTATCCTGATATTCAGGGCATTCCTATTTTAAAAAACGAGATATCACGTTTTGTTAAAAATTTCCTGAATATCAATGTCAAGCCCGATGGTTGTATTCCTACTGTTGGCTCTATGCAAGGTAGTTTTGCTGCTTTTCTTGCCTTATTTCGCATTTATAAAGAACGACATACAACACTATTTATCGATCCGGGTTTCCCTGTTCATAAAATGCAGCATAGAGTTTTAAATCTGGATTTTGAAACCTTTGATGTTTATAATTATCGTGGCGAAGCCTTACACGAAAAACTGGAATCTTATTTCTCGAAAGGTCATATTCATTCGGTAATTTATTCTAATCCCAATAATCCTTCATGGATTTGCTTTACAGAAAAGGAATTGAAGATAATTGGTGATTTAGCCAATAAATACGATATAGTGGTGATGGAAGATCTTGCCTATTTTGCAATGGATTTTCGCAAAGATTATTCTCAGCCTGGAATAGCACCTTTCCAACCAAGTGTTGCAAATTTTACCGATAATTATATCCTTTTTATTTCTTCATCTAAAGCATTTAGCTATGCCGGCGAGCGGATAGGAATGATGGTGATTAGCGATGTTCTGTTTCAACGTAAATTCGAAAATCTGCTTAATTATTATGTAAGCGATGGCTTTGGCTATTCTATGATTTTTGGAACTATATATCCCTTAAGTTCAGGCACTTCACATTCTGCACAATACGGTTTGTATGGCATTTTAAAAGCTGCAAACGAAGGTAAATTTAATTTTGTGGATGAAGTTAAAATATATGGCGAAAAAGCGAAAGTTATGAAGCGTTTGTTTATTGAAAATGGATTTAAAATTGTGTATGATAAAGATGAAAACGATCCTATTGCTGATGGATTTTATTTTACCTTTTCATATCCGGGAATGAATGGAGCTGAGCTTCTTAATAAATTGATCTATTACGGAATAAGTGCCATTTCTTTAGCTATCACCGGCAGTGAAAGAATTGAAGGAATTAGAGCTTGTACTTCGCTTATCAAGAAAAGCCAATTTGGCGATTTGGAATACCGTTTAAAAACCTTTAATGAACATCATAAAGTAATCTAAGGTTTTTTCGTTAACGATAATTTTTATTCGTTCTAAACAGAAAGCAATAGATTGAGAATTAATAGAATAGTAACGAGTTATTATGAATAATTACGATATGCAAAAACTAGCATATCCGATTTCAAATGAAATCGAAACCTTTGCCATTTTAGTTTGCTAAATTTGCATGAAAATAGAATTTTAATCAAAATATAAATACCATGGCTACAATTGAGGAAATGAAAGCTGCTCATAAAATTAAGAACAGTTGGAATTACACTTGGAAAGCTTTAGACAAAGGCTATACCGATAAAACTTTATACATCAACGTTGGCACAAGCGAAATTAAAGAAAAGCCCGTTCCTGCCGAAATGAAGAAGAAATTTATTGGAGGAAAAGGTTATGGTTTAAGATTGCTGTGGGATGCAACTAAACCTAACACGAAATGGGATGACCCTGAAAATGAGATTAATATTTCATCAGGCCCAATTGGAGGAATTACTCAATATTCCGGCTCGGGAAAATCAATAGTAGTAACTATATCGCCACAAACAAATATTCCAATCGATAGCAATGTCGGTGGATTTTTTGGACCTTTCCTAAAGTTTTCAGGATTTGATGCAATTGAAATTCAAGGCAAATCCGAAAAAGATGTTATTATTTTTATTGATGGAGTGACGCATAAAGTTGAGATTTATGAAGCTCCGATTGAACCTCTTGACAGTCACATCCTGGCTGCAAATTTAACCGAAATGTTTGCTGATGATGATAAGGATAAGCGGAATATCGGTGTCATTTCAACTGGCGATGCCGCTGAACATTCTTTAATCGGAATGCTTAATTTCAGCTTTTATGATCCTCGTCGTAAAGAAGTGCGGTTAAAGCAAGCCGGTCGTGGTGGTATTGGAACAGTTCTTCGTAACAAAAAGATTAAGGCCGTTGTTGTAAAAATTCCCGGAGTAAAAGGCGATTTAAACAATGTAGTTGATTTACCTGCTATTCAGGAACGCGGAAAACGTTTCAATCGCGAAATGCGCGAATTGGATGATAGTCAGGCAGAAATGAAATCGAAAGGTACTGCTCACTTGACGAACGTAATGAATGATTACGATATTCTTCCGGTGAACAATTTCAAGTTCGGAACTTCCGAAGAAGCTCATAAAATTCACTCCGATATTTATAAAAGCTTTTTCACCCAAGGTGTTCCTGATGGTTGTTGGATAGGTTGTAATATGTCCTGCACTAAAGGTGTCGATAATTATTTACTCAGATCAGGACCTTATGGCGGAAGTCGCGTTTTGGTTGATGGTCCTGAATATGAATCTGCTTCATCGCTTGGTTCTATTATGGGAATTTTCAATCCTGATTTTACCATCGAAAGCAATTTCTATTGCGATACTTACGGAATTTGTACCATCAGTTGGGGAACTATTATGGGTTTCTTGATGGAATGCTACGAAAATGGTATTCTGAATGAAGAGCGTACCGGAGGATTAAAACTTAATTTCGGAAATGCCGATCACGCTATGGATTTGCTTCACATGTTAGCCAAAGGCGAAGGATTTGGAAAAACAGCCGGATTAGGTGTGCGTAAATTGAAAGATTTATTCATTAAAAACGCTTGGGGCGATGCTCAGTTTATCAATGATATCGGAATGGAAAACAAAGGTTTAGAGTATTCGCAGTATGTTTCTAAAGAATCTTTGGCTCAGCAAGGTGGATATGCCATGACCAATAAAGGTCCTCAGCACGATGAAGCTTGGTTGATTTTTATGGATATGGTAAACAATCAGATTCCAACTTTCGAAAATAAAGCGGAAGCATTGCATTATTTCCCAATGTTCCGCACCTGGTTTGGATTACAAGGTTTATGTAAACTGCCTTGGAACGATGTTGAGCCAGAAAATAATGGCGAAACTGATGAGCCTGCAAAAGTGCCGGAACATGTTGATAATTATGTAACTATATACAGAGCTGTAACCGGCGATATGAGTTTCGATAAACACGAAATGATTCGTCAATCTGAGCGCGTTTATAATTTCCAACGAATTTTCAATATCCGAAGAGGTTTTGGTTTGCGTAAGCACGATGCACAACCATATCGCGCTGCTGGTCCTGTAACTCAGGAAGAGTATTTATCTCGCGAAGAGCGTTACGATGGTCAAATGAAAGATATTTTAGGCATAGATCCAGTTGGTAAATCATTGGAGGAAAAAATGGAAATCACTCGTAATTATCGTTTAGATCAATACGAGAAATTGCTTGATGCTGTTTATTCTCGTCGTGGTTGGACTAAGAATGGAGTTCCAAAATTAGAACACCTTAAAAACTTAGGAATGGACTTGCCCGAATTGATTGATGTTATAAAGGATATTCAGGACTAAGTCAATTTTTCAACCACAGAGACACTAAGCCACAAAGAAAATATTTAATACTTTGTGTCTTTGTGTCTTCGTGGTGAAAGTTAATATTTAAAACTTAAACGCTGCATTGAGGAAATAACTTAACGCAGCGTTTTCTTTTTAATTCGTGCATTAGTGGCTTTCGATAACATCCAATAATTTTGTAATTTCGTAACGATGGAAACAGGAGTGCTTAAAAGAGAAGACGATATACTAGGGTTGGCTCTTGCCAAATACCGAAAAGGAGAAGGAGTTTCCACGCTGAAAGTGCTTTGCAATAAAGCCGAAGACGAGACTTACGATTTATCTTATTTTTTCAGATTATATGAGGAAATGCCTGAAACAGAACAACTAGCATTGGATTTAGTAAATGGAAAAGTCTTAGATATTGGTTGCGGAACAGGAATTCATGCTAAAATTCTTCAAGATAAAGGAATTGATGTCAAATCAATAGATATTTCGCCTTACGCTATTCATATAGCAGAAAATCAGGGTGTTAAAAATGCTGCTTGTGAAAATTTTTATGATTTAAAGGATCAAAAATACGATACTTTGCTTTTTTTGATGAATGGCATCGGTTTAGTTGAAACACTAGAAGGTTTTGAATATTTTTTTAAGAAATGTGATGAACTTTTAAATGCCGGAGGCCAAATTATCTTCGATTCTTCAGATTTGATATATTTGTACGAGGAAGAAGATGGAAGTTTTAAAATCAATTTAAATGATGATTATTACGGCGAAGTTGAATTTCAGGTTGAATACGATTATCTGAAAGGTGAACCTTTTCGCTGGCTTTTTATCGACTTTGAAAATTTGGCCTTTTATGCAGATCAATTTGGTTTTAAAGCAGAATTAATCTTTGAGGATGAGCATTTTAATTATTTAGGGAGAATTGTTAAAAGATAAGTAATAATCAGATTGTAAAATCAATCTCAATTAGCTTTGTGTACCTTTGTGCTACTTTGAGTAGCTTTGTGTAATAGCTATTCCACTGAGCTTCACAAAGAAGACACGGAGCAACACAGAGTATTTTGAAATATAAATGGTTTCTAAAAATGCAAAAAGTATTTACAATTGATAAAATCCGCTTAGCCGATCAGTATACCATTGAAAACGAGCCAATTAAATCCATCGATTTAATGGAACATGCATCACTTGCATGTGTTAACTGGTTAATGGAAAGAGTACATAAAGCAAATTCATTCTCTATATTTTGCGGCCCTGGAAATAACGGTGGCGATGGCTTGGGTATTGCACGTTTATTAAATGGTAAAAGCTATAATGTCAATGTATTTACTTTAGAATCAGAGCGTTATTCATCTGATTTTGAAACAAACTTAACGCGATTAAAAAACCTTCCCGGCATAAATTTATCAACAATAAAAATTGAATCCGATTTTCCTCAAATCTTAGAAAATGAAATTATTATTGATGCGCTTTTTGGTTCGGGTTTGTCCAAACCTCTTGAAGGAATAACCGAACAGCTTGTTAATTATTTAAATCAGCAAAATACTTTAAAAATTGCGATAGATATTCCAAGTGGTTTATATGCTGATAAATCAACTAAATCGAAAAATACTATCGCTTTTCAAGCTGATTACACTTTGAGTTTTCAATTCCCCAAACTGGCATTTTTTATGCCTGAAAATGATGTTTTTGTTGGGAATTGGCAGATTTTGGATATTGGTTTATCGCAAGAATATATCCGTAATACTGAAACTCCATTATATTTTCTTGATGAGTTGACTGCCAAAGAATTGATACGCCCAAGGGCAAAATTTTCGCATAAAGGAAGTTTTGGTCATGGACTACTTATTGCAGGTAGCTTAGGAAAAATGGGGGCGGCTGTTTTGGCCGGAAAAGCAGCCTTAAGATCTGGTGCAGGTTTGATTACAGTTCATCATCCTAAAAATGAATTATCAATTATTCCTACAGCTGTTCCAGAGCTAATGACCAGCATTGATGAAAGCGAAACAGAATTTTCAAAATTACCTGATATATATAATTATTCTGCTATTGCTATTGGACCGGGAATTGGAAAAGCGAAAAATAGTCAGGCTGCTTTCAAATTACTAATTCAGGAAAGCAAATTGCCTTTAATTATTGATGCAGATGCTTTAAACATTCTTGCCGAAAATAAAACATGGTTAAGTTTCTTACCTAAAAATTCCATATTAACTCCTCATATTAAGGAGTTTGAACGAATTGTAGGAAAAGCAGAAAATGATTTTGATCGTTTAGAGAAACAAATCGCTTTTGCAAAAAAATATAATGTTTATATAATTTTAAAAGGAGCACATACAAGTATTGTCGGTCCTGATGGTAATGTATTTTTCAATTCCACAGGAAATCCAGGAATGGCAACAGCCGGTTCTGGAGATGTATTAACAGGAATTCTTTTAGGATTAAAGGCACAAAATTATACTTCATTTTATGCATCAATACTTGCTGTTTTTTTGCATGGTTTAGCAGGTGATTTTGCGGCTGACAATAAAGGTCAAGCAAGCTTAATTGCAAGTGATATTATCGAATCAATTCCTGATGCCTTTATTAGTATAATAAATTTATGAATTACAAAGAAACTTTAAATTTCTTATACAGCCAACTTCCAGTATTTCAGCGTATTGGAGCGGCAGCTTATAAAGCTAATCTGGATAATACTTATGCTTTAATGGAGTTGTTGAATCAACCTCAAAAAAAGTTCAAATCTGTTCATATTGCAGGAACCAACGGTAAAGGTTCAACAGCACATATGTTGGCATCTATTTATCAGGAAGCCGGCTATAAAACTGGATTATACACTTCGCCTCATTTAAAAGATTTCCGTGAGCGCATTCGTTTAAATGGCGAAATGATTCCGCAAGATTATGTTGTTGATTTTGTCGAAAAATATTCAGCAAAATTTGCGCCGATTGAGCCCTCTTTTTTTGAGCTGACAATGGCAATGGCTTTTAAGTATTTTGCTGAAAAAAAGGTAGATATTGTGATTTTAGAAACTGGAATGGGCGGAAGATTAGACAGTACTAATATCGTAATTCCGGAGCTTTCTATAATTACAAATATTGGATTCGATCATATGCAATTTTTAGGCGATACTCTTCCAAAAATAGCTGCTGAAAAAGCAGGAATTATTAAAAAAGGAATTCCCGTTTTGGTTGGTGAACGACAAATAGAAACAAAAGCTGTTTTTGCAAATAAAGGAAATGAAATGAATTCCTTAATTTATTATGCAGATGACTTTATCGTTTTGAAAAAATTGAATAGCAAAAGTGAATCTTTTACCGTTTTTTATGAAAATAAGCCGATTTTAGAAATTCATGCTTTCCCACTTAAAGGTAATTATCAAATAAATAATTTAAAAACTGTGGTAGCGGCTTCCATGCTTTTGAAATTACCTCTTAATAAGATTAAAAGTGGAATAGAAAACGTAATTAAAAATACGCATTTGGTCGGACGTTGGCAAATATTATCGCAAAATCCATTAACAATCTGTGATACAGCGCATAATGAAGACGGTTTGCGTTATGTTGTGAAACAATTGGAGCAAACAATACATAACACTTTGCATTTCGTTTTAGGAGTTGTAAATGATAAAGAT
>CAZTST010000004.1:12192-14786 GCA_964616585.1 uncultured Draconibacterium sp.
AGATATTGTACATATTTTAGAAATATTGCCAAAAAATGCCATCTATTATTTCTGTAAAGCAGATATTCCAAGAGGTTTGGATGTTGATATTCTCCAAGCAAAAGGCAAAGAAGTTGGATTACAAGGCAATTCTTATTCCTCTGTTTTGGAAGCACTTAAAGCG
Source organism: uncultured Draconibacterium sp. (assembly GCA_964616585.1). Classification (GTDB taxonomy): domain Bacteria; phylum Bacteroidota; class Bacteroidia; order Bacteroidales; family UBA12170; genus UBA12170. The sequence goes on from CAZTST010000004.1 coordinate 12,356, forward strand.
GCTCAAAATAATGCTTTAGAAGGTGATTTGGTTTTTGTGGGTGGCAGTACTTTTACTGTGGCTGAGGTTGTTTAATTTATTTTCTGCCAATTTTCCGATAGAATTTAATATCATCTTGTTATTGTTTATCTTACCAAAAAAAAGTTCCCTATTATTGGTGCAGATAGTAATAAAATATGCCGCATTTCTGCCATAATCCCAATTTTGCATTCGGGCTGAGGCAATGCGATATTTATTTTGGAATTTCTTCATTATTATTCAAATTTAAGAAATATATTTTTTTAATAACATCATATTTTTATTATACGCTCAAGATTTAATCTCAAAATACCAGTAATAAAATCAGCTTAACTTCTATTAAAAGAAATAATCTATTAACTTTGAGCATAAATCAATAGACATGACTCAAATATCAAAATACAATGTTAAGTTTTTAGGAGCAGCCGGTACTGTTACAGGTTCAAAATACCTTCTAACTTTAGATGATAAAAAAATATTAGTTGATTGTGGTCTTTTTCAGGGACTTAAACAACTTCGTGAGCTAAATTGGATGGATTTCCATATAAATCCATCTGAAATAGATGCAGTATTGCTAACTCATGGTCATCTAGATCATTGCGGATATTTGCCTCGATTAGTAAAACAAGGTTTTAATGGATCAGTTTATTCTACTTTTCCAACATCTGATTTAACTGAAATTATTTTAACGGATAGTGCTAAAATTCAGGAAGAAGATGCTGAACATGCAAATAGCAAAGGATACTCGAAACATGCTCCGGCCTTGCCATTGTACGATTTAAAGGATGTAGAAAAAACCTTGGTTTTACTTCATCCTATCGAAGTTGATAAATTTTTTGAATTCAGCAAGCATATTAAATTTCGTTTTCGCCACATTGCACATATTCCCGGAGCTTCTTTTATCGAACTCATAGTAAATAATAAGTGGATTGTTTTTTCAGGTGATATTGGTCGCCCCGGCGATCCTATGTTGCTTCCACCTGAAACGCCTGAAAAGGCAGATTATCTGTTTGTTGAATCAACTTATGGCGATCGTGAACATTCCGAAGAACTTACTGAGGATATTTTGTTAAGAATCATTAACGATAGTTTGTTGAAACATAGTCCATTATTCGTGAGTAGCTTTACAGTTGACCGAGCTCAGGATTTCATGTATCTGATCTGGAAACTCAAACAGTCAAAAAAAATTCCCGATATAGCAGTTTATCTTGATAGTCCTATGGGTGTGGATGTTAGCAAATTGTTTTTGAAATATCCTGAATGGTTGGCAATGGAATCCGGTGAATTTCAGCAAGTTTTTAAAAACACCAAGATTGTTCATTCAATGAAAGAAACTCAGATGTTGGCCAAAAATAAAAAGCTCCAAATTGTGATTGCAGGTAGCGGCATGATGAATGGTGGTCGTATTTTAAGTTATCTTGAAGCTCAATTGAAAAATCCAAAAGCTACTTTCATTCTTCCCGGTTATCAGGCTGAAGGAACTCGTGGACGCACACTTGCTGAAGGAGGAAAATCGCTCAAATTGAGAGGTAAGTTTTATACTGTAAACGCTACTATAGAACATATTACAACCATGTCGTCGCATGCCGACCAGGGCGAAATTGTTGATTGGTTGAGCCACATAGTAAAGGCGCCGGAAAAGGTATTTATAGTTCATGGCGAAAAAGCCGGCTCAGAAGGCTTGAAGACAAAACTGGAAGAAGTATATCAGTGGAACTGTGTTATTCCGCAATTAAATGATGAGTTTGAGCTGAATCTTTAATCTCTCTTACGTCTAGTGAGGGCTTGACTCGCAGTCAAAACCTCACTAGTCTTTATTCAGGGCAATTCCTACAAATTTCATTCTCAGATCTATTGTCTAGAATTTGTTGCCGGAATTTAGAATAAGCATTATTATTTTTAATTTTACCAAAATCTTCTTCAATTAGATTTCCAAATTTATGCTCTGCATCTTTATCATAGCAACAAGGAACTATATCGCCATCCCAAGTAATTACAGCTCCTTGCCACATTCGTAAACATCTGTTATCCAGACTGTTCTTTATCTTAAAATTGCCATCTTCAGTTTGAGTATATCGCGAAAATTGGTTCATGTTGGTCATTAAATCTTTCCCATTTTCATAATCGTAAAACTGTGCAGTTTTTATTTCTACTTTATCAACTCCTAATTCTTTTTTTAGTCGATTTAATTCTTTGATTTGATGTTCGTTGCTTTTAAAAACAATAAATTGAACTATCAAATATGGGTGACTGACTTTTGCTTCCTTTTTTGCTTCGACTAAGTTTTTGATTCCATCCATTACTTTATCAAAATTACCACCAATTCTGTACTTTTTATAAGTATCTGAATCTAATCCATCTAAAGATATAATTAATTGATCCAGACCTGATTCAATAGTTTTTCGTGCCAGCA
>CAZTST010000004.1:14796-33032 GCA_964616585.1 uncultured Draconibacterium sp.
TATTTTTCTTCTTCGCATAGCGAACAAATTCAAAAAAGTGAGTATTAAGGAATGGTTCTCCTTGAAAATATAAAATCAACCAAATCAGCCATTTATGTTGCTTATCTATGATGTTTTTAAAATTTTCATAAGTCATTTGACCTATCGGTCGAGAAAACTTTTTTAATCCTGATGGACATTCCGGACAACTTAAATTGCATTGTGTTGTTGGCTCTATTGATAAACTCCAAGGCATTCCCCAATGAGCTGCTTTTCTTGTGATTCTGGAAAGATAAAAACTGCTGTAAAGCAAAAACAGATTAAATAGCTTTCTCAATGTAAAAACCTTGAGAAACCGACAACTGCGAATAATGAAGGAATAAATCAATCTGTTTGTATTTTAAGAAACTGTTAGAATTTAGTTGAGTAATGTTAATGTATAAAAATATTTGGTGGTTTTTTGGTGATTTAGAGATTTGTGCCGAAGGCATTCCTTCGGAGGTGGCAAAATACATATGCCACTAAAACACCAAGTCACCAAGATTCACTAAAAACATGTACGAAACAACAAGCACTAAACTCTATAAAAATCTAACAATTTTCTATTGTTATTTAATTCGTTAAAGATAAAAAAATCATTAAAATTGTAGATTATTATATTTTGATGAAAACAGAAGAAGCAAAAGCGAGAATTTTAGAATTAAGTGCCGAAATAAATAAGCACAATAAATTATATTACGATAAATCGAATCCCTTAATAAGCGATTATGATTTTGATATGCTTTTGGAAGAACTAATAAGTTTGGAGCAGGAATTTCCTGAATTAAAATTAGCCGATTCTCCATCGCAACGTGTTGGTGGCAGTATATCAAAATCCTTTGAGCAACAGATTCATAAAAATCCAATGTTATCGCTCGGAAATACATATTCCGAAGAAGACTTGATAGATTTTGATCAAAGAGTGAAAAAATTTGCCAATGTCGAAACAGTAGAATATGTGTGTGAGCTTAAATACGATGGAGTAGCAATCAGTCTGATTTATGAAAATGGGATTTTAAGCAAGGCTGTAACTCGCGGTGATGGAATAAAAGGCGATATAGTAACCCACAATATCAAAACTATTCGATCTATTCCTTTAAAACTTAAATCCGAAAATTATCCTCAGGAATTGGAATTGCGTGGCGAGATTTTAATTCCAAAAGACGCATTTCTGAAATTAAATGCTGAACGCGAGGAATTGGGCGAAGCACCTTTTGCAAATCCCAGAAATTCAGCTTCGGGAAGTATAAAAATGCAAGATTCCGCTGTTGTTGCAAAGCGTCCTTTGGAATGCTTTTTATATTATGTAATAAGCGAAGAAATAAACTTCGAAACACATTATCAGAGTCTGGAATATGCTAAAAATCTTGGATTTAATATTCCTACAACAATGGCTAAATATAATAATATCGAAGGTGTTTTCGATTTTATAAAAGATTGGGCTATTGCCAAGGAACAACTTAATTTTGAGATTGATGGCGTTGTAATAAAAGTAAACGATTTCAGTTTGCAAAAGAAATTGGGGTTTACAGCAAAAACGCCACGATGGGCAATTTCTTATAAATTTAAAACAGAAAGAGCTGAAACACAATTACTTTCTGTTGATTTTCAGGTTGGAAGAACGGGCGCTATTACACCAGTTGCTAATTTACAAGCTGTTCAATTGGCCGGAACTACGGTAAAAAGAGCTTCTTTGCATAATGCCGACTTTATCGAACAATTGGAGATTAGATTGAACGATATGGTTTATGTTGAAAAAGGCGGCGAGATAATTCCCAAAATTGTTGGTGTAAACATTGAGGCTCGAAATGCTGAAAGTAAGTCGTTTAAATATATTGAGAAGTGCCCGGAATGTGGAAGTGCATTAGTCAGAAACGAAGGCGAAGCAAATCATTATTGTCCGAACTATATTAATTGCCCACCACAAATTAAAGGTAGAATAGAACATTTTATTTCGCGCAAAGCTATGAATATTGATAGTTTGGGCGAAGGAAAAGTAGAAATGCTTTTCGATAACAGATTGGTTACTAAGCTGTCAGATTTTTATAAATTAAAGTATGAAGATTTACTTGGTTTGGAAAAGCAGTTTTTATCGGAAGATGGATTGAAAAGTAAAACAATGAGTTTGAGAGAGAAATCGGTTGAAAATATTCTAGCAGGCATCGAAAAATCGAAAGAAATTCCATTTCCTAAAGTGCTTTATGCTTTAGGAATTAGATTTGTTGGAGAAACTACGGCTAAAAAACTTGCAGCTCATTTTAAGAGTTTGGAAAAACTTAAAAATGCAGATTTTGAAGAACTTATTTCTGTTGAAGAAGTTGGTGATAAGATAGCTGAAAGTGTTCTTACATATTTTGCTGCAGAGGAAAATAAAATAGAATTAGAGCGATTAATTGCTGCAGGTCTGCAATTTGAATTGGATAATGAACAAGAAAATGTTTCTAATTTGCTCGAAGGAAAATCTTTTGTTGTAAGTGGTGTTTTTAATCGTTTTTCGAGAGATGAATTAAAAACGCTTATCGAGCAAAATGGCGGTCGTAATTTGGGTGCAATATCAGCAAAAACAGATTATGTTTTAGCCGGAGAAAATATGGGTCCGGCAAAGCAGAAAAAAGCAGAATCGCTTGGTATTCAAATACTTTCGGAAGATGATTTTATTCAAATGCTTGAAATCTAAGTAATCAATGGTAATTTAACCATAAATTTACTTCCTTTATCTGGAGCACTTTCAACTTTTATTTCACCATTTAGCAAACTAATCGATTTACTTAAAATCGAAAGACCCATACCGGTTCCTTCAATATTCGTAACATTCTTGGCACGATAAAACGAATCAAAAATCATGGAAAGTGTTTCTTCATTCATTCCCAGCCCCTGATCAATCACCTCTATTGTAAAAAATGAACCGTTTTTCTTAATGTATAGATTAACGGTGCTATCCTTGTCAGAATATTTAAAAGCATTGGAAAGTAGGTTATTGAAAATATGACCAAGTAGTTTTTTATCGGTTTTCAAAGTCCCAAAATTTTCATCGATATTAGCAATAAACTTATGTGCTTTACCTATTCCTATTTCCATTTTGAAGATTAAATCTTTAAAATACGCATCAAAATTTAACGGCTCCAATTCGACAATGTATTTTCCGGAATCAAACTTTTCGACAAGGAGCACATCGTTCAGTAATTCAATTAGTTCGGCCACAGAATCTTTGACCAAACTAGTATGCCTTAAGATTTTTTCTTTGGGTTGTCCTTTGTTTATTAATCTTTCCATTATCTCTGCTGAGCTCATAATGGTTGTCATAGGCGTTCTAAACTCGTGCGAAATAGTAGTAACTATGCGCGATTTAAACTCATTAAGTTCTTTCTCTCTAAGAAGAGCTATTTCTAATTGCTCGTTTTTATTTTTTAGCTCTATAGTACGTTCTTCTACTTTTTCTTCGAGAACAGCGTTTAATTTTTGAAGTTCGAGCTGTTTCTCTTTTAACTGTAAATCAACAAGATGCCGAGCATAACCCATTTCCACAACTGTTCTGATAAGCTCTTTACTTATGGGTTTTAAAACATAACCAAAAGGAGAAGTCTTTAGTGCTCTGGCAAATACACTATCCTCAGCATTAGCAGTAACATAAATAATTGGAACACCAAAACGTTCGGTAATAATCTGTGCAGCTCCAATACCGTCTTGTTTTCCGGGCATATCAATATCCATTAAGACAAGATCGGGTTTAAGATTTTTAACCATATCAATACAATCATCGGTATTTGTTGCCAAACCGCTAAAAGTATAGCCCAATTTTTTAACGGTAATTGTCATCATTTTACCTGAAAGCACATCGTCTTCCGCGATTAGGATTGAAATATTTGATTTTTGCATTTTATAAAGATTAAGAAAAAATATTATTGGAACTAAGCACTGATTTTCAGCTTATTTTGTTGAAACAAATTTAACAATTTAACTGCAAATTATAACAATCTTTATCAACAATTGTTAACAATAAATAACTAAGTAATTAATAATCAGTAATATAATAGAAAGTGATGTTAAGAACTCTGTTAATAGATTGTGCATAAGATTGGGAAGTTGCTATTTGATAACATTAAATTTGGTATGTGGAAGGTTGTACACATACGTTTATAGTTAAGAAAAAAGGCAAGGAGCAGATGGCTATTAATAACAGGCATATATTTGGCATTGAGATTAAGCAAATAATAATGCTCGTTTTTATCTTTAATTCAATTGGAGTTTTTGCAGGTTTACCGGTGAAAAGACCTTTAGAAAAAATGATAAATCCGCCTGTAATTGATGCTATTACCGGCGACTTTTTACCCGATACGGTTAATGTTTTTGAAATAGCAAGAGATGTAAGTCAGATTTTTGCTGAAGCAGTAAAATACAGATCGCTAAACGATATTTATGGCGATACTATTTATCTTGATGCTTTATTTACAACTAATTTTGCCTCAAATGATGTTGCAGAAGCTTATAAAAACGATGTAGATGCTCGCATTAGAGCACAAAGAGGCGATTTAGGACTTGATTTTGGCGCTGATTATGCTGAGAATTTTACGCCCGGGTGGTCTTGGGATGAGGAGATAACATATAAAAGAAGAGTTTATTTTGGCGTAGAATGGAATTTAGGTAAAGGTGGATTTTTAGAATCGCGTGCAAAAATTGGACAGCTTAAAAAAGAGTACGGACTTAAAGATATTGATGCTGAAAAGCTTAAAGATGCTGAAAACTACCGCTATATATTTAATTATATCAACTATATTTTTAATAAACAAAAAATTGATGTATTAAATGAGCGTTATGAATTAATAGAGCAGCAGCTAAAATATTCGACCGAACTTTATCATTTACGATATATTGGTTGGGAAAAAGTTTTGGCTATTCGCGCTAAGCTCGAAGACTTGAATCAGCAAATTGGTCAATTAGAGGATTTTAATAAACATATACCAAATAATATTCCCGACGATTTATTGAGCAGTAAATACACTGCCGAAAATTTACCATTGGTAGATATTGATTTGAATAAATTGATGCAGGTATATCACAATAATGAAACTACAGATACAATTGCTGCAATAAAATTATCAATGTATTCAAAAGGCATGAGGTGGTATCAGGATATTTCGTTAAAGCCTTATTTGAGGTATAATGTTTATTTTGATGAGTTTAATCAACAGCGTTCGTATGGTTCCGGTGGTGTAGCCTTAAAATTTCCTTTACGTTTTAAAAACAAAAGAAATCTTGTAAATGCTCAAGAGCAAATTTATCAGGCCGAAGGAATGTCGGAATTTCAGGCAGGAGATAATGAACTGGTCAATCATTATGCCGAATTTGCGTTCAAACTTAAGCAAATAAAAGATTTTTATTATAAGAAACTATTTGCCGATGAACTTATTCGTAAAGAATTGGTTAAAAAAGATTTTCAAGATATTGGCTTTAATCCAATTTTTACTTTAGGACTTATCGACGAAAAGAAAAGTATTGAATCTGAAATAATTGACATAAAAAAGATGCTTTATAAGCAGTTAGTGCAAATGGCTTTCTACTTAGACGAAAAGTCGCCCCTTTCGTTTATCGAAGTTTTAAATCCAAGAGATTTTACATCGCGTTATTCTACCGGTGTTCAGGTATTTGTTGATAAAACTACTTTTGAAGAAATGAGCAATATCGAATTGGTTAATTATTTATGGAAAAACGAATTTAGAGATGTTGTTTTAGAAGTTGATTCGTGGAGTTTAAGTCCAAAAATTATGGATGCCATCGAAAAAGCGTCAAGAGACCATATTTATTTTACTTTAAGCATGAAAATTCCGGCCGGACAAACATATCCTAATGTAAACAGAGATTTGCAGGAAATTCAGAAAATTAACAGCGAATTTGTTACAGGACTACATTATAAATTGTCTTTAGATAAAAACGCATCGTCTCCACGCGAAGTAAAAGAGGTTAATTTTTCAGATTGGTTAAACCAAATTGATATTAGCCGGAAGCCGGATAATATTCGTTTAAGCATTACCATTTCTGATGATTTGCCAATGAATATTTTGAATAGGGTTTATAATAAATTCGATTTGGTTTTTGTGCCCTCTGATGGAACTCCTAATCGCGAAAAGCTTGAAAATAAGCTAATTCAGGAATTATCACTTGGAAAAGATAAATTAACTGTTGTATTAGATGCAAACGATTTTGCCGATCGTGTTCATCTCGAAAATTATATGGCAAACATCAATATGGAAACAGGAGTTGAAAATTTCGCTTTTTCTAATATTGAAAATATGATTAATGCAGATATGCGCTCTTTTAAAAAGGGTCTGCAAAATGCCGATGCATCTGAAATTGTTATGTCGGCTTTCCGTAATCAAATATTTGCCGATGAGCAAGAGAACAAGAAAATTTTGCAATCTAAACTTGATGATATAAGCAATATAGTTAAGGAAGGCAACGAAAATGCAGCTGCAGCAAACTCACAAAAAATAAGTATAGAAATCACCGATAATCGCAGTGTAAATCAATCAAAAAATGCAGTAACAACAAATCCTAATATATCAGTCGGTGGCGGAAAAGCATGGCAAATACAAATCGCTGCGTCAAAAACCAATATGACTACTCAGAATTTGAATACTAAATTTAAAATTAACGAACCCATACGCACACACAGATTAAATGGATACTATAAATATACGTTTGGAAATTATAAAAGTGAAAACGAAGCAAGAGATGCTTTGAGAAATTATAAAGCGCAAACAGGAAATACTGAAGCGTTTGTAGTAAGCTATGAATAAAAATAGATAAAGCATGAAGCCATTTAAATATAAATCGAAAGCAACGGTACTTCGAGGAGTAAAAGAAGAAATGACGCCCAGGAGGACAAACTGGGACAGGGTTATTTATTTAATTCTTTTCTTGCTTATCTTTGTATCCCTGCTATTTTACACACTACAGAAGAATGTTTTTATTAATGTAGATGGTCAAATCTTTACGGAACGTTTTACCGTTAACTTTCCGGAAGATATCATCGTTGAAGAATATTTTTACGAAGAAGGAGATACCATTGAAAAAGGCGATACTTTGTTTTATTACAGATGGAATCTCGACCGTGATTGGGATAGTGACGGTCGTGGCGGTGGTATAGCTGTTGCTGTAGCTGCGTCGAGTGGTTCTAACAATTCTGATTGGTATTTAAAGGAACGAATTCAAACTCAAAAGAATATAAGTCTGAGTATAATTAGCATTCAAGAAATTGATGATAACGTTAAGCGTATTCTTGCAGATTTGGAGCGGCTGAAAAGAGAAGTTTATTTAGATGTTTATCCAAAATTAGAATTAGAAGCTTCTCAACTAAAATTAAAATCATTAAAAGTAGATCGCAATAAATTAGAAGAAGAAGTTAGATATTTAAGAAAATATTTGGCTTTATTGAATGGATATGAAGCGCAATCTAATCAGCCGGGAGTAGTTACTGCAGGTGGTGGCGGCGGTGATGGAGGAAATGTTTTAAAATGGGCTTATTATTATGCGCCTGTTGATGGTATTATCAGTAAAATTAGCGTGCCACCTTTGGAAACCAGCTACAAAAAAGATGTTGTGATGTATCTTTCAAATACCGAAAAAATGTTTATTTATGCTTATGTAGAACAAAAAGATATTGGTTATTTTGAAGAAGGAGAAACTCTTCAACTCGATTTTCCCGATGGCTCTATTAGCGAAGGTATTATTCAAGCTTATAACTTAAATACAGAAGTACTACCTTTGGAATTTAAAAAAGCCAAGGATAGGGATAGACGATCTGTAGTTGCAAAAATTGTTCCTACATCTGACGAAGAACAGGTAAAATGGAAGAAATATTATCAGTACGAAGTACGGATTAGTAAAACGAAATTTCAATAAACTAATGACGCTCACATAGAGCATCGAGAATATAAATCAATATGGCAATTACGCAATTTGGGAAACGGATTCAAACGCAAAGCGATAAAGAAATTTATTTTATTTCTGATTTCAGAGAATTAGATATAAAAAAGGTTGTTATTAGCGATGGTCTGGTTCTTGATTATGCCGATAAAGAAGGATGTTTCTCGTTTCTAAAACTTATTCGATCTTCCTATATCGAATCAATATATTTGGTGCCGGTTTTTATTCTTTCGTTAAATGATGATGTTGATGAATTTACTACCGCATTAAGCGATGGAGTTTTAAGAAGCTTGCAGGAGGAAACGTTTGAGGGCAATTTCAATGTAATCGACCAACGTATTCGGCAATTACAATCATCTGATACCAGCGATTTGGTTATTCGTATTCAAAACAAGGTTTTGAGGTATTATTATACCCGACAAAGACGAATGACACCGATAACATCAATTAAAGCACATACAGGATATACATATCCATTGTTGGGTTTGCATTATCAAAATGCAAATACCGAAGATATGTTTAAGCTTGTCGATGATTTGGTAGCAAAAGAATTTATTCGCCATCGATATGAAGATATTGTTCATTTGTGTCACAATTGTTACTCTGCATTTATAAACTACCGTGAGGTTTGTTCCAAATGCGGTTCTTCAGATTTATTTATGGAAAATCTGATTCATCACTTTGTGTGCGCTAAAGTTGCTCCTGAAAGTGATTTTATTTCTGCAAATCAAATGGTTTGTCCTAAATGTAATAAATTACTCCATCATATTGGCGTTGATTTTGATAAGCCATCGTTGGTTTATACATGTAACAGTTGCGGGCATCATTCGCAAGAATCAGTTATGCAGGCGGTCTGTTTTAATTGTAAAACTGTGCAAACCGTCGATGCACTTATCGAGCGTAAAATTAATAATTACGAGCTTACGGTTCTTGGCGAAGAAGCTGCCATTGGCGGATTAGCTCCAGAAGAAGCAAGAGAAGCCGAATTACCTGGATTTGTTGGATTTAGCACATTCAATATATTCTTGAAATACGAAATTGAGCGGATTAAATCAAGCGGTAAAGTATCATCTATTGGTATTCTAAGTTTGAGAACACCATCTGCTGTATCAAATAATCTTGGAGTAAAATATCAAAGTGTGATTGTTGAAATAGCTGATTTTGTTAAGAATGCAACTTTGGCAACAGATATTTTATCTTTTATCAATAACAATAGTTTCTTAATAGTTTCGCCCGATAATGATAAACTTCGTTTGGAGGCAAACTTGAAAAATATTCAGAAATCTGTTCAAAAGCTATTGGATAGCAATATAGAAGAGGCAAATATTACAGTTAAGATAAAAGCAAGTAATATTGATAATTCAAAAGGACATAACGATTTAATTAATGATTTATTAACCATCAATCAGGCTAACTGATGATTTATACTTTTTGGGACGAATTTTTCTGGTATTGGTACTCTAATGGATTCGAAAAAGTATTCTATATCTTCTGGTATTTCTTTTTGCTCGAAGCTCCACGTTTTCTTGTAATGGATATGGTGGTTATGTTTGCATTTTTTCGTGAACGTCGCAAAAAAGCTACTATTTATGAAGAAGCTCGACAAAAATTATACTTCGAGAATCCTTTAGTTTCACTTTTAGTTCCCGGAAAAAACGAAGGAGAGCATATCTATAAACTTGTAGATTCCATAAATAAACAGACTTATACTAATCTCGAAATCATTATAATAGATGATGGCTCCGATGATAATACTGAAATAATTTGCCGAAGTTTATATAACAGTGGATTTATTGATGTGTTTCTACGCAATGAAGAGCGAGGAGGCAAAGCCAGTGCAGCAAATCTTGCACTTAGATATGCCAAAGGCAAATATGTTGTTCATCTCGATGCCGATACTTCTTTTGATGAAAGAGCAATCGAACGTATTATTCTTCCTTTCTATGTTGATAAAAATGTTGGTGCCGTTGGCGGAAATGTTAAAGTTAGAAATCAAGATGCCACTATTGCAACAAGTTTGCAGGCTGTAGAATATTTGCAAACTATTTCCGTTGGAAGGGTAGTTACTGCTTATCTTGGAATTTACAAAATTATTTCCGGAGCGTTTGGTGCTTTTCGAAAAGATATTATCCAACGTATAGGTGGTTGGGATGTTGGCCCTGGTTTGGATGGTGATATTACGGTAAAAATAAGGAAGTTAGGTTATACAATTGCCTTTGAACCTACCGCTGTTGGTTTAACTAGTGTTCCTACTACTTTTGGAAGATTATCTAACCAGCGATTACGTTGGAGTAAATCACTTGTTCGTTTTCGTATGCGGAAGCATTCAGATGTATTTAAAGCACAAGCTTCCTTTAGCTTTGCCAATTTTTTTGCAATTTTCGAGAATATATTTTTTAATGTAGTTTTGGATATTATTTGGTTTTTCTATATTGTTCAAATTATTGTAAATAATATTGATCATCTTGCATTTATTATTCCATTAAAAATTATGATTTATGGCACCGCAAGTTTTCTTCAGTTTATGGTTGTTTTGGCTATGTCGGAACGATGGAGAACGGAGGTTAAACTTATTATATATATTCCTTTAATGATGGTTTATAATGGATATTATATGCGTATTATCAGGTCAATGGCGTATATTAAAGAAATCTTCTTCTATTCGTCTTATAATGATCGTTGGAATCCTGAAAAATCGAGTATGAAAGCTAAAGAATTTGGGTTATAGTTTTAGTTACCAACATCATATAAAAAAAAGTATCCGTCAACTGTCGGATACTTTTTTTTATTCTATTAAAGAGCTAATACTATGCTAATGGCAGAGTAATTCTAACGGTAGTTTCTATTCCTAAAGTTGATTTAATTATAATATTCCCATTAAATAAATTAATAATATTCTTTGTATTAACAAGACCTAATCCAACACCTGACTCCTGATTCTCATCTTGATTGAATTTTTGAAAAGCTCCAATTCTACTAATCTGATAAGCAGTCATACCCAAACCTTCATCGCGAAAAGTCATAGCATATTGATTGCCATCTTTTCCGCCTACTATTCTAATTGACGAGCGTTTTGGAGAGAAAATAATTGTATTCTCAACAAGCTCATTAATTATTTCCATATAAAATTTAGAAGGTATCTTAAGATTCGCGTTTTCGAGGCTAACCATAAAATCATCTTTACGTTTATAGCTAAGTGCCATTTCGTTGACGAGATTTTCGGTAAAAGATTTGATATCAGTAGTTGTTTCATTTTGCAACTTGGCCAAACTTGCCTGATCGTAGGCTAAAGATTGTAGTTCGTAAAACATAAACGATTTTTTTACAACTGTATTCAATTTCATTCCAGCCTTATATACTAAACTGTTAAATTCAGCCATTTCAAATTTTTCCATGCTGTTGTACTCAGTCATCAACATTTTAGAAAATCCTAAAATTGCGCGTAATGGTTCTGCAATTACATGAGTAATAGGAGCGCCAAGATTTTTGGTTAATTCAGTAAGTTTCTTTTCGCTTTTCTCTTTGAATTCTTCGGCTCGTTTTAAGCGTGTGGATACTGCATTTAGTAAGTCTTCAACGGTAAATGGTTTAGTAATATAATCATCGGCACCTAATTCCATGCCCAAACGTTGGTTCTCTCTTGTATTTTTTGCAGTTAAAAAGATAAAAGGAACAGTAGAGGTTGCCACTTCTTTTCGCATTCTTTTCAAAACTTCATATCCATCAATTCCTGGCATCATAATGTCGCACAAAACTAAATCTGCTTGTACATTTTTCGACATTTCAACTCCTGATTCTCCATTTTCGGCAGCAAAAACTTCGTAGTTCTCCGACTCTAGAATTTCACAAATATTTTCGCGAACATTTTGTGTATCTTCTATAACTAATATTTTTTTCATTCTGAAATATTTTTACGTTTTATTAAAGTTTTATCTCGATTCAAATATACTAATAATTTGTACAATAATTTGCTAGTTTTTAGTTATTTTAAAGAACGTGCATAATCTTTTAAACGGTTCATAAAATCCATTTTCTTTCGTACTGATACTTCCAGTTCATCTCCTTGCTCCAGTACCACATAACCTCCTTTTCCTTTTAAATATTGCACGATAAATTGCATATTTACAAGGTGTTTGCTATGAATACGAAAAAAATTAAGGTCTTTAAGTAATTTTTCGTAATTATTTAACGATTTTGACGCCATATATTTCTTTCCGTTAACCATGTGAAATATAGTATAAACATCACTTGCTTCGCAGCGTTTTATATCGTTTATTTTGATAATATCAAGACCATCGGTTGTTGGGATAATAAGTTTGGGCTCCTTGTCGATTAATCCATCTTTAATTTTACTAATTTGTAATGAAACTGAAGATGTGTCGTCATCGTTTAGGTTTAAGCGCGAAAGAGCCTCCGATACTTCATTTGGTACTATTGGTTTTCTTAAATAGTGCAGCGCGGAATATTCAAAAGCTTTCATAGCAAACTGATCGTGAGAACTTATGAATATTGTTTCAAAATCAGTATAAGAAACGGTATCTAAAATTTTAAATCCATCGCCATCAGGAAATTCTATATCCAGAAAAATCAAGTCGGGTTTTAAATAATTAATCAATTCAATTCCTTCATTTACCGTTTGCGCTTTTCCAATTACAACAATATCAGGAAATTGTATTTTTAACAGGTTTTCTAAAATCAGTAATATTGATTGATCGTCATCTAAAAGGATTGTTTTAATTTGCTTGGGCATATCAATAATTTTAATCTAAATTACACAAATTTTATCAAAATATTTATTTTAAATTTATAAGGCTGTATTTTCCTGAATTATATCCGAAAAAACAGGCATTTCTTCAATGAAATTATAGCTAAGTGTACTATAATCTATTTTACAGATATAATGTTGCAGACCATTGCTTACTGCCAAATATCTTACTTTAAACGCCATATTGTATCTTGCAATTTGATCGAAAACCTTCTGATTTATAACAACATCAGCGGCTTTGCATTCAACCGCAAGAAGTGGTTCGCCTTGAGGTGTAAAAGCTAAAATATCAACTCGTTTTTTGCGAGTTTGAATTTTAAACGAATATTCTAAAGCCAGCAAACCTTTAGGAAATTGTTTATAATTGACCAGAAAATGAGCGAAATTCTGTCTTACCCATTCTTCAGGTGTGAGGATTACAAATTTTTTCCGAAAGTCGTCAAATATCTCAGTTTTATCGTTTTTATTTCTAATATTGGCCGCAAAACAGGGCAAGTTTAATTTTTTCATTCTTATAACGTAGTGTAAAAGTAAAGAAAATGCTTAAAAAACGTATATTTGTCTGAAATTTATGTTAAATGAAAACAAAAGATGAGATTGTTAGAAATTGGTTGACTCGATATACGGGATTGGAACTTCATGAGTTTGGAAAATATATACTGCTAACAAATTTTCAACATTATATCGAATTATTTGTAGATAAATATCAGGCAAAATATACAGGACGAGATGTGCCAATGCCTTCAGCTACTGCTAATGACATTACGATTGTTAATTTTAGTATGGGAAGCCCGAATGCTGCTACAATTGTAGATTTACTTAGTGCTATTTCGCCTAAAGCAATTCTTTTTCTTGGAAAATGTGGTGGTTTGAAGAAGAAAAATAAACTAGGTGATTTTATATTGCCTATTGCCGCGATACGTGGTGACGGAACAAGTGATGATTATTTTCCACCTGAAATACCTGCTTTGCCTGCATTCAGCCTTCAACGTGCACTTTCAAGTATAATACGTTCGCGTGGCCTTGACTATTGGACAGGAACTGTTTACACTACCAACCGTAGAGTTTGGGAGCATGACGAAGAATTCAAAAAATACCTTCTTAAAACACGTGCTATGGCTATAGAAATGGAAACAGCTACTATTTTTTCTGTTGGATTTTACAATAGTATTCCAACAGGCGCTTTGCTTTTGGTTACTGACCAACCTATGATTGCAGATGGTATTAAAACCTCAAAAAGCGATAAACTTGTTACTGAAAGATTTGTAAATACTCATTTAGATATAGGTATTGATGCCTTACTTGAGTTGAAAAATAAAGGCTTGTCAGTCAGGCATTTACGATTTAATAACGATTGAATTTATGCCCGAGCAGAAGTTTGAGGAGGTTTTAATAGACCTTAAAAAGAAGATATATCATCCGGTTTATCTGTTTACCGGTGAAGAAGCTTTTTTTATAGATGAATTGACTAATTTCATTGAAGATAATATTCTTAATTCGATGGAAAAAGAGTTCAATCAAACCATAGTATATGGATTGGATTCTAATGTTTTCGACTTAATTGGTATGGCCAGACGTTTTCCAATGATGGCTAATCATCAGGTAATTATTGTTCGTGAAGCTCAACATTTAAAAGAAAGCGAGAAATTAGCTGTTTATTTGGAAAATCCTTTAAAATCTACCATACTTGTTTTAGCTTATAAACATAAAACTCTGGATAAGCGAACAAAACTTTATAAGATAATCAAGGAAAAAGGAGTTGCTTTTATTTCGCCACGATTGTGGGATAATCAAGTTCCTAATTGGATTGAAAAACGGATAAGTTCAATGGGTTTTACTATTGAATATCGCGAAAGTTTTATTCTGGCTGAATATTTAGGTGCTGATTTATCAAAAATTGATAATGAACTAAAAAAAATGGCCTTAAATATTTCTCCGGGAGCAAGAATAACAGATGCACTTATCGAAGAAAATGTTGGGATAAGCAAAGATTATAATGTATTTGAATTGCAGCAAGCGCTTATTAAAAGAGATGTTTTAAAGGCGAACAGAATAGTTAATTATTTTGCTGCTAACCCTAAAGACAATAGTATTTTTATGGTTTTGCCAGTTTTGCATAATTTTTTCTTTAGAACTATGGTGTTATCGCAAATTAAACATCTCGACTCTAGAGAGATAGCGTCAAAACTAAATATTAAACCAACTATGCTTGGCCAGTATCAAATGGCTCTGGCTAATTATCGTGTAATGAAAATTGCAGAAATAATTCAAGAAATTAAAAATTACGATCTAAAAGCAAAAGGGCTTGGAAATGTAAATGCTTCTCAAGGGGAATTACTCCGTGAGTTGATTTACAAAATATTACACGATTAAAATAAACAAAGGTTTATAAGAATGCTGCCATTTTATCCAAAAGACTTGACCCTAATATTGGTTTAGTAATATAATCATCGCATCCTGAATCATATACTTTCTGGTAATCTGAATTTAAAGCATAAGCAGTTTGAGCAATTACAGGTAAATTAGATCTCATTTTTTTGATTTCAACCGTTGCTTCGTAACCATCAACATTTGGCATACGGATATCCATTAAAACAATATCAATATTATCATGTTTTTTGCATAAATCGATAGCTTCCTGTCCATCTTTTGCCCATAAAACATTTATTTTTGTTTTACGAAGATAGGTTTTTAGAAAAAGAAAATTATCGTTAACATCTTCGGCAATCAAAACTGTTTTGTCTGACCAATCTTGGTGTATAATTGAGCTTCCCATATCAAGTTATTTGTAAACTATAAATTATTCTTTTTGTTGTTTTGAATGAGGGCTAAAGTAAAAAAAAATATTCACAAAATGCCTATTCAAAAAATTGAATTATGAAAAAATTATTTTTTATTGTAAACGTATGCATTTGCTTGAGCTAAAGGTGTAATTAACAGATCGTTAATAACAACATGCTCCGGTAAAGTTGTTGTATAATATACTACTTCAGCTATATCTTTGGCTGTTAGAGGTTTATAGCCGTTATAGAAATTTTTGGCTGCTTCAGCATCTCCATCGAATCTTACAAGAGAGAACTCAGTTTCAACGGCTCCTGGAGCAATTTGAGTAACTTTTATTCCATAGTTCACTAAATCTATACGCATTCCTTCTGTTATGGAATGTACAGCAGCTTTGGTTCCACAATATACATTTCCATTAGGATAAGTTTGTCGTCCGGCAATGGATCCAATATTAATGATATGGCCTTTTAGACGAGCTTTCATTATAGGAATTATGTTGCGCGAAAGGTAGAGAAGGCCTTTAATATTGGTATCTATCATTCGTTCCCAATCGTTGTAAACGCCTTCCTGAATTGGCGTAACTCCCGCAGCTAAACCTGCATTATTAATCAAAACATCAATTTGATGCCACGATTTAGGAATACTTTGAACAGCTTTTTCAACTTCTCTTATTTGGCGAATATCGAAATTTAAAGTTAGCACTTCAACGCCGAATTTCTTTGATAATTCAAGTTTAATTTTTTCCAATCGTTCTTTCCTACGGCCGGTTAGTATAAGATTGTAGTTGTTTTCGGCAAATTTCCATGCTAATGCTTCTCCAATACCGGCTGTTGCACCGCTAATTAAAACAATTCTGTTCATTTTATATGATTTTCAATTAGTTGTGGATTAAAATATAAAAGTCTCCACTATAAATATTCCGATTCTAATTTAGCAAATTAAAGTTTAGGCAATTTCCAGAGCAATTTCTATCATATCGGTAAAAGCAGTTTGGCGTTCTTCGGCACTGCATTTTTCGCCACTTATAATATGATCGCTTACTGTTAGAATAGTCAATGCTTTACGCTTATATTTTGCCGCTAAAGTATAAAGAGCCGAAGTTTCCATTTCAACAGCCAATATGCCAAAATCTTTCCATTTCTGAAAA
The DNA here is from genome assembly GCA_964616585.1 of uncultured Draconibacterium sp. Lineage (GTDB taxonomy): Bacteria > Bacteroidota > Bacteroidia > Bacteroidales > UBA12170 > UBA12170. The sequence goes on from CAZTST010000004.1 coordinate 31,434, forward strand.
GGATCTACAAGATAACCATCATTATAAAAAATATCTGAAGTAAGTATATTTCCTACTTTCACTTTTTTCCCGGAATTAAATGCATACTGATAAGCCTGCATAAGCAAATCGAAATCAGCTATTGGTGCATAATCCATGCCATCGAATCGGTTTTTATTGATGCTTGAATCGGTCGAAGATGCCATTGCTAAGATCACATCTTTTAATTCAATATCGCTTTGCAAAGCACCACAACTTCCAACTCGCATCAACTTTTGCACATCGTATTCTTGAATTAATTCATTTACATAAATTGAAATAGATGGAACGCCCATACCGCTACCTTGCACCGATACTCGTTTTCCTTTGTAATAGCCTGTAAATCCGAGCATTCCGCGCACGTTGTTGTACAAAATAACATCATTAAGAAAAGTGTCTGCAATGAATTTTGCCCTCAATGGGTCGCCCGGAAGTAAGACGGTTTCAGCAATTTCGCCTTTTTTTGCTCCAATATGTATGCTCATGTTACTTTTTTATTGTAGGGGTGTTAATTTTAATATTTCTTCGGCAAATTTATATGTTTGTTTGCGAACTTCATCAATATTTTTCGATTTTATGCCTGAAGCTAATGGATGAACACCAACATCGGGAAAGGCATGCTCTCTCTTTAAATCTGTAGGAGTGCTAATTTGTTCAAACATTTTAAGCATAGCGCTCACTTTTACTGTTGGATCCTGTTCTTCTTCATTTTTGTAATAGTAGCCTAAAAATAATGGTTGATTAACTTTTTCAAAAGTGCTTTTTTTCATTGTATTTTCTACCAAACTTTGCAGATAAACAACACCTTCGAGTCGATAAGTCGATTGCCAATATTTCTGAACCTCAGGCTCATCGTCATAAACCAGAGTTTCTCCGGCAATTTGTTTACCCAGATTTAAACCCCAGGGAAAAGTAAGGATTTTAGCGCTAGCATCATTTAATTCAATATTAGGAGAGTAAAGAATCTGCGCAAATATTTCAGGATTTTCAGCAGCTAAAATCAAGGATAAAGTTCCACCTGTTGAAGTACTCATAATAATTACATTTTCACCTAATTGGCGTGCTACAATTAAAGCATCTTTGGCAGAATTGATTAATTTATCTGGTGTCATATCCAGTAAATTTGCCGGGGAATCTAACCCATGACCATAAAGACGTGGTATATAAGTATTTATGCCATAATGTTTTCCGAAATCGTAATTAATTGGATAAGCTTCTTTTGGACTTGCCGAAAAGCCGTGCAGATACAATAATACATATTCGGTTTTGTAAATGCTGTCGGAATTTGCCCACAGAATACGCGATTCGTTGTCGGGTTTTAAATAAGCTACATTTTTTTCAGCTTCATTGATTTGGTTTTCCAAATCACTTAAAGATAATGGTTGTTCAATTGGTGCTACAAAACAATCAACAGAAGGTTTTTCTACTTTTGGTCCAATCAGGAATAATACTAAAATGGCAACCAAAAAAATAAGCAGGAATTTTGTGAATTTTGTTAGTTTCATGACTTCGTTTTTTTCTGCAAGATACAATAAATGCTAAAAATATTCATCATATCAAACTTGTATATTGCCAGCTTTC
>CAZTST010000005.1:0-9858 GCA_964616585.1 uncultured Draconibacterium sp.
TCCTGATTGGTATGCCAGCATGCTTTCATGGTCTTTTTCTCGCATCATCCTGATTGTTTCCTGCTGTAAATCTAAAGCACTGGATTCCTGCGATAAAGCATCCTGAAGTAGAATTTTTTGTAGATTAAAAGAGAGATCTTCGTCTTTTGCTTTTATACGCTTATTATCAGCAAGCTGGATATACGATTCAATTTGGCTGAATATAGGTTGCATAAACTCTTTTTCTTGTTTGTTAAGATCTTCATGATAAATCTTATCAATAATAAGTGCGTTTTTACGATAATCTTGATGATTTCTCTGGGCTATAATTTCAAATCCCTCCAAAAGCAGATACATTGCAATTTGCTCTTTTTCATTAGCCTGACGCTTATAATCTTCACGACTAGCCTCATTATCTGCTGTTTTGGCCTGCTGGCTTAAACTGGTAACTTCGTTTAAAAGCTGAGCAATTCTATTTTTTACATTATTAAGGTAATTTTCAAAATCATTTTTGTTTTTATCGGCTAGTTTTTTATCCGCTACCGATAATTCCTTATAAATATTATTTGCCTCAATAAATGTTTGTGTAGAAGTATTTTGTAATAAATCTGCGTCTTTTCTAAGTAATCTAATTTTTTCAGTATTTTTATTAGCAGCAGATCCGCTAAGTGTTTTTTCTAATTCAAGGAAATGCACCGTCTCACGTTTGTTAATATCGAGTTCTTCGGCTAAAAGTTGAGCTTTATAAAGTTTTGTTTCATAGGCAATTAAATCATTCATTTTAGGAAGCTTAGTAATATCTAGTTTTGGACTTTTTTCTTGTGCTAATAAATTATCATTAGTTTCTGCTGTTAAAGGAATTCCCTGCTCGCGTGTTTCTAATCGTTCATTAAGCTCTTCTTTACGTTTTTCAGGATTCACAATCGGTTTTGCGATTTGAGAATATAATACTGAAGATGAAAATTCATTAGCAATTTGTTGTGCTGCTTCTGCTTTTTTAATTTCTTCGTAAAATTTATTTCCTATTGCCAATTGTTTATCTGAATTCTCTTGTATTTGTACTGCAAATGCTTCTTTTTTCTCTGCTTCAAGTGTAAGCTCTCTTCTTTTAAAAGCATTTGTTTTTGCTTTGGCCTCTTCTCTTAAATCTTCTGCTTCTGTCTTCAGTTTTAGTGTTTCATCAGTAAATTTTTGTGAATTTTCAAAAGCTTGATTTGCTAGCATTTTTTGTCTGGGAATACTTGCTACACCTTTTGCAATCCAATCCTGAATTAAGTCATCTTCGCTATAAACATTTAATTTTGAGGTTGTTTCAAAGTCGCCGAATAATGCTTGAGCATTTTCTATCTGATTGTTTTGCAATGCCTGCTCTATTGCAAATATTTTATCTGTCGAATTTTCTTTTCTATATTGCTCTGCCTGGAATATGGAATCGGTTTTTTCGGCAAAGCTGATAATGGCAAGCGACTGATATAATAGGTTTTGCGATTCAGTTTGTTTGGCAAGAACAGAATTTTTATCTGTTATCTGGCCATTATTATATTGCTCTCGCATTTGTTCAAAGTCGTGCAAAGAAGCATTTGAAGCATCTAGTTTTTCGCTTGCTTTTTTTGTTAACAAAGTGGATAATTGCTTTAACCGGTCCAATTGTTCTGTTTGCCTGCTAATAATTTCGGATAAACCTTCTCTTATTTCTCGACTAGCCGGATTACTATCTGAAACGTTTGATATTGAAGATTTTATATCGCTTTGCGAAACATTTTTTGAATTTTGAGAATTTCCCGAATTTGTTTGCTGTATTGGTTTAACAGTTTCATTTCCTGATAAATAACTGCCAGCAGCTGATTTGTCTGTTGTAGGAATAAAGGCAGAATAACGTGTGTCTATTGATAAGATAGTTGCATTTTCTCTTTCATTACTAAGATAATAAGCCGCAAAAGAAAGCTCATCTAATAAATTAGCAGGATAATCAGGATTGAATAAATCTCCTTTTGGATAATTTATAATTTTTGTATAATCGGTAAGTGTATCGGCTTTTTGAATTAGTTGATTTAGTTGATTAATATTTTTTCTTGTTTCAATATCATTGCGTGTAACAATATTTTTTTGAATATCGCCAAAAATAGTTGTGGCTTGAAATAAGAGTTCGCGTTGAGCGGTGATTTGATTGTCGATATGATGTTCAATAGTATTTAATCTATCATATTGATAATCAATACGAAGTGTTCTGAAAAGAGTTTTATTAGCTTCAGCAATAAGCTCTTTTTTTCGGTCAATTATAGTGGCTTTTTGCACTTTTTCAAGTAAAAGCGATAATTCGTCATATCCTTTTTGTGCGCTAATTGATTTTGAAGTTACGACATATTGAGTTTGAAGATAAAGAGCTTTTAATGATTCAAGTTTAGAATCGATTCGCAGAACGACATTTTTAATACTATCAGTTAAATCTGTTTGAATTTCTTTGGCTGCCAGTTGCCTGTCAACATTTATTAAATTTGCCTGACGAATATTTTGAGTAATTCGTTTAGCATCGTTTTTTAATAGAGCATCAAGTTTTCGTTGTTGTTCGACAGGAATTTCTTTAAAAGCTTTATTGGAAATATTTATATCCAACGATGCCATATTTTTAATTTTTCCTAAATCATCGGCCGACAACTTATCTTTACTGTAAATATTTGATAAATCGGAGGTTTGTTTTTCTTTTTTGATAATTCCAACTTTGTAAACAGATATTTTATCATTTACACTATTCCTGTCGGACGCAAACCAGGCAACAGTTTCATCCTTATCTGAAATAAACAAAATATCATCAGAAGGAGTATTAAACGGAAAGCTTAGATTAATAGGTTTGCTCCATTGATTTGAAATACTGTCGAATACACTTTGAAAAATATCGTATCCGCCCATAGTATTATGTCCTTTTGAGCTGAAATACAGTGTTTTGCCATCAGGCATCAAAACAGGATAATCTTCATCAAATTCAGTATTTATAACAGAACTAAGTATAATGGCATCTGACCACTGTCTGTCGTTTTGCTGAATGCGGTAATAAATATCTTTTTGATTTTTATTTTCAAGAGCATAAAACAGCAATCTTGCTTCTGAGTTGAAATAAGCTATTTTGTCATCTTGATTTTTAAGGTCGGACTTATTTAAAAATTCATTTGGAAGATTAAGAATGCGTCCTCCATAATCCATCAAATTATATGAACGATAAAAGGCTTTTCTATCGACCTCAGATTTTTCAATAACATATAAATCGTCAACGGCCATTAGCATTTCTATTCCATTTTGGCACATTGCAATTTTACGATCAACTTCATAATCTTTACGAGCTTTATTTTTAGCCAGTTGCAGATATTTTCGATAATTGTAAATAGCATCAGTAAAAAAGTAATTATTATGATATGCTACCGCCAAATGGTAATATAAATCAATATCTGTAACATTATTTATCGCTTTTTCAAGATATGCAATAGGTTCTTCGGTATTGGAACGCTCAGTGTACATCAAGCAAACGCCAAAATGATAATTGAGGTCAGGGTTTTTGGAATCAAGACTTAGTAATTGAGAGTAAAGTGGAAAAGCAAGATTAAATTGATCGGCTGCGAAATATTCGGCGGCTTTTGCTTTCATTTCGCTCTCGCTTTTAAAAGCGGATTGTCCGCTAATAATTTGAGGTATAATTAGCTGAAATACAATAAGTAAGATTAAAATACTATGTTTTAATATGATTCTCAAAATATAATTTTTACTTTTTAATCTCTTTTTTTGACAGCAAATTTATTTTCTTTTCCCTTTAACAAACGATCGATGTTATTACGGTGCGTAAATATAATAAAAAGGCTGGCAAAAAATCCCAAAACTAAAACCGGAGGTGAAGTTTCGTGAAATGCAAAAATAAGAAATAAAGGAAATGAAATTGCAGCAACTATCGATCCTAAAGAAACATATCGAGTTGGAATGGCAACAATTAAGAAAACTCCAAATGCCGCCAGTAATGCCAAAGGGAAAAACGCCAAACCAACGCCAGCTAATGTTCCAACACCTTTACCACCTTTAAAACCAACATAAACGGGGAAAACATGTCCAATTACTGCTGCTAAACCATAAGCTAATAATAAATAATCGCCGGGCAGGAATATAGTTTCAGGAAACCATGTAGAAAGATAAAATACTGCAAACCATCCTTTAAAAACATCGAATATTATTACAGGAATTCCGGCCTTCCATCCTAAAATTCGTACTGTATTTGTTCCTCCTGCATTGCCGCTTCCGTGTTGTCGAATATCAGTTTTATAGAAAATTTTTCCTATCCAGACAGAAGTTGGAATGGCGCCCAAAAGGTAGGCAAGTAATATGCCCAGTATAAATGTATAATTGCTTTCCATTATTTAGTATTTAATCGTTTTAAAAAATCATCTTTAACGTAAGTTTTGCTTAAAACATATCGATAATTAGGATGTTTTTCAGTTCCTTTTTCTTGCTTTAATTGATTCTTTTCGCTCTTGGAATCCATATCAGCTCTAATAATTTTATTAAAATCTTCGTTAGATGATAAAACCTGCATAACATTTTTGTAATATCCGAAGAAATACCATTGGTTATTTATTTCGAAGTAAATTGTTATTTCATCTCCAAATCTACTCTTTTTAATCTCTATATTTCCTGTAACTAAAGCATTAACTCTGTTTATATCAAAATTTTCGATTCCTATTTTTCCATCGCTAATATAAGAACCAGTTTTCGGATTCCAAATTAATTTAAGATCGTTAAAGAAAATTGTGTGTGCGAGCTTATCAGGAACTCGACGCAAATTGCTCATCAGCTGTTTACCAATATATTGTTCGGCCTCATCAATTCCTAAAAATCCTGCTATCATTTTTGAATAATATGGATTGCTATTATCCACCGCAGTGATAGTTGTTGATGCAAACTGTTTAGCAATATTTTCCAGAGCTTCTTTTGAAAAATAGAAATTAATTGCTGCTCCAAGGCGAAAATCGCTTTTAGTATCTTTAAGATGAATATTACCATAACTTTCTATACTCAAATCAAGAAAACTAACATCCAAATTTATTTTTCCTTCTCCATAAGTGCTGCAATCTATAGTGCTAATACTTAGATAATTATCCGGTAAAATTGTTTGGCTGAGTTTTTCTTTTGAAGAAATTCTAAATTCTTTGGAATCTTCATCGTACATAATAAATCCATATGCAGTTAGAAGCAATGGGTCGTAATAATCTATCTTATCAGACAGGAATGCAGCATAGTTTTTTTGCTTTACCGCTGAACTTAGAATGCCTGCAAATTTTTGCTGGCGACTTATATCTGGAACAATTGGCTGAACAGCAATTGGAATCATTAGGTTTTCAGGATCGATTACCGAACGGAATTTTATCCAGCTTTGACCGGGCATACAATTATTTGCAATTTTAAAACCACCGTCAAACTCCATCAGCTTTCTGCTTGCTCGAAGGTTTGCATTTCCACGAAAATAAAATTCAGGACTTAAAGTAAAATTATCTTCTGCAAAAATTTCGCTTTGCGCAATAGTTTGATAAGTAGAATCAATGTTAATTTCTTTAAAATGAATAGGATGGCGAACATTATTTTTATCAGTATAAATATAATCTCCCGATCCGCTATATAATTTGCGGCTTTTAATTTTTACTATAGCATTGTTTATTTCGTGGTATTTGGTTATTGCATTTGCAATGATTTTTGAATTTTGTAAAGGAAGTATTTCAGCATTTTTTATAATCGTAATATTACTATTCTCGGGAAAAATAACAGCATCGGCAACTCTTATGTAATGTACACCTTCGGCTGAAATTATTTTTTCTTTTGAATTAAATCTGGCACGGGCAGAAACAAATGTTAAGGAGTCTTGTCGGGGATGTGTTGAAATAAAAGAAGATCCATTATATTTAGTATCAACTAATTGCCGCAAACTCAAGCCGCTAAATTGCGTTTGATTATAACCAAGACTGGAAGCATAATCAGTAATTTCTTTATCCATATACCAGGTGGCTTGATCCATATAACAGATGTATAAATTCTCCGGAAAATCAACAATTGATGTTCCATCGTTAGAAACAAAAGTAATATTGCGCAGTTTATAATCTGTATGAGCATTAAAATTGCTTAGCGTATTTCCAATATCAATAAAGTTAGTTTTTTGCGCATCAAAGGTTTGATTTTTAAAAAGATAACTGTTAGAACTCATCTTTGCAATCTTAAAATGAATATCACCTTTTCCACTTAAAGAAGTAGGTTGCAGAATTAAAGTTCCAGACATTGATGTTTCCTCATCGTACATATTTATATTTTCCTTGATGGAGCTAATAAACATGGTTTCTTTATATGGTAGCCATTGTTGATATGTATTTGAACCATTTATACGAGGAAATTCAACCGGATTTATTGTTGGTTTTAATTCGAAAGTTTGAGCATAAACATTCATCGAATCAGGAAGAAATACAAAATCGGTTGAGACAGTAGTTGAGTTAATAAATGTAAGCTTCCCGTTTCCTTTTAAGCCTTTGTTACTTAGGTTGATATCATTATACAATCGGCCTTTATTGCCATAAGCCATAATGCCTTCAGGCGGTAAAGATTTGGTAAAACCCAGCGAATAATCTTCTTGAACAGTTAAAGCCTGTGTAATATCAGGGAAAATACCGCTCGACGATAAATATCCTTCAAAAGAAATATCATCGGTACTGAAATTATTTAGAGACGATACTATGAATGGATTAACATGAAAATAGAAGTTTTCTTTTGTATAGACTCCATTTTGGATATTTTTATTGTCGTAGTAAACATAAGAGTCTTTTTTACTGTTAAAAATCGGGTATTCATTAAGTGGTTTTAGTCCTGATTTATTATCTGGGTGATCTATAAGTATGTCGCCGCTTAAATCGCGAATAACTGATTGAACATACTCACGTTCAAAGCCTCCGTTGGGCAATGGGTTGCCATTTACCCAAAACCAGAGCGAATCGATTGAATCCATATCCAATTTAAATTCATCGTAATCGAATGAACTTTGTGTTGTTGCAAAGGATAAACGTCCGGCAGTAATTTTACCATCAAATTTAAAATCTTTATTCTTACCAAGCACAATGCTTCGGTTGGCAGGTTCAATAATCAGGTTTTGTGAGTCGGAAAGAATAATTCTATCAATACCGTTGATTTGTAAATCAAAATTATCTATTTGCAGATATGCATTTGCTTCATTTTTATCAGGTTTCGATTCAAAACGAATAATGTCTGAGTCTATTTCTCCAGCATGAGCTTTAATGTAAAATTTAATTTTATTTCCTAATATAGCACGCTCATTTTTAGCATCATAAAGCAAAAAACCTTGATGCGCCATATTAAGTAACAATAATTGTATTTGTTCTTTTGGCATTCTTAAATATTTGGCAAATTCATCGAAATAAACAATATTACTTAAGTTTTCATCGGAGTAGCGCTTTAATTTTAGCAATGGGTTTTCTAAATCAAGACCTTTTAATTTATTGAAACGCTCTTCCGAAAAATAGTTAAACGACTCAAATCGTGCAGGACTTTTGGTGCGTCCCATTGCCATATCAAAACTAATTTTATTTTCGCTCATTTTCCAATAAACAGCTTCAACATACATATCAATTTGATGATAAGTATTATAAAAAGGATTTGCAGTTAAACCATGATCATCACGAAAAAAAGAAAGCATTTGATTCTCTTTTGAGTAATTTATATGTAGTCCACTATGATAAATCGAATCGTTTTTATAACGTATTGAAACTGAAGCATATTCGGAGCGAATTTGATCTGGAAGAATATTGAAATTAGTTGAACGGAGTTTTACAAATGCAGTATCGTTTCGTTTAATTACAAGAGATGCAAGAGTTGTTTCATCTCCAAAACCCAGTAATTGAGCGCCTTCTATCAAAATTCCACCCATAAAATCGATGTTTGGAAAAATATTTGGTATTTCCCATCGTTTTTCATAAGAAACAAATTTTGGATATATAGCTTTACTTCCTCTGCGTGAGGCCATTACTTGCTCTTCCAGCTTTCCGATTAGTGGTTTTTCGAAATAATGTAAATGATGAAATTTGACAGAATCTGCTGAGAATTTTGAGAATTGAAGTGGAATAGAATAATGCTTAAGCTCAGCATAAACACTGTCGATAGAATAGCTAGCACGTTCCCAACTAACTTTTCCTCCATCTCCTTCCCAGGTATTTGTAAAGGGAAAATAAGTACCACCGGTGTTTAAAATATTGCTGCTATCGCCTTTGGTATAACATATTAAATCAGTTTCCGGAAAAACATATTTCAACGAATCTTCTATAAATTCTATGGAATATTTATTGGTATTAACTTTCCATTTAATAGTTCGTTCAGAAAAAATAAGATTTTGTGTAAAGAAAACGTCCGAAGCTCTGATAAAAGTAGAAAATTCTCTATTGTAGTTGTTCTCAATAAAATAATGAACAGCTTTTAACCAAGCCATAGCACTTTTGTTATCATTATTTTTTTCTAAAAGATGAATAAGAGCTGTAAAATAATCAGAAAAAAATGGCATAGCCGACATTTTATTAGTCAGCATCTTATTGGAAGTCAGGTAAATTTGAGTTTTAATTTCTTCTGAAAAGAAACCGGATTGCCATTTTATTTTTAGATTTTGGATAAAATTTTCGGCTTCTTTAGTTTTGCTTTTTTGTACAAATTTAAAATGTTGCTCTAAAGAAGAAAAATACATTTCAGACTCTTCCGGAAATCCGGAAATGTTTTGTTGAGCTTGTAATTTTCCTAAAGAAGAAAATATAAATAGCAGAACTATTAATGCGACAATTGATCGATTCCAAAGCAAGAATAAAGGAAGTCGCATATTTAGCTTATTTTTCAGGCACAAGAATCAAAGATACAAATTCAAGCCGAATTTAAATGGAGGTTATGTTTTATTTTTTTTTACCACTATTTATTTTTTACCACTTAGGACACTAAGTACACTAAGTTTTCACTAAGAATGTCTTAGTGTTTTCTAAGTGTACTGCGTGTACTTAGTGGTTAAATTTTTACCATTATTTATTTTTACCACCATTTATTTTTTACCACTCAGGACACATAGTTCACTAAGTTTTCACTAAGGTTTTTTTTAGTATTATGATAATATATTTCGCCTTATTTTTTATTCTTTACATATTTCATCAACCATTGGTCTGTTTCCCACAACATATGTAGAATAGATTCTTTGGCAGCATAGCCGTGCATTTCAGCAGGAAGCATTACTAATCTTACCGTTGCGCCATGTCCTTTTAAAGCATTATAATAACGCTCAGATTGTAATGGAAAAGTACCGGAATTATTATCAGCAATACCATGAATAAGCAATAAAGGAGTTTTCATTTTATCAGCATGCATAAAAGGAGCCATTGCATTATAAATTTCAGGTGCTTGCCAATAGGTTCTTTCTTCGGCTTGAAATCCGAAAGGAGTAAGAGTACGATTATACGCACCACTTCTAGCAACTCCGGCTGCAAATAAATCGGAATGAGAAAGCAGATTTGCAGTCATAAAAGCGCCATAAGAATGGCCACCAACAGCACAACGTTCTCTATCAACTACTCCCAGTTCTACACCATAATCAATTGCTGCTTTGGCATTTGCGACTAATTGCTTGATAAATGTATCATTTGGTTCTTCATCACCTTCACCAATAATAGGAAATTCAGCATTTTCCATAATTGCAAAACCACGTTTTACCCAAAATATTGGAGAGCCGTAATTTACTCTAATAAACATATGTGGTGAAGTACGTACCATTCCGGCAGTACTTGGATCTTTATATTCTCTTGGATATGCCCACATTAATAAAGGGAG
>CAZTST010000005.1:9868-32577 GCA_964616585.1 uncultured Draconibacterium sp.
ATCCTTCCGGCAAATAAAGCGTTGCGCTTAAATCAACACCATCGTCTCTTTTGTATTTGATAAATTCTTTGCTCACGCCCATTAAACTCTCATAAGGATTTGGGAAGTTGGTAATTTGTTGGGGAGCTGATTTCTTTTTGAAATTTCGAATATAAAATTGCGGATTTTTGTCAACTGATTGGATACTAGTAATCAAAACCCCTTTTTCTACATCCAACACATCAACAATACTTTCATAGGTTTCTTTTCCATTGGCGCGCCATAAACGAGTGCTTGTTTTTTTGCTGATATCGAATTTATCAATAAATGGCCGGTTTCCTTCGGGAGAATAGCCTTCACCTATTAGATATAAATATTTTTTATTGGTGATTAACAGCGAACTACGTCCAAATTCATTTTCTTTTGAAACAAAATTTCCCGGATCGCTATACAAATCTTCAGAACTTAAATCGAATAAAATTGTTGGATTCTCATTACTAATAGAAGGGTTAACGAAATAGGTTTTTTCGTTTCTGTTTTTTTGCCAACGATCGCTTACAATAGCAATCTCATCATTACCCCAACTAATTCTTGCAAAGCGGTTTATAGTTGAAACCAAATGTTTTTTAATATTTAAATCGTATGGATAATCAGCTGTGTAAACAGCATCGCGGAATTCCACTTCATTTTTAGGGTCGCCACCATCTAGTGCTTCTGCCCAATATAGCGAAGCGGCTTTATCGTTTCTCCAACTAACTCTTCTTGGACCGCTTTCAACAGCATCAAAACCCTGTGGAACTTCTTCAATTAAAGGAAGTTCCTGAATTATTTTGATAAACTCACCATTCTTATTTAATAAAACTAATTTTGAAGGAAAACTGCGATATGGAACTAAATATGAGTAAGGTTTGTGGATAGTTGTGGCAAGAATATATTCGCCATTGGGCGAAAAGTTAAAGCTGCTATAAATTTCTGCTTTGGTTAAAGTTTCTGTTGTTCCATCCAGTTTTACATTTACTAAAACGGAAGTTGCGAAATAGTCGAAAAGTTCAGCATCTGACCTGTTTTTTAATAAATCCTGATAAGTTCTTGAAGGCGCACGTGTGCCCATATTTTCTTGAATCACCGGCCCGGTAGGAGTTTCGTCTCCATCTGGCATTAATCCGCGCTCTGGATTTACAAATGCACAAACTAATGATTGACCATCGGCTGACCATTCAAAAACGCTGCGGAAAAGTCCATTTAATCCTCCTTTACTTAAACGTGTGGCTGTTTTTGTTGCAATATCCAGCACCCATAATTCAATGGTTTTTGGTAAAGTATTGGTAAATGCAATTCTGGAATAATCAGGCGACCAGGAAATATTAGAAATTTGAGCATTTTCGGGCAAGCTTTTAATTGCAAATTCTTCACCAGTGGCAACATTTTTCAAAGTGAGGTTTTCGCTGAAACGAGCTCTGCTAGAACCATTGTTTTTTGGATTAATTCGTAATCCTGCCAGACGGTATTCTTTAGCAGAAAGATTTTCAATTGTTTCGTAAGCAGAGCGCTCCTGAAGCAACATCCATTGCCCGTCTTTATCTCGACTAACCGAAGGAGTAAGCGGACTGTTGGCCAACTCCAAAATTTCTTTTGGCGGAGTTTGATAATCTAAATTTAATTGTGCAAAAAGGCCGAAAGGCAGCACAAATAGGATTGTGATTAAGATTTGTGTTTTTTTCATGATTATGATTGGTTTATTAGATTTGTTTCAAAGATAGGAAAGAAAGAATAGAGTTTTTTAAATAATAAAAGCCGCCTCATATTACAATTTGAGACGGCTTTTTTATACATTAAAACTTAAATTTACATACTTACAGTAAAAGTGGTTGATTCTGATGAACCAAAAGCACCTGTGGATGATATAAGGTTAGTACCTTTATAGGTTAATCTATACGCACCTGATCCATCACCGTATGCATCATAAATAGTAAAAGTATAGGTTCCGTTTTCTAAACAAAAGGCTTTGGTTAATGCTTTTTTGGCCGATGCACTAGTATAAGGGCCGCCAGAATTAATTTCAACGCCGTTAGAATCGAATAATTTCCATGATGTTTCGTCAGGATAAGAATCAAATGTAATGGCAAATATAACTTCATTTAATGGACATACCTGAGCTATATTTAATTTAATATCTTTTCCTGTGAATAAACCAGCTGTAGCTCCAAATTTTAATACTAGAGCTTTTCCGGTCTCACCAATATTTACATCAGAAACGCTAACTGAAAATGTACCAACATTTGAATTTGCTGGAACTGTTACAGATGCAGGAACAACATAAGCTGCTGCATCTGCTGTTGTACCAGTTTCATTTACAGCGATACTAAACGCTCTGTCAGAACCTGTTGTTTGCGTAGTATATACTTTAATGTCGCGAGCATTGGTGCCATTTAGGTCAACTCCAAAAGGAAACGTTGCTCTTTCAAAAGCTACATAATTAAGGTCCAAAGTTCCATTCACCTTTTCCGTACAACTGTTGAATACAAACAAGATTGTAATCAATAATAAATAGGTTATTTTTTTCATAATATATTTTTTTTTAAAAAGTAATTGATATGATGGAAACCATCCCTAAAGATAGTTTCCATCAAAATACCAACTAATTTATAAATGGATTATTTTGTATTTCACTTTGTGGAATTTTGAATGTTAATCTAGTATCATTATAAGGAATTGCTACTCCTACATTTGATAAATGATTTGTTCCACGCACTATTGTTGCTTTAAATCGCTTCATAGCTAAATAACTTTTACCCTCTGCCCATAATTCAATACGAGTTTGAAGATAAATTTCATTTAATAAAGCTTGTCCGGTTAAGCCATCTACATAAGATGCATCATCTAATCGCTGATTTAATAAAAATTTTAGACTAGTTCTTGCACCTGGCTCATCGCTACTTTGAGCAGCAGCTTCTGCATGTAATAAGTAAAATTCGGCTACACGCATATACATATAATCAGTTGTTACAGTCCTCTGACCTCCAGTTACCCTATTAGGATCATAAAACTTATACATTGGAGCCAAATAATAGGAAGATGTAGATACATTATAAAACTGTTTTTTTCTTACATCAGTAGCAGGAATTGCATCGAATAGTCCTTTATCAATAACCTTTCTATCTCCAGCCCATTGGTAACTATAGGTATAGCGATCCATTTGTCCCCACCAAGAAACTAAATTCAGACCATTATCAGTTGTAATATCAACGCCCCACATCCAACCGGGAGAATTATTAATATTATTAAAACCTCCAACGGGATCGCCTTCAAAATCCCAGGCTGATTCATCTCTACTTGTTAAAGTAAAACCACCATTAGTTATGATGTCGGCAGCTAGAGGTTTTGCTAATGCAAAATTTCCCATAGCTCCATAAGTATAGGCCAGTAAACCTTTAGCAACGTATTTATTCACTTCGGTTTTTGTAGGTCTATTATAAGTTTCTAATAAAGTAATTGCATCCGTTAAATCTTTAATAATTAGATCATAAACCTCTAAAGCCGTACTTTTAGGCTGATTAGGTTGAATAGGATCAGTATAGATTGGAAGAATTTCTTCAGTTGGAACATATCCGTTTTGAAAATACTGAGCAAGATAAAAATACCCAAACGCTCTCATAGCTAATGCTTGACCCATCATATGTTTATTTGCCTCAGATTCAGGAGTAAAATCATTACCACCTAATGCATCAATCACCGAATTAGCTGATCTAATAATTCTATAGTAGAATCTCCAAACCTGATAATTGTCTTGATATGTAAAATCTTGTGTAGTTTGGAATTCAGTAATTGATCTGTACCAACCATAAGTACTAATAGATAGAGCTAAATCTCCCGATAGGAAATCGCTATAAATATCATAGCCTTTATGACCAAAATCATCGTGACCGGTAGTGCCACCAGTAAATGCTTCGAACATTAGCGTATAAATACCGGCTATACTACCGGCAACTACATCGGGGTTGTTAACACTTGCTTCTTGTATCTGCTCTGCGGTTAGAAATTCCGTAGGCTGTACTTCTAAAAAATCCTTTTTACAACCAGAAGCACTAAAAAGTAGCAGGGCTGTAAAAGATAAAATATATGATTTTTTCATAATTATTTAATTTTTAAATTTAAAATTTAACTCTTACTCCTGCAGTATATGTTGAAAGAGGAGAGTATCTATACATATCTGAACTTCCTGTTTCTGAAGTAGATGGGTTAAATCCATCTCTAGTTGTTAGAAGGAATAAGTTATCTCCCGAAACCCAAATGTTAACATTAGACAGACCAATCTTTTTAGCAAAAGTATTTGGAACATTATAATTAATTTTGATATTATTCAAAGCTAAAAAGTTCGAAGAAGTAAGAAATCTTGTAGATGTGCTATTAACAAGAGTATTATCATAATTACTTGATAATTTTGGCACATCAGTAATATCACCAGGTTCTTGCCATCTGTCAAAAATGTCAGTATGCCAGTTATTATTTGCAACTACACGGTTGTGCATTAGTGTAGCATAAGCATAATCGTAAGCATAACCACCTAAGCTATATAAGAATTGAGCTGTTATATCAAAATTTTTGACTTTAGCACTTAATCTAAAAGCACCTCTTACTTTTGGTATGGCAGATTTTCCAACATACTTTTGAGTAGCTTCAGCATACGACTTTGTAGTTGTTATACTAATTGTACTATCAGGATTTTCTTTTTGATATTCAGAAAGAGATGAAATTGCTTCACCGCTGTCAAAAGTATTATTTCTGTTATTATCAACATAATTAACGAACCACATACCCAATCCATCAGCAGGATCTACGCCAGCCCATTCTCTAAGATAGAAATCAAAAAGAGAATGTCCTACACCTCGTCCATATATGCCTGAGATATCTATAAGCTTTTGTTCTCCTGTTGCAGGATCAATAGGCATTGCAAGAAGTTCATTTGTTAATAATTCACCATTTATAGTAAAGTCTAACTTATAATCTTGCTTATTAATTATGTGAGTTGTAACATCAAACTCTAAACCACTATTTCTAAGCAAACCGTCATTAACAGTTATAATTGCATATCCAACTGATGGACCTACACGACTATCAAAAAGTAAATTATCGGTATTTTTTACATAATAGTCAATAGCTGCCTCTACATAATTACCTAAATAAAATTCAACACCGGTTTGGAACATTTTAGCTACTTCCCAGGTTAAATCAGGATTACCAATATCTCTTGGAGATATAGAAATTTGATCGTTCAAATTACTGACATTAAATGTGTTATAACCAGGATAAAAACCAACTCCGGCCTGCTCACCGACAAGTCCATAACTAATTTTATACTTTAAGAATTCGATAAAATCTAAATTAGCCATAAAAGATTCTTTACTTACTATCCAAGAAAAACCAGCTGAACCAAAAGTATCCCATTTGTTGTTAACAAATCTTGAAGTACCATCACGTCTAACCGAACCGGAAAAGTAATAAGTATTTTTGAAATTATAGTTCAACTGTCCAAAATAACTTTCTAAAGTTGATTTGTCTGTCCATGAAGATGGAGGAGAAGATACAAGAACAAAGTTGTTCAAATCATCAATATCAGGATGTACCATCTTTGCCATACTTGCAGTAAATCTTTTTTGTTCCCAAGAATTGCTTTCATGGGCGGCAAGTACTTCAAAGCTATGATTTCCAAAGCTCTTATTAAAACGTAATAAATTTAGTAAGTTATATGAAAGTAATTCAGAATCACTTTTATAAACCGAACCTCCTTGTCCAGCTGCAGAACCATAAAAAGGATTGTTAAGGTTGACATATCTATTGTTATAATATTGCATACCGAATCTGGTCTCAAAAGTCAAATATTCGGTAAATTTTACATTGAATGCGAAGTTACCGTTTAGCTCATGCCTTTTGGTTTTATTACTATTAAAAGTAGCATCGGCAATTGAATTTGTAAGTGCTCCAAAAGCTCTACCAACACCATAATCGTATTGATTGCCACCATAAATTGGGTCTTCAATAATAGCACCGGTTTCATCTCTTAAGAATAAAGGAAAAATTGGTGGAAGATTATCGACAAACCAAAAGATACTATTTGAATTTGAAGCCTGTCCATTGTTCATAGTTTCTGATAAACTGTATCCAAGATTAGCAGAGCCTGTTAGCCAAGGCTTAACTTCGTGTGTTACGTTAAGTCTGGTGGAATATCTTTTATAATCAGAATTTATAATATAACCTACGTCATTTAAATAGCCGAAGGATGAGAAATATTTTGTTTTATCGCTTCCTCCGCTTATCGTAACGTTTGCCTCGTCTCTTTGAGAACTCTGAAAACCATAATCTCCCCAATATTCAGGGTCGTATTTTCTAGTTACACCATCTCTTACAAGTCCGGTTAAAGGATCGATTAATTCAGAAACATTAGCAACATTCCACATATTATATTTTGGATCAATACCTGATCCTGAGAATAAATTAGTGTTAGCATAAGCTGCTGGATTAGGATCGCCAGAAGCCTGGCCTCGATTGTACATAGCCTCCCAACTTAAAGCAATATAATCTTCAGGAGATTTGATTGAACTGTAGCGAGGTAATGAACTAACGTTTACACCTGTTTTAACATCAACCTCAATCGAAGCGGACTCATATTTACCCTTTTTAGTTGTAATTAAAATAACACCATTTGCACCTCGTGCTCCATAAATAGCAGTTGCAGTAGCATCTTTTAAAACAGTGGTTGTTTCAATATCTGCAGGGTTAATAGAGTTTATACTCCCTGAGAATGGTACTCCATCAACTACATAAAGCGGGTCTCTGTTACCATTAACAGAACCAAAACCTCTAATTCGTATTGTTGATTCTGTACCAGGCTGTCCTGAAGTATTAATAACCTGAACACCAGATACTTCTCCAGCCAAAGCTTGAGAAACATTTGAAACGGATTTTGCTCCAAGTTCCTCTGCTTTTATTGTCTTTACAGTACCGGTAAAAGACTGTTTTGTTGTAGTACCATAACCCACTACCACAATTTCATCTAACAATTGCGATGAAGTTTCTAAAGCAACATCGATACGTGTTTGACCGGTGTAGGCAATCGTTTGTTTTTCCATTCCGATAAACGAAAAAACAATTGCTGTGGATCCAGCTGGTACTGACAGGCTATAATTACCATCCATGTCGGTGGTAGTACCTAAACTCGTACCTTCAATAATTACCGATACACCCGGAAGTGTACCTCCGTCATCTGCACTTGTTACTGTACCAATTACAGTAGTTTGCGCAAATGCACTTTGAAAGCCAATTAGACTAATCAAAGCAAATAATAAAATGATTTTCCTCATAATTAAGTGAATATTGGTTAGTAAATAAATTAATAAATTTCTCCGGTCATAAAATTTTACCGATAAACACAATTAAAACCCAATGTATTTTGTTAGGTTTTTGGTTAAAATTTGTGTTTATGAGGCCAAATATATAAAAATAATTTAATGTTTAACATTTTTTAGGAAAAAAACCAGTTTATTTAATGAGGAATTTTGATAATTGAAATACGTAAAATAATTCTTATGAGGAGCAATGATAACTATTTACTTGAATTTTCTATAAATAATATATGCCTAAAAACACAGAAAAATTAATTCAATTAAAGACGAAATATAATTAGTTTAAGGGAAAAAATAGCAATTAGGAAGAGAGAAATAACAATTATGACAACATAAAACTCTCCTCGGAAGATATAGGTAAGTATTCGGAATGCATAGGTTTGCAATATTCACAATCGTTAAAAACCTGCAGGTTTTTAAAATGTTTTTAATGTAAAATTACTGTATTTAAATTAGTCATCCTATTAAGCTTTTAGGGAATAAAAAAAGGCTGCCAAATTTTGGCAGCCTTTTAAAAAAGCTTAATATTTACTTTTACCAACCAGGATTTTGTTGTCCTGCAAGAGTTGGATTAGCATTGGTTTCAATCAATGGAATTGGCCAAAGAAATCTGAAATCATCGTAAGGTATTGCTCCGACTTCATAAGGACCTGCAAATTCAGTTCCAAGAGTAAAAGAACCAGTAATACCACCATTGGCAACTTTAGCAGGAATACCTACAATTGGGAAATGGGGGCAATCCTGTAGTCTATGGATATCAGGCCAGCGACGGCCTTCCAT
Organism: uncultured Draconibacterium sp.; assembly: GCA_964616585.1. Taxonomy (GTDB): domain Bacteria; phylum Bacteroidota; class Bacteroidia; order Bacteroidales; family UBA12170; genus UBA12170. The sequence continues at coordinate 18,028 of CAZTST010000005.1, forward strand.
TGCAAATTCAATTCTTCTTTCTACTAAAATAGCTCCCAATAATGCTACGTTATTGGCAAAATCACCTGCTACATAGGATTGAGTAGCTACACTAGCTAAAGATCTGTCACGAACCATATTTAGGTATTTCAATCCATTTACAACATCGTTATTACGTGCATAAGCTTCTGCAAGATTAAGTAAAACCTCAGCATAACGTATCATTGGTGAAGCATCGAAATAATTTACATCATCATCGTATTTATTTGTAAATATCATTGTGTTAGTAGTAAATACCATTTCCGGAGATTTGCGACGCTTGTCATCTGCTAACCATTTAGAATTTCTCCAAATAATTGGACTCATACTAACTAAAAGCCTTCTTTTATATTGAGAAGCCAAAGCAGCATTTACGCCGGGGTTATTGGTAGCCGAATTTTCCATTCCAAAAATGGATTCTGAGTTGGAATAGTCATTTTGGAAACATGTCCAGGGTTGAGCACCAAGGGTATATTCACCGGCTAAAGCACCACCAGGAACTAATTTTAAGCCTTCAGTAATCACGCTACCCATATTCCACATATGCTGATATATACGTTGTTTATAGGCAATTGCCGCACCTTTTGTGGCTCTTGTTATTTTTGTGTTTCCTGTTCTTCCTGCCTTTAGAGGTAGGTTGGTTTCACAAACAACTAGGTCTTCAAGAATTTTACCATACACAAAAGCAACAGTTTCTCGACCTTTTACAAATCCCTCGTCTATAGCTGCCTGAGTTGTAAATGATTTATCATGATAAGGTACTCCCTGATGAGAAGCATCAGCTGAATGCTTATATGGGAATGAAAAATGAATTAGCAATTCGTGGTAAGTTGCAGCTCTAAGCAAACGAGCTTCACCTTCATAAGCGTTTGCAACTTCAGCAGTAATAGTGCCTGCTGTTGCAGCAGCCTGCACGCCTTCTATAATAATATTACAGCGATTAATCAGTCGGTATGAATCTGACCACATATACACATTATTTGCAGTAGTAGGATTAATTTCGTTTTTGTAAGTATTCCTGTAAAATGTTGCAATATTAACAACATCTTCGCCACGGTTATCGCCTTGTTGAACAGATGCAGCACCGAAAGGATAGCCTCTTAAGCCTCCAGCATAATCACCTCTTTGAGCTGCCTGATACATTCCCATTACAGAAAGTTCTATAAGGGCAGGAGATGTAAAAGCAGTTGCTTCGGAAACCTGATTGTAAGGATCAAGCTCAATAATTTTCTTGCAAGAACCGGTGATCAATGCTATAGCAATGACCGGAATTAGTAAAAGCAAGCCTAATTTCATATTAAAAACATTATTTTTTTTCATTTTGATATAATTTAAGTGTTAAACTATAAAGTAAGATTTAAACCCAATGTAAATACCCTTTGTCTGGGTGTTCCGTTGTAGTCAACTCCACTATTTTCCATTTCAGGATCAATACCGGTATATTTGGTTAACATCAATAAATCCTGACCTTGGGCAAAAATTCTTAGATTTTCAACTCCAATGCGATTAGTTATTGATTTAGGGAAAGTATAAGCCAGCGTTAGGTTTTGTAATTTAAAGAAGTCACCTTTTTCAACGAACCTGCCGGTAGTTTCGCCAGATTTATTAGTAAAGGCATTTCCACCATCCCAAAGCATTGGAGTCCAGCCATCTCCTGGCTCGTCAACACTTTGCCATCTGCCTAGAATCTCCGTGCTATTGTTAGTGAACGCCTGAGTCAAAAGGTCATCACGAGTACGGTTCATAATATAATTACCACCTGCAAAACGGAACATAATGTTAAGATCAAAGCCTTTATAGGTTAGTGTTGAATTTACAGCACCAAAGAATGTAGGCAAAGAAGTTCCTAATATTATTTTATCATCAGTACTACTCAATGACGAAGCAACAGAGATATCAGTTGGATTAGCCGGATCATAAACAACATACTTGCTTGTTCTTATATTTCCTTGAACCATAGTTCCATCACCTTTACGGTATATTGGATTACCATTTGTAATATTTACACCTACATAATCGTAACCATAGATTGAATTGATAGATTCACCTATGCGGATAATAGTATAGGTACCCAAAATTTGCTCTTGTTCATCAACTAAAGATGTGATTTCATTTTTTGATAATGTTAAGTTAGCATCAACTGTCCATTTTAAGTTACTATTACTTAAAATTACTGCTTCTGCTGAAAATTCATATCCATGGTTAACTAAGGATCCGATATTTTTGTCAACAGAGTTGCCCGGAATACCAAAAGAAGGAGGAGTTGGAGCAGCTAAAATCAGACCATCCTGATTGTTTTTATAGTAATCGAAGGATAATTTGTATTTCCCATCGAAGAACATTGCATCAAATCCAATATCCAATTTTTTACTTGTTTCCCAACTCAAAGCATCATTTCCCATTTGTACGAAAGCAAGACCATTATAATCGGCATATTTTGCAGCACCATAAAGACCTGCATAAGGATAATTACCAATGGAAGTGTTTCCAACTTCTGCATAAGAAGCTCTGATTTTGAAATCAGAAACAATGTTGGTAATACCATCCATAAATGATTCTCTGGCAATATTCCATCCTACAGAAGCACCCGGGAAATAACCAAATTTGTTTTCAGTTGGAAGAGCTGAAATTCCATCATAACGAAGAGACGCCTGTAAGAAATACTTTTCAGAATAATTATAGTTCAATCTGGTGGCATAAGAGATAAAACCATTCTCTGTTAATCCTCCACCAGTATTAGCTGTTCCAAAAGAGCCCGAAATAATATTGTGTTGGAAGAATTCATTTGAAAGGTCAGTACCTTGGCCACTAAAATAATTGTAACGTTGTTTTTGATATTCGCTTACAATTACTGCAGAAACATTATGAACATCGGCAAATGTTTTATTGATAGAAAGAATATTTTGCATATTCCAACGCTCATAAGCATCGTAACTATTATAGACACGACCATTTACGCTTTGTCCATCACCATGAATAGCATTATAGTATAATAAACCTTCCGAACCGTTTTTGTCAATACCTAACTGTGTGCGGAAATTTAACCAAGGTGTTATATCGGCTGAGGCAAAAGCACTAGCCATAGTACGCAGATTCTTGGTCTTAAGTACATTATGCGTAAGAGTATAAACTATATTAGGTAGATTGTCGCCTATTGTAGAAAGGTTATTCCAACGTCCAACCAATCCTGGAGTTATAAAGTCAATATTATATCCTGTAGGATGATCAACATTATAAACAGGGGTATTAGGTAATTGACGAATAGCAGAGAAAATATTTCCGGAAAGAGAGTTTGTGCCTGTATTCATTCCAAAATATTCGCTTTGTGTAACTGCAATATTTGTTCCTATTGTTACCCATTTGTTTACTTTCTGGTCAACATTTGCCCTAACAGAATAGCGACTCATCTCATTTGGAATACTTACACCTTCCTGTGTAGAGTAACCTAAAGAGAAATAATAGCTGTTTAAATCTGTTGCACCTGAAAGCGAAAGGTTATGATCCATCTGGAAAGCATTGCTTCTTAGTACAGCGGCTTGCCAATCTGTATTTACTCCTCCATCAACTGCATATCCTGTTAATCCTTTGTTTTCACGTTTTTCGTTAGCAATTTCAATAAATTGATCTGCATTTAAAAGATCAAACAAATTAACAGGTTGTGCAACGCCAGTGTATGTGTTATAAGTCATTTTTAACTTACCTATTTTACCCTTTTTGGTGGTAATCAAAATTACACCATTAGCAGCACGCGAACCATAAATTGCTGTGGCGGAACCGTCTTTAAGAATTTCAATTGATGCAATATCAGTTGGGTTAATGTCGGCTAAAGCATTATTTGATGCATATCCACCCATGTCACCTGTTGCAACAGGCACACCGTCAACAACAACTAATGGATAACTTCCTGAAGAAATGGAACCAATACCACGGATACGAATTCTGGGAGCTTCTCCCAAAACACCTGTCCGTGTTGTAATTTGCACACCGGGAGCACGGCCGGCTAACTGTGCTTCAAAACTTGGAGTAGCCAAATTAGCTATATCATCACCTTTAACTTGTGAAATAGCACCGGTAACTTCTCTCTTTTTTTGAATACCGTATCCAACAACTACAACTTCTTCGAGAGCTAGAGATGTAGAAACTAAAACAACATTGATAACTGTTTGACCAGTAAAAGCAATCGTCTGTTTTTCCATTCCAACGAAGGAAAAAACAAGAGCTGCTGAACCATCCGGAACAGAAACAACATATTTACCATTCATATCAGTTGTAGTACCAAGGCTGGTGCCCTGAATTACAACCGATACTCCGGGGAGTGTACTTCCATCGTCAGCACTTGTAACAGTACCCGACACAGAAGTTTGCGCCATTGCACTTTGAAAGCCAAAAAAACTAATCAAAGTGAGCATTAAAATAATTTTCCTCATAATTACTTGAATATTGGTTAGTAAATAAATTAATAAATTTCTCCGGTTTATTATTTTACCGATAAACGTACATTTATTCCAATGTATTTTTAGTTTTATTTAAGGTCAAAATATGCGTTTAGGGGTCAAATATATTAAAATAATCAACTGTTTAACATTTTTTAGTAAATAAAGTTAATTAATTCACAGTAAAATTATATGCAAGCATAATATTATTTTTTTAACTTTGAGTATAACCATAATAAAGACGCACCAATCAGCGCACTATAAAATTGCTTAGTAAGCCAAGAAATCGATGATATTTAAAGCCAAAAAAAGGTCGTAATTTTTATAATTTGAGGCTTCTGAGTTAAGAGGTTTAAATTATTTTAATATACTGTGCATTGTGGAAATATTTTTTTTGATAAAACTGTTTGGCAGTAGAATTGTGGTTTTTTTCACGCAAAGCCGCAAAGACGCAAAGTCAAGGCTTTAATATAAACAAAAGCTTAATAGTCAGATAATTAGCAAATAGTTTTATTCTAAATGTTATTTTTTTGTTTAAAATTCAAAACTTGGCGTCTTAGCGCCTTGGCGAGATTTTTTTGCGATTGCTAAAGAAAAATTAAAACTTAAGAAACTTTGCCGCAACCCATTCGTTTTTTACAATATGGATGCTACAAAAAAGTCCTAAGGAATTTGCTTTTGCCTTGATATCAGCAAGATCGCTTTGATAAAATCCACTTATAAATAATTTCCCATTTATATTTAAACTGTGGGAATATGTTTCCATATCGGCTAAAAGGATATTTTTATTGATATTGGCAAAAATAATATCATAAGTCTTGTCTTTTAGTAAAGATGCATCGCCCATAAGAACTGTAATATCTTTTGTGTTGTTTTTGGCAACATTATCGATAGCATTTCTATATGCCCATTCATCATTATCTATTGCGCAAATTGGTGAAGCTCCTTTTTTATACGCAAGAATTGCGAGTACTGATGTGCCACAACCCATATCGAGAAAGGATTTTCCTTCAACATTCTCATTTAGAAGCAGAGATATCATATTTGCTGTAGTTTCGTGATGTGCTGTTCCGAAAGACATTTGAGGCTCGATAAGAAGTTCAAATTCAAACTCAGGTTTTGAAGGATGAAAAGGAGCACGGATATAGCAGCGGTTGTCGATTACAACTGAATCGTAATTGCTTTCCCAGAGTGCATTCCAATTTTGTGCAGGAATTTGTTTTACGGTATAAGATATTTTAACCAAAGCATTATTTAGAATATCTAAATTACTGAGCACTTTTTCATCGAAAGAAGGTTCTTGAATATAGGCTAAAAGTCCATCTTCGGTTTCTTCAAAACTTTCGAATCCAATTTTGGCTAATTCGGCAATTAAAATATCTTGAAAAGGAGTTTGGGGCTGGATGGAAAATTTTATTTCGATATAATTCATGTCAAATAGAGATAGTAGAAATCTAATCTAATTATTTCTCTGTGTCTTTGTGTCTTAGTGGTGAAATATTAACCACGGAGACACTAAGACACGAAGTAAATTTATTAATTGAGTTTAGAAACTCTGAACAATTTTCAAGAAATCTTCGGCTACTAAAGATGCTCCGCCAATCAATCCGCCATCAACATCTTTTAATGCAAATAATTCTTTGGCATTTTTGGCATTGCAGCTGCCACCGTATAAAATGGTCATTTCGTTGGCAACTTCCTTATCGTATTTTTTTGCAATTAAATTGCGAATAAAAGCATGCATTTCTTGTGCTTGCTCCGGGCTGGCTGTTTTTCCTGTACCAATTGCCCAAACAGGTTCGTATGCAACAACAACATTATCAAGCTCATCGGCAGTTAAATGAAATAAGCTTTCGTAAAGTTGTTTTCCAACAACATCAAAATGATTATTTGCTTCGCGATCTTCTAAAACTTCGCCACAACAAAAAATAGGACTTATATCATTCTCCAGCAATTGATTAATTTTTTCGGCCAACATTTTTGAATCCTCGTTAAAATATTTACGACGTTCGGAATGACCAACTAAGCAATACTCAATATCCATAGATTTGAGCATAGCTGCAGAAATTTCTCCTGTATAAGCTCCTGAATTATGGTTAGAACAATTTTGAGCGCCTACGGAAAAATTATTTTCTAAAGCAATATCGGTAAACATTTCGGCATAAATAACAGGAGGACAAAGAATTACTTCAGTATTATCCAAATCTAATTTTTGAAGTGGTTCAGCAATGCTGAAAAGTAAATCATCAGCTTCTTCAAAAGTTTTATTCATTTTCCAGTTTCCGGCAACTATATTTCTTCTCATGATATTTAAATTTAAATTCTTTTTATAATATGCAAAAGTACAATGAATTATTTATATTTTACCACAAAGTCGCACCAAGTAAAGCACAAAGGAATGCTAAGTAATATATGGGTACATAAAAAATTAATAGAAATTTGTGAACAACAATTAAAGAATTTTTAATTCTGTATTTATTATACTACGTCCTTTTTTTACTTTGTGCTCCTTTGTGCTGTCCTTTGAGAGCCTTTGTGGTAAAACAAATATATATGGCATCTAAAGAAATTGGTTTATGAAAAAGTTGTCTATAGCAATTGAATACATACTTTATAAAAAACAGAGACTAATTAATCAAAGATTTGATTCGAAGAAGAAGGAAAATCGGTGTATGCCCATTTATTTATCACTCTTCCATTCTCTAAAAGAACTAATCCTGGGTTGCTTCTAATAATAGTTTTAAGGTCTATATCATCTGCTAAAAAAACACTAATGTCGATTTGATTGTTATTTACAAAATCATTTATTTTCTCACCAACAGAAGCTGTAATCAGAAAAATAGGCAAAGCCTCATTGTCGACTAATTGGAGGAGTTCTTTAATCTTTGAAGTCTGTTTTGGAGTAATAGCATCTAAATTATTCGAGATAAGTAGAAGTATTTTACCCGGAAATCCTAAAATTTCTTTTGTTATATCGTTTCCATCCAAATCGAAAATAATCATAGTCTGAACTGAAGTGTTTGGATTATATTCACGCATGCTCACAAATTTCCATTTTGATAGCCAAAGACTATCCTGATAGGGAAAATTTGGAGATAAGAATTCCTTTGTTTCACCGCTGGTTTTATTTTGATAAGTAAGATAGAGTTCTACAGTTTTTTGATTGTTGTCAAAAACTTGAGAGCCAATTTTCCAGAAACGAAAATCGATAATTGGTAGGTGTTGAAGGTTATAATAAGTAAATCCAAGGAACACAATATAAAAGCCTAAACTCCAACCCAAATGTTTTCTCAGATTAATTTTTACAAGAGGAATTAAAAACAGGCCGACAATAAAAATGTCGATGATTATATTTTTGTAAAAAGTTTGCCAATTGGTTAAAACTAAAGCATCTCCAAAACAACCACAATCAGAAACCGGATTATACAAAGCATCGTAAAACGTTACTATTGTGAAGAAGATCATTAAAACAGTCATTGTCAAACGAGTAAATTTTGGCAATAAATTAAATAGAAGCATCACTCCTAAACTTAACTCTAAAGCAATTAGGCCAAATGAAATAACCAGACTTAAAGATAAAGCCCAATCCATTTGGTAGGCAAGCAAATAGTCGTCAATCTTATAGGCGGTACCTAAAGGATCAACTCCTTTAACGAAGCCTGAAAATAGAAATACGGCAGCTAATAAATATCTACTGATTAGGATTATCGTTTTCATTTTCTTGATTTCTAGGATTCAAATTCGCTGGAAAATTCAAATCAATTTAAGAAGATTTTTCTTCTTGCAATTTTATTAGTGCAAATAAAGCATAATTTATCATGTCCTGGTAATTGGCGTCCAATCCTTCTGAAACCAAAGTTTTACCTTCATTATCTTCAATTTGCTTAACGCGAAGCAGTTTCATTAAAATAATATCATCAAGCGAACTAACACGCATATTTCGCCATGCTTCATCGTAATCGTGATTTTTATTCTCCATCAATGATTGGGAAGTATAAATATGCCTATTGTAAAGTTCTTCTATTTCAGCAGAACTAAGATTATCACCTTTGAGCGCACGCCCTTTTTCCAATTGAATAAGTGCCATTACCGAATAGTTAACTATTCCAATAAATTCGCCTTCAATCCCTTCATTTACTTTCGATAAGCCTTTTGTTTGGATACTTCTAATACGATTGGCTTTGATGTATATTTGATCAGTTAAAGAGCTGGTTCTAAGTATGCGCCACGCTGTGCCGTAATCCTGCATTTTAGCTAAAAAAACGTTTCTGCATTTAGCAATAGCTTCTTCGAACTGCTGTTTGGTTTTTGTCATAAACAATAATCTCTTATTTTTGCACAAAAATGGCATAAAATGTTGGGTAAAAGTACAGCTTTTTCTGAAAATCTAATCTTGAATTGTCGAGGAAAACTTTTGGATTTAAATGAGCCAAAAATTATGGGGATTATTAATTTGACTTCCGACTCATTTTTTGATGGTGGCATAAATCTGAAAAACGATTTTTTTTTGGCTAAAGCCGAAGAATTAATAAAAGGAGGATCTGTTATTTTGGATATTGGAGCCGCTTCCACCAGACCCGGCAGCCAAATAATTGATGAAAAAGGAGAGTGGAAGATTTTAGAAAGACCTTTGAAATTAATTAGAGAACAATATCCTGAAATTATTTTATCGGTTGATACTTACCATTCTGCAACTGCACAAAAATCAGCTGATGCCGGAATAGAAATGATTAACGATATTTCCGGAGGTACTATCGACAAAAAAATGTTTAATGTTGTTGCAAAAAATAAATTGGCTTATATTTTAATGCATATTCAGGGAATCCCAGAAAATATGCAGCAAAATACTGTAAAGGGAAATGTTGTTGATAGTATAAAACTTTTTTTTGATAAGCAATTAAAGTTATTGCTTGAATACGAAGTAGAAAGTATTTTACTCGATCCCGGATTTGGTTTTGGAAAAACACTCGACCAGAACTATCAGATATTGAAAGAATTAAAGAGTTTTAATCATTTCAATTGTCCTATTCTGGCAGGATTGTCTCGTAAGTCGATAATATTTAGACATCTGGAAATAAATCCTGATGAAGCTCTAAATGGTACGTCAGTTTTAAATACATTTGCCTTACTTAATGGAGCTAAAGTTTTACGTGTACACGATGCAAAGGAAGCTCGTGAAACTATTCGTTTGTTTTTGAAATATAATCAATCATAATCTGAAGAATGGATTTATCAAGTTTAGCCTTTATTCAAATAAAATTTCTGGATATTCTAGATATTCTGCTGGTTGCATTGTTGATTTATGAAATCTATCGTTTGATTAGAGGTACGATAGCAATAAATTTATTTATAGGTATAGCTAGTATTTACTTTATTTGGAAGCTGGTGGTAGCGCTTCAAATGGAGCTTTTAAGTGAGATTTTAGGCGCTTTTATTGGTGTTGGATTTATTGCATTACTTATTGTTTTTCAACCTGAAATACGGCAATTTTTATTATTTTTTGGTTCACCGGCTTTTTTAGCTGCTATGCCAAAGCGTATTAGGTTTTTATTTGGTAAAATGAATCGTCCGGAAGGTACTTTGGATGTGGATAAAATTATAATGGCCGTTCGGCATTTATCAGCTACAAATACCGGTGCTCTGATAGTTTTGAGCAAGAAGCACGACCTGCGACAAGTGATAGATACAGGCGATAAATTTTCATCTGAAATATCAACTGCTTTGATCGAAAGTCTTTTTTTTAAGAATAGCTCATTACATGATGGAGCTGTAATAATTAGAGAAAATAAGATTGTAGCAGCTCGTTGTATTTTGCCTGTAACAAAAAGCAAAAGAATTGATGTTGCTTTAGGTTTAAGACATCGTGCTGCAGTTGGAATTACTGAGCAAACCGATGCTTTAGCTTTAGTAGTTTCGGAAGAAACAGGGAAAATATCCTATTCAAAAAGAGGAGTAATTATACATCACGTTGCAGCTCATCAATTAAAAACTTTCCTTGAAAAAGAGTTTATTTCGTAAACCGATATAGGTTTGTAAAGGTCTGAATCTGGAAATAGATAGCATGAAATAATTCTAAACTCATAATTGGATTTATCCTTTTTATATTTGTGATTTGAATGAGTATTTTTTCGACAAAACAGCAAAAAATAAGCAATAAAGAAGAGTTTTTATTCGATCCAAATCAATTTAAAAAAGAACTTGATTGTATTGATGTGGAAAAGCAAGAATTTTTATCAAATTTAAAAGAGCTTTTAGAGCATGAAACATACGCTATTCGTGCTTTTGCATAAATGAATTTTGTAAAAGAATATAAATAGTCTATACTCGGTATAAATTAACATCGCAATTCCCTTATAACTAGAAAAATAATATTTTTGCAAACGTTTTAGAAAAAGAAAAATTTGCTGCGTTGAGAAATTAAATATCTTTGCACTGTGAATTGAATAACAAACAAATTATATAAAAAATTAAGCAATGAATTTAGAGCAAATCATGAACAATTTGGAGGCTAAACATCCCGGCGAATCGGAATACCTTCAAGCGGTTAGAGAAGTGTTGGAATCTCTTCAAGATGTTTTGGTTGATAACCCTCAATTTGAATCAGCAGGAATTATTGAGCGTTTAGTTGAGCCTGACAGAATACTCACATTTAAGGTTTCTTGGGTTGACGATAACGGTAAAGTTCAAGTAAACCTCGGCTACAGGGTTCAGTTTAATAATGCAATCGGTCCATATAAAGGCGGATTACGTTTTCACCCTAGTGTAAATTTAAGTATTCTTAAATTCTTAGGTTTTGAGCAAATCTTTAAGAATTCATTAACTACATTGCCAATGGGCGGTGGTAAAGGTGGATCTGATTTCGACCCAAAAGGAAAATCTGACAATGAAATAATGCGTTTTTCTCAGGCATTTATGCTTGAACTTTGGCATCTGATTGGTCCGCAAACTGATGTTCCGGCCGGTGATATTGGTGTTGGTGGACGTGAAATTGGATTTTTGTACGGAATGTATAAAAAACTAGCTCGTGAAAACACCGGAATCCTTACGGGAAAAGGTGGAAATTGGGGCGGTTCTTTAATTCGTCCTGAAGCTACCGGTTTTGGTGGAATTTATTTTATGAAAGAAATGTTAGCCGCTAATAACGATACTTTAGAAGGAAAAGTAATAAGTGTCTCGGGTTTTGGTAATGTTGCATGGGGAGCTGCTTTAAAAGCTGTTGAATATGGCGCAAAAGTAGTAACTATTTCAGGTCCTGATGGATATATTTATGACGAGGCTGGAATTACAGGAGAAAAGATTGATTATCTTCTTGAATTACGTGCTTCAAATAATGATGTTGTTGCACCTTATGCCGAGGAATTCCCTGAAGCACAATTCTTTGCCGGTAAAAGGCCTTGGGAAGTAAAAGTTGATATTGCTTTGCCATGTGCCACGCAAAACGAATTAAATGGTGATGATGCAAAATTGCTTCTTACTAATGGTGTTAAATATATAGGCGAAGTTTCAAATATGGGATGTACTCCTGAAGCTATTGACGTTTTCCATCATGCAAAAATTCCTTATGGTCCCGGAAAAGCTGTAAATGCAGGTGGTGTTGCTGTTTCCGGTTTGGAAATGTCGCAAAACTCTATGAAATTAAATTGGAGTGCTGTTGAAGTTGATGAGAAACTTCAAACGATTATGACCAATATCCACGATGCTTGTGTTAAATATGGAACTGAATCTGACGGATTTGTTAACTATGCTAAAGGAGCCAACATTGCCGGTTTTTTCAAGGTTGCTAACTCTATGATGGATCAAGGAATTATCTAATCCAACCAGCTTTGATAATATATAGCCGCTCTTCATTTTGAGGAGCGGCTTTTTTTTGTTCTTCGTTAATAGGCAATTAGTCAAAGGTCTTTAATCCAAAATTAATACTTTTTCAGAGAGGACGCAGTTTATAACTTCTGCTATCTTTGCAAAAAAAAATTGAAATGTGGCTCGACATAAATTAGCTCAATTTGCAGAAAACGAGACCTTCTCGCATATGTTTTATATGCCTTATGAGGAATTGAAAAAGGGTTTTCCTTTAAAAGCAAATTGGAAAAAAGATTTTTTCAAAAATACAAATCCGATTACTCTGGAATTAGGCTGTGGAAAAGGCGAATATACTGTTGGACTTGCAAAAAAATACGCTAATCGAAATTTTATTGGTATCGATTTAAAAGGTGCTCGTATGTGGCAAGGCGCCAGTATTGTACAAAAAGAAGGTTTAAAAAATGTAGCCTTTATTCGAACTAAAATCGATCAATTATTGCATTTTTTTGCTGATAATGAAATTGCTGAAATCTGGTTAACCTTTTCCGATCCTCAACCTAAACCTAAACATGAGCGTCGAAGGTTATCTTCGCCAAGATTTTTAAATCTTTATAGCAAAGTGTTGGAAACAAACGGGATTATCCATCAAAAAACCGATAATCGAGAATTGTTTGATTATACTTTAGATGTAATTGAATATTTTAATTTAGGTTTAGAATATAAAACTTTTGATTTATATTCATCTGATAATCAGAATGAAGCTGGAGAGATACAAACATATTACGAGAAAATATTTTTAAAGGAAGGGATTCCAATCAATTATATGAAATTTCGTTTAAACAAAGAATTTTCAAGAAATAAATTATTGGTTTTACCCAAAAAAGAAGAAAGTGAAAGATAAAGCTAAATCTTTTTTTGAATCTGTTTGGGAAGTGGTTGCATTAATTCCAAATGGAAAAGTAACTTCTTACGGAGCAATTGCAAAATATTTGAGCACTCCAAAAGCTGCTCGAATGGTAGGTTGGGCAATGAATGCTTCACATGCTGCCAAATTGAGTATTCCTGCTCATCGCGTTGTAAACCGATTGGGTATGTTAAGTGGAAAACAGCATTTCGGACAAATAGATTTAATGGAAATTCTACTTAAAAATGAAGGATTGATTATTGATAAAGATCAAATTATTAATTTTGAAGAAAATTTTTGGGATCCGAATAAGGAGTTGGTTGAGTAGGCGAGTAGTTGAGTAGTTGAGAGAGCGATAGAGCGATAGGGCGAAAGGGCGATGGCGATGGGAGGAAGATGAACAAATTATGTATTAACACATTATCAAATTAGCACATTAAAAAAATGGATATAAAAAAGAAAGAAGCTCGTTACCTACGCATTTATAATCAGCTCGAAAAATTAATGAGCATTTGTACTAATGAAGAAGCTCGTAAAGCCACCATTATTGCCGTTTTGCATCATAAAATGGAATATTTTTTCTGGACTGGATTTTATATGTTAAATAACGGAGAATTAGTTGTTTCCAAATATCAGGGTCCGGTTGCTTGTATGCTGTTAAAAAAAAATACCGGTGTTTGTTGGGCGTCAATTAATCAACAAAAAAGTATAGTTGTAAATGATGTGCACAATTTCCCCGGACATATTGCCTGTGATTCAAGATCTCTATCAGAGATAGTAATTCCGTTGAAAAGTAATGATAATAAGATAGTTGGAGTTCTTGATGTGGATAGCAAAGACTTGAACTCATTTGATGAAATTGATCGCATTTATCTTGAGAAAATTTTGAATTTGATTTATATATAAACCCAAACAATGAGCGTATTTTTTAGTAATTCTGTTTTATTAGCGCTTGCCCTTGCAAGCGATCTGTTTTTTCTTGCCATAGGTGCAGGTATTGCCATGAATCCTTATTCTAAATGGCTGAATTTAAAAGCTGCCTTGATTTTTAGTTTTACTCAGCTAATTATGGCTGTTTTGGCCATTAATATAGGATTTATTATTACGAGTTTAATCCCCAACTATTCTTATCCTGTTGGTCTTGCATTAATGGCTTTTGTTGGTCTGAAGTTTATTTTGGAAACAAATAAAATTCAAATCGACAAACGAACTTTTTTAATTGAAGATATAGGAATTTTATTTGTTCTTAATTTAGCTGCATCATTTAATGCATTGATAGCATATACCGGATTTGGCATGATTTTAAAAAATTATTCATTATTACCTACTTTTGTGCTACCTGTATTTGTCTTTTTTGCGGTACTATTTGGAATACTCATTGGAAATAAATACAAA
>CAZTST010000006.1:0-8540 GCA_964616585.1 uncultured Draconibacterium sp.
CAGATAACATAGAAATAACTGAATCAATTTCACTATTGATTGAAATAAAGAAAGTTTAAAAGGAAAATTTTAATTAATTTAAAATAAAAAGCCATGACTAAAACAACAAAATCTATTAAAACCAGATACTCCGATGTTGAACTTGAGGAGTTTAAGGAAATTATACTAATAAAATTAGAGAAAGCCCAGGCCGATTTAATAATGCTTACCGATGCTTACAAAAATAAAAACGATAACGACACTAACGATACTTCGCCTACATTTAAAGTATTAGAAGAAGGCAATGCGGTAATGTCGAAAGAAGAAAACAGTAAATTGGCCAATCGTCAAGAGAAATTTATTGTGTCGCTCGAAAATGCATTGGTAAGGATCGAAAATAAATCATATGGCATTTGTCGCGAAACCGGTAAACTTATTGCTAAAGAGCGTTTGAGAAGCGTGCCTCATGCCACCCTCTCTATCGAAGCCAAGTTAAATCGTCCGATTGATCGCTAACCCGAAGAAATCAAAATATCGGTCATTTTTATCTGAGAACTATTCAAAAGATAAAAACGACCATGCTAATTATGCCTAAAAATAACCAATTTGAAAAAAGCTGTCTTTTTAGTCTTGCTGGTTCTTATTCTGGATCAGGCAATTAAAATTTGGATTAAAACTAATTTTTTCATGGGCGAAGACATCGCCGTTTTAGGAAATTGGTTCTATTTGCATTTTACCGAAAACAACGGTATGGCTTTTGGTTTTGAATTTGGCTTTTCTTTCGGAAAACTATTCCTTAGCATTTTTCGAATTTTTGCTGTTGGCGCAATTATCTGGTATTTAATTCGTTGTATCAAGCGAAAAGAAAACGATTGGTTAATTATCAGCCTTTCTCTTATTTTAGCCGGTGCTTTGGGAAATATTATTGATAGCGCATTTTATGGTTTAATTTTCAGCGAAAGCACTTTTTATCAAAAGGCCGTCTTTTTTCCTGCCGAAGGAGGATACAGCAGCTTTTTGCACGGACAAGTTGTTGATATGTTTTATTTTCCATTGATAGAAGGCAACTGGCCGGAATGGTTTCCTTTTTGGGGAGGCGAAGATTTTATATTTTTCCGTCCGGTTTTTAATTTAGCCGATTCCTCAATTACTGTTGGCGTGAGCCTTCTCCTAATTTTTCAGAAGAAGTTTCTAAGAAATCTGTAATATATTTTCCCGCAATATATTTTAATCTTCTTACCAAAGAATATGCATTTCTATTTTTAAATGATGTAACTTTGGTAAAATTCAGATTATAAAATATATAAATTATGGGTAATCCAAAAATACCTCAAAAGAAACCTTTCGTATTAGAAATGGAAGCAGGCCAATACGCATGGTGTTCATGCGGGAAAAGCAATAAACAACCATTTTGCGATGGTTCGCATAAAGGAAGTGAATTTAGACCTGTGATTCAGAAAATTACAGAACCATCAAAAGTTGCATGGTGTGGCTGTAAACATACTAAAACACCTCCCTTTTGTGATGGGAGTCATCAGAATCTTTAAAAGAATTCACAACTTATTACTCTTAACAAATAAACTATTATCTAATTCACAGTATTCATTAAGCTTTGGAAATAATATCTAGCATTCCCTTTTTTTATTGATTTCAAAATCAAATATATCCCACCGTTGGTAATGACCTGAGGTTGACAGATTCATTCTCTCAGCTATATTTGTTTTCAAAGGAGGTAGTTCAACGTACAAAATGCCACCAATATCAAATTGTGGTTTCAATAAATAAAATCCATCAGAACCAATAACACAGCTGCCTCCATTTAATACAAAATCAGGCAAAGCTTCATTTTCCTTTGGAATTTCATCAAGTAAAGCTTTTGGTAAACTGGCCGAAGCAAGCATTTGTCCAACAGAAACAACAAAACATCTTCCTTCAAAAGCATATTGTCGGCTGGCAATTTGATGCATTTCATGCACAGTTGGCCATAAAGCAAAATGAATATCTTCCGCCTCATCGTGCATTGCTTGTCGCGTTAAAGGCATCCAATGTTCCCAACAAACTAAAGCGCCCAAACGACCAAAAGGCGAATCAACAGCTGTCAAACCTTTAGCATCGCCTAAACCATAAATCAGTTTCTCAGTATATGTAGGCATTAATTTTCTATGATGATTTTTAATTTCTCCCTTATTATCAATTATTAAAATGGAATTATACAGAGTTCCATTACCTCGTCCTTTTCTAATTGCTTCGTTAAAACCTAAAACCAAAAAAACTCCGGCTTCTTTTGCTGCTTCAGTCAATCGTTTAACTTCTTTACTATCAACTTCCATCGCATTTTCAAATGTATCGGCCCAAACCTCTTTTATAGGAGGATAATTCCAACGTGCGGCATTTGGAATATAATCCAACCAAGATGGATAGCCACCAAACCAGCTTTCGCCAAAAACAATAATATCAGACTGATTATCAATAGCTTCTTGAATGAGTATTAATGCCTTATCAATACTGGCTTCTAATTTTAGAAAAATAGTTGATTCCTGAACTATGGCAATTTTCGTTGGTTTCATATTGAAAATATAAACATCAATTAAAAACAAAGATAAGAAAATCGAATTTCATTTCCGTTAAAATTCTATTAGCGGAAGCTTTTCCTTTATGATATTAAAATACTAAAAAATTAGAAAAAATACATTTTGGCTCAGAATTATTAGTCGGATTATCTTATATTTGCGCAAAAATTTAACAAAGCATACATGCAGAATAAAGTTACCGGAAAAATCTCTCAAATCATCGGCCCTGTAATCGATGTTACTTTTGACCAAATTGAAAATCTTCCAAATATTTATGACGCGTTAACAGTTACTACCGATAAAGGTCTTGTTATTGTATTGGAAGTTCAGCAAGACATTGGAGAAAATACTGTCCGCACGGTTTCAATGGATTCTACCGATGGTTTGTACCGTGGTATGGAAGTTGTTTCGACCGAGCAACCTATTTCAATGCCTGTTGGTGAAGAAATTAAAGGCCGTTTATTTAACGTAACCGGCCAAACTATAGATGGTCTTCCGGAAATTAATACCGGTAAATCCTACCCTATTCACCGCGAACCTCCAAAATTTGAAGAACTTTCTACTTCAAAAGAAATTTTGTTAACAGGAATTAAGGTTATAGACTTAATTGAGCCTTATTCCAAAGGTGGTAAAATTGGATTGTTTGGTGGTGCCGGTGTTGGAAAAACAGTTATCATTCAGGAGCTTATCAATAATATTGCGAAGAATTATAAAGGACAATCAGTTTTTGCCGGTGTTGGAGAACGCACTCGTGAAGGCAACGATCTTTTACGCGAAATGATTGAAGCCGATATTATAAATTACGGTTCTGAATTCAGAAAGAACATGGAAGAAGGCGGCTGGGATCTTTCAAAAGTTGATATGGAAAAGATGAAAGATTCGACATTAACCTTGGTTTTTGGTCAAATGAACGAACCTCCCGGAGCTCGTGCACGCGTAGCTCTTTCCGGTTTGACTGTTGCTGAATATTTCCGCGATGGTGAAGGTCAGGAAAAAGGAAATGATATTTTATTCTTTATTGATAATATTTTCCGTTTTACACAAGCAGGTTCCGAAGTGTCGGCTTTGCTTGGCCGTATGCCTTCTGCTGTTGGTTATCAGCCTACTTTGGCTACTGAAATGGGTTTGATGCAAGAAAGAATTACCTCTACAAAAAGAGGTTCCATCACATCCGTTCAGGCTGTATATGTTCCTGCAGATGACTTAACTGACCCTGCTCCTGCAACTACTTTTGCTCACCTTGATGCAACTACTGTTTTGAACAGAAAAATTTCTGAATTGGGTATTTATCCTGCTGTTGATCCTTTAGATTCAACATCGCGTATTCTTTCACCTGATATTGTTGGTGAAGCACATTACAGAACGGCACAAAATGTTAAGGAATTATTGCAGAGATACAAAGAACTTCAAGATATTATTGCAATCTTAGGTATGGACGAACTTTCTGAAGAAGATAAATTGGTTGTACATCGTGCTCGTCGTGTTCAGCGTTTCTTATCACAACCATTCTTTGTAGCAACTCAATTTACAGGTGTGGAAGGTAAATTTGTAGCTCTCGAAGATACAATAAAAGGTTTCAATATGATAATGGATGGTGAGGTGGATAAATATCCTGAGGCAGCTTTTAACTTAGTTGGCACTATTGAAGAAGCCATTGAAAAAGGAGAAAAATTATTATCTCAAAAATAGATTATCATGAATCTGCAAATCATTACACCCGACAGTACTATTTATGATGGAGAAGCCAAATTGGTTCAACTTCCGGGAATTGACGGTTCTTTTGAGGTTCTTGAAAATCATGCACCTTTAATTTCTATTTTAAAACAAGGCGATATTAGAATAATTAAAATGGATAAATCAGAAGCAATATTTCCTATCAAAGGTGGTGTAATTGAAGTGCTTAGAAACAAAGTTTTAATTTTGATTCAGTAAATACAAAATATTGATTTAAAAGCCTGATTCTTCTAGAGTCAGGCTTTTTTAATAGAAACGCAATGCTTAAAACTTTTAAAATAGTTGCCTTAATATTTTTATCATTTAGTTTCAGTTCGTGTATTGAACTGGTTGAAGAAATTAAAATTAATCCTGACTTATCTGGAACTTATCATATATACATCAAACATAATGGTTTAGAATTTTTATTTAATGCCTTTTCTCCAAACCTGAATCTCGAAAAGCTTGAGCGCGTATTAAAAAGGTTTGAAAAACAAAAGGGAATAAGCGATTTAACAAGCAATATTAATCCAAGCAAAGGAAAATTTTCTGTTCAGTTTGATTTTTCAGATGCCAAAAGTTTAACGCAAGCTTTTTACACAACTCTTGGAGCTGAAAAACAGTTTTATAATAAAAGTTTTTTAAAAGTAAATAATTCAAGAATAAAGCGACCTAATCTGACTCCTTATCTCATAAAATATGCCGAAAACAATGAATTGCTAGATGGTCTTCCAAGCGAGAAAATGTTGGACTATATAAATTATCGATATAGAATTATTAGTTCCAAAAGCATAAAAAAAGAAACGCCACCAAATTCTTCACATATTGATAAAGAAAACGAATACAGTCATTTATACCCCTTGAAATCATTGCTAATAAATGGACAAAGTACGAAAAGTGTAATTCGATTAAATAAATAGAAATTAGCGTGTTTCAACCATTTCCAGCTCAGCAGGAATAGACATATGTTGATGAACTAAACGCCATTTATCATTTATCTTTTGCATTACTCCCGTAAAACGAATACCCACAAAAGACATAGCTTTTTCTTCATAAACAAAATTATAGTTTAATTCTTCGAAAAACCACGCTACAGTTGCATCATCGTTTAGCCAAATTGTTTGATCTGTAATCGAAATCAAAGTCTGATTAAATGCACCGAATTGTTTTTTAATTGCAGCACTTATTTCTTCCCATCCTTCAAGCTGTTCATCATTTTCAGTTCCAATAAGCATAACATCTTCCGAATGCAGCCATATTTTTTCGATCAATTTAAAATTACCGCTTTCTGAAGCGGCAGCTAAATTATCGAGTATTTGAGAAATTTCTAATTTCTCTTGAGCAAAATCAATGCTCACAACCTCGTCAGGTGATTGTGAAGCTTCATTATTACAAGAAATGGCGAGAAAAAAAGACGATAAAATCAGCACTAAACCCATTAACTTTTTCATAAAAACCTCCGATTTTAGAAATTAAATCAGCCCAAAGTTACTTAAATCAATGCACAAAAAGAAGGAGAATATTATAAAAATAGAAAAATAAAAAAGCCCGATTTAAAAAACCGGGCTTTTTTTGAGGTGGCATCGACTGGAATTGAACCAGTGACACAAGGATTTTCAGTCCTCTGCTCTACCAACTGAGCTACGACGCCTTTATTGATTGCGAGTGCAAATTTAAACGCTTTTTTCAATACCACAATATTTTTTAAAACTTTTTATTCGAATTAAATTTATTAATCATGTTCGGAAAAACATCTGAATCATTTTGTGGCTATCAAGAAAAAGCGCCTGATTAATCAAGGAAATATGTGATTTATGTAAAATAATTTCTAAAATGTGTAATGCTTTTAGGTAAGTATTACTTCATCTTTGCATTGGTTGTGGAAATAAATTTACAACGTTAATTCAAATAAAATGAGAACAATATTTTTTATCCTTGTAATAGGAGGTTTAATTCTTGGTTTATCATATACATCGTATGTGCTGAATAAAAAATATAAGGCTTCGGAATACGAAATTGCTATGTTACAAAAGGATATTTCCGACACACATAGCGAATTATATAAAGGAAATAAGCAAGTAAATGAACTTGAAGCAGAAAAAGCGTCTTTGAAAAGTTATCGCAATAAATCGAACGTAACTATTGCAGAGCAGGCAGAGAGATTGAATGAACTTCAAGACATAATTCAGTCTCAAAAATATGTTATGAGCAATCTTAAAAATTCAATAACCGATGTATTGATAAATTACGAAACAGATGAACTATCTGTTTACACAATTGATGGAAATATTTATGTTTCGCTGGCAGAAAAATTGCTTTTCAAATCGGGTAGCGATGTAATTGATCCTAAGGGAATAGAAGCGTTAAAATCTCTTGCACAAGTACTAAACAAGACTAAGGATATTCATGTAATGATTGAAGGACATACAGATAATGTACCTATCAAAACAAGTTTATTTAAAGACAATTGGGATCTCAGTACAGCCAGAGCAACAGCTATTGTAAGAGTTTTGACAAATGTATATGGTTTTGATTCTACGCGAATTACAGCTTCAGGTAAAGGACAATTTTCTCCTTTAAATACAAATGAAACTGTTGCAGGCCGCTCCGGCAATCGCAGAACAGAAGTTATCATTTCGCCTAACATGAACGATCTTTATAAGCTCTTAGATACATATGAATAGAAGATATTAATGACAACACTATTTTCTCATAGATATAAAAAAATACTTACAAAAATATAAAAATGATACCCATGAAAAAAATAATTTCAGTTTTGGCAGCAACAGTTTGCATAGCAGGAATAATGTTTAGCAGTTGCCGGTCCGCAGGAGAAAAAGTAGAAAATGCCGAGAATAAATTACAAGAAGCTAAGAAAGATGTAGTAGAAGCAAACCGTGATTTATTTATTGCTCGTCAAGATTCAATTACAGAATATCAGCTATTCAAAAGAAAATATGATGAAAAAATTATTGCGCACAATAAAATCATAGCTGATTTTAAAGCAAGAATAGCTGACGAAAAAGATGAAAACAAAGCTGCTTACGAAAAGAAATTAGCTGAGTTGGAACAAAAAAACACCGATCTGAAAAGGGTTCTGGATGAATATAAAAATGAAAAACAAAACAACTGGGAATTTTTCAAAACAGAATTTACTAAAGACATGAACAAATTAAGTGAAGCGTTTAATGATTTAGTTAATAAAAAATAAAAGGATAACAAAATCAGTAAAATAAAAAAAATTAAAAAAAATTAAAACTAGAAAAATGGGAAATTTACTTTATATCATCGCAGTAATTCTTATTATCCTTTGGATAATCGGTTTTGTCAGTTTCAATACAGGTGGCCTTATTCACATCCTTCTTATTATTGCAATTATTGCTATTCTACTTAGGCTGATTAGAGGCAGGTAATCATTTTATAATCAATTATTTATTACAAATATTTAAAAAAACATAATCATGGGATCAGGAAAAGTATTATTAGGTTTATTGGCCGGCGTTGCTGCCGGTGCATTGTTAGGCGTTTTATTTGCACCCGAAAAAGGAACTATTACTCGAAAAAAAATATCAAAAAAGAGTGATGACTATGCTGAAGATTTAAAAGAAAAATTCAATGAATTTCTCGAAAGTATGTCCGAAAAATATGAACAGGCAAAAGAAGATATTTCAGACTTTACTGAACAAACTAAGGCCAAAGTAGAGGATGCTGTAAAAGACCCTAAAACTTCGAAGAGTTAAAACAACACAAGTAGCTTGCAAAATTACAAATGGCAGGAATAGTAAATAACGTTTTACTAAATCTTAAAAAAATGAAATTATTAAAAACAATAACTATTCCGGTTTTTTGTATCGGACTTTTATTTGCCACATCTTCTTGTGTTATGGTTAAAAAAGACAACGGTTTGCACAAAGGTTGGTTTAAAAACAGAAATAATCCACATCATCCCAACAGTACAAATCCGGGAAAAGCTAAACATAAAAAAAAGAAAATGTTTGCAAAGTCTGTCATTACCGATAATTTTTATCAATGGCAACAAATGAAACATTCTTAAAATTGAAGTCATGGATAACAATTCAACAATAATAGTATCCCTTATTGAGAAGGCTACTGAATACGGCAAAACAAGCTTTGAATTAGGAAGGCTAAAGGCTCTGGACATAGTATCGGATATGGTTTCATCAATTATACCTCAATCCATAGTCCTTGCCTTTGGTGCCTTATTCATGCTTTTTATTAATCTTGGAATTGCTTTTTGGATTGGAGAAATCACCGGAA
>CAZTST010000006.1:8550-30630 GCA_964616585.1 uncultured Draconibacterium sp.
TGCCGTTGCAGCTTTTTATGGATTTATAGGAATTATTATTTATGTCTTTTTGTATAAATGGATTAAAAAGCTGGTCAGTAATTATATCATTAAAAAGTTAAATAAATAGAATGCCATGCAAAACACTACTTCTGTGGCGGAACTTAAAAGTGCCATTCAATTTTTAGAGGATGAACAAGCTATAAAAGAACAGGAATTAAAAGAACAATTATTCCTGACTTTAGAGAGTGTAAAACCTATAAATATAATTAAAAGTTCGTTGAAAGATATTGTTTCATCGCCATATTTAACAGATAACATTATGGCTACAGTAACAGGTATGGCTGGCGGTTATGTTTCAAGTAAAATTCTTGTTGGCACATCAAAAAATATTGGCAGAAAGCTATTAGGTAACGTTTTACGGCTAGGAGTTACTAATTTCGTTACACGCAACCCCGAAATTATTAAATCTTTCGGCCTATTTGTGTTACAACAAATCTTACATAAAAAGAAAAACAAAAACGATAATGGATAAGGTAATTAATATGCCATTTTACATAAAGACATCCATTTTTCTAGTTGGTCTATTGGCATTTTTGACAATTTTATACATTGCAGGTAGTATAATTATTCCTCTTGTTTTTGCGGGCATGATTGCCATTTTACTTTACCCACTTGTTAACCTATTAACTAGAAAAAAAATAAACAGAGTAATTTCAATTGTAATAGTTCTAATAATAGCCTTTCTGATACTTAGTGCTTTTGGAGCTCTTATATTCAGGCAGTTAAATCGATTTAGTGAATCATTTCCATTATTGGTCGATAAATTTACATTGTTACTCAACCAAACAATTGAAGATGCTTCGTATTTTTATGATATCAATCCGCAAAAAATTCATGCTTGGATTGCAACAGTTACAGATGAAATTTATAATTTAGGAAGTGCTGCCATTGGGCAAACACTTGTAATTCTGGGTAATGGGTTAGTGATAATATTTTTAATTCCCGTTTATGTATTTATGATACTGTTTTACCAGCCACTTTTACGCGATTTTATTTTCAAGGTATTCAACGAAAACAAGCAAAACGAAGTAGGTAAAATTGTTACTCAAACTAAAATAGTTGTTCAACAATATCTGGTTGGTCTTTTTTTTGAATTTATTGTGGTTGCAATACTAAATACAACTGCTCTAATGTTACTTGGAATTGAATATCCTATATTACTTGGTATTATCGGAGCTTTGCTCAATATAATTCCATACTTAGGAGGAATTATAAGTGTGGCCTTATACATGCTTGTTGCATTAGTTACAAAATCACCTGAGTATATATTTTACGTTTTTGGAGCATATTCACTTATTCAATTTATTGACAATAACTACATTGTTCCAAAAATTGTTGCTTCAAAAGTAAGAATCAATGCACTCTTTTCTATAATAGTAGTAATTGTGGGAAATGCCTTATGGGGAATATCCGGAATGTTTCTTTCCATACCTCTTCTTGCCATTATGAAACTAATTTTCGACCATATTGAATCTTTAAAGCCATGGGGATTTTTATTAGGCGACACTATGCCTCCATTAATAAATATTGAACCCATATTCAAAAAGAAAAAAATCAAAACATTATAATAGTGTCTGATAATTAAATTATTTAAAAACAATAATTAATACATAATAAAATGAAAAACATAGCTATTATCATCATTCTAATTGGTTTAGGTTTAACCGTTTTTACGGCAACCACATTCTTTACTAAAGAAAAAGTTGTGGATATCGGAGCTCTTGAAATTACTGCAAATAAACCACATCACCTTAATTGGTCGCCATTTGTTGGTATTTCAGTAATGGTTATTGGTGGATTAATATTCTGGCAATCTACTAAAAAATAATATTTGGCATAATGCAAGCGAATATTTGCTGAGTACAATGTTAGAGTCTAAAACCCTCATTTTATTAGTGAATCTCAAATTTCAAAATCGGTCGATTACTGATTTTGAAATTTGTATTTGCAAGAAATGGATATTTCAAACTAAGAAGTATAAACTGGAAAAATGAAAAGTCAAACCTGTAATCTGGTGATTAGTTAACCTATCAATATTCACTTGAATTAAGAAATTTTATGAATTAAAGAACCTGCAACTACTTATAACACTTCAAAAACAATTATTTTTGCCTCTCAATTTTTTTAATGTCCTATATGCAAAACCTTATTTTGGATTTTGGTAATACACTTAATAAACTAGCCGTTTTTGAGAATGGTAATTTGCTCGTCAAATTTTCAGGCAACAAACTTCAGGTTGAAAATATAGAGGAGTTAAAAATACAGTATCCAAAGCTAAATAGAGTCATATATTCAACAGTTATTGAAATAGATGTGGAATTAATTGAATATCTAAAAACAAAATTTATCTCTTTTGAATTAACTCATCAAACACCAATACCACTAGTAAACGAATATAAAACTCCTGAAACATTAGGAAAAGATAGGCTGGCAGCTGCAATTGGCGCATTTCTAATGTTTCCCAATAAAAATATTTTAGTGGTTGATGCAGGAAGCACTATTACTTATGAGTTGATTACAAAAGGCGGCAATTATTTAGGAGGAGGAATTAGTCCCGGAATTAATATGCGTTTTAAGGCTCTAAATAAGTTTACAGGAAAACTCCCGTTAATAAAACCTATTGAATACAGGGCTAAACTTATTGGACAAAATACCAATGAATCTATTCTTTCCGGTGTAATTAATGGAATTATTGCCGAGGTTGATGGTATAATCGATCAATACAAAAAAAAGTATCCTGATATTTTGATAATATTTACCGGAGGTGATTTAAAATATTTTGATAAGAACTTAAAAAATAACATCTTTGCAGCTGAAAATTTAGTGCTACAAGGCTTAAATTTTATACTTGAATACAATGATAATAAAACAGCTTAAACTAATCTTTTTTTTAACAATGGCGCTTGTTCCTTTCTTGGCCAACGCTCAAAGTCAAACATCTTCTCCTTATAGTTTTTTTGGAATTGGTGATTCCTACGAACAAGGGAATATCCGAACATTTGGTATGGGAGGAGCAAATCTGGCTGTTCGAAGCAATATCTACATAAACTTTAGTAATCCAGCTTCTTATACAGGAATTGATACCCTTTCTTTTGTTGCAGATATGGGATTGCAAAGCACTATGGCAACTTATAGGACTAATGAACAAAGTAGCGAATTTAGCTCTACATCTATTAATCATATGGCATTTGCATTTCCTATAACCAGATGGTGGAAAAGTAGTTTTGCTCTTATTCCTTTTAGCAGTATAGGATATGAAGTTCAGCAAGATAAAATGCTCGATTTTAATGTGTTAACTCGTGAAATATATGCCGGTTCCGGTGGAATGGATCGTGTAAACTGGGGAAATGCCATTCAATTAACAAAGAACTTTTCAGTTGGATTAAATTCTTCATATTATTTTGGCAGAGTTGAACATCGTAAAACAGTAATCTTTCCCGATTCCGCATATATCAAGAATACTCGCATGCAGGAACGTGACTTGCTAAACGGTTTGCATTTTTCTGTTGGAGTACAATATTTTATACCAACCGGAGCAAATAGTGCATTTGGCCTGGCTGCAACATATTCTCCTGCTGCAACACTAAATGTAAAAACAGACTATCTGGCAACTACCTTTGTAGGCGATCAAGTAGGATACGAATCTTCTATTGATACAATTTATAACGCCACCGGATTTGAAGGAGAAACAATTTTGCCATACACTTATGGATTTGGTATTTCCTGGGAAAAGAAACATAAATTATTGGTAGCCGCCGATTTTATGTTTGATAATTGGTCATCGTTTAGTTATCTTGGTCAATCAGACAATCTTAACGATAAAATTAAAGCGTCTTTTGGACTGGAATTTATTCCAACCAGCAATAATTTATCTTCTTATTTAAAGCTTATTCAATATCGCTTTGGAGTTCGCTACAATAAATTAGGTCTGCAATTTAATAATACTGAAATAAAAGAGTATGCAATTAGTGTTGGTTTTGGTTTACCTTTGCGTAAGAGCGCTTCAATTTTAAATCTTGGCATAGAAATTGGACAGAATGGAACGATTGAAAATAGTTTAATTCAAGAACGCTTTGTTAAAGTAGCTCTTGGAATAAGCATAAAAGAAAACTGGTTTAGAAAAGGAAAATATTTTTAATGCAAAAATCTATACAAAATGAAAATTAAAGTTTTATCGGCAATTTTAGGACTGTTTTTAAGTCTGGGCGCGTTTGGAGCCCAAACAGAAAGAAATGTTAATTTTCAAAGCAGCATAAATTCATTTGAGCCTCAAGGTGGCAAATACGGAATCGATAGTATAAAGTGTATTACCGAACTTTCGTTGTATCAGGAAGCCTATAAACAGTGGAAAAACTCTGACTATAAAAGTGCAATCGTAAAAGATTTTATCCGCCATTGGAGATGGGTCTTTATTAATTGTCCAATTGCATCAGAAAACACATACGTTAATGGGCTTAATATTTTTGAATATTATCTTAAAAATGCAACAACAGAAAAGCAAAAAAACGCCTATCTCGATACATTGGAAATGATTCATGAAGGAAGAATTAAATACTTTCCGACTCATTATAAAACCGGCATAAGTCAAGTGGGTGATTTGAAAGGTAAAATGGGTGTTGACTTGTTTATGCTTGCACCGGAACGTTGTCAAAAAGCATATACACTACTTAAAGAATCTGTTGATATGGAAAAAACAGAATCTTCGACTGCATCTTTAGTTTATCTATTTAGGGCAACTATTAAAATGGTTAAATCCGGTAAAGCAGATGAAGAATTGATTGTTGATACTTACGATGAAATAAGTGAAATTGTTGATCAAAATCTGGTAAAATATAAAACAAAACCAAAACTTTTATCGCAATGGGAAAACGTTAAAGGAAATATCGATAATACTTTTGAGCCTTATGCAACATGCGATGTTTTGGTTAATATTTATGATAAAAAGTTTAAAGCTAATCCTAAGGATGTTGTTCTTTTAAACAAAATCACCAAAATTCTAAAGAAGAAAAAATGTACCAAATCAGAACTGTTTTTTAATGCTACTGAAGCTCTTTATAAAGCAAACCCGACTCCTGAGTCAGCTTTACTAATGGGTAAAATGAATATCGAAAATGAAGCTTATGGTACAGCTGCCAAATATTATATTGATGCTGTTGAAATGATTCAGGATCCTATGGAAAAAGCAGATACTTATTCTGATTTAGGAAAAATTTATTATAAGCTCAACGATTTTATCAAAGCTCGTGCATATGCACGTAAATCAATAGAACTAAATCCTGCCGATGGCATGTCTTACATTCTTATTGGCGACCTATACGCGACTTCAGCTGCGGATTGTGGCGACAACGATTTAACTAAAAAAGTAGCCTATTGGGTTGCAGTAGACAAATATTATCAGGCGAAAAAAGTAGATGCAGAGTTAGAGGAATTAGCAAACAAACGTATTGCAACCTATTCTAAACATTTTCCGGCTATGGATGTTATCTTCTTCCACGATATACAAGAAGGTTCCTCATATAAAGTTGAATGTTGGATTAACGAAACCACTACTGTTCGCGCGGCGAAATAACACAAAATGTGAAAAATATAATCCCAAAAAGACCTGTCGTTTTTGGACTAAAAAGCATTGTTGTAATCTTTTTTACAGCAATGCTTTTTGCTTGTGAAAACCGAATGGAAACTATTCGCGAACTTACATCATTCGATACTATTCCGGCTGAAGTTGCCAAAGATGTTCGTATTACTTTTTCCGATTCGGCTATAATTCAAATGGTACTCACTAGTCCTATTATGTATCAGATTGGCGGCAAAGAACCTTATATTGAATTTCCGGAAGGACTACATGTTAAGACTTATGACGGGAATTTAAACATAGTTTCCGAATTAACTGCCGAATATGGAAAACGTTACGAAAGAGAAAAGTTAATGGAAATAGAAAAAAATGTTGTTGTAATCAATCATAATACAAATAAAAAGCTGCTCACTGAGCATTTATTTTGGGATGAACGCACGAGAAAAATATATAATAACGTTTTTGTTACTATAATTGAACCCGACAAAATTCTGTATGGCGATAGCCTTCAAGCGGATCAAAATTTTAATCATGTAGTAATATTTAATTTTAGAGGCACAATAAATGTTAAAGACGAATAAAAGCTAAGATGAGCGATTATCAAATAATTATAATAAGTCTTTTATTTTCAGCCCTTTTCTCAGGTCTGGAAATTGCATATATCAGTGCTTCAAAGCTAAAAATGCATCTTGATAAAAAACAATCAAATGCAAAATGGCTGTTTTCTATCTACAACTCACCTTCAAAATTAATTGCCACCTTATTGCTTGGAAATAATGTTTCGCTAGTCTTTTATGGTTTTGCCATTGCAAAGATGCTCACTCAACCAATACAACAATTTTTAGGAAGCCTGAACAATAACGAGTTATTGTTGTTACTCATACAAACTATTGTATCAACTATACTCATTTTAATTGTTGCCGAATTTCTACCAAAAATCATCTTCAGGAAAAACCCAAACAGCATTTTAATGATTTTTGCATTACCTCTTTTTTTAATTTATTACATATTTTTACCTTTTATAATATTCATTAATTGGATTGCTAAGCTTTTGTTTCGCATTCTTTTCAAACTAAAATTTAAGGATGAAGAATATATACTTTCTCCAATAGAATTAAACGATTTTGTTCAGGAAATTACTGCTACCGAAGACCAGAGTTTTATCGGAAAACAAGAAAAAGCATTGTTTAAAAACGCCATAGAATTTCGAAAAGTAAAAATTAGAGAATGCATGGTGCCACGCACCGAAATATTTGCCTTGGAAATAAATGAGTCGGTTGAAGAGTTACAAAAAGTCCTTACCGAATCGGGTCATTCTAAAATCCTTATTTACGATGATAATATTGATAATATCATAGGTTATGTACATGCTTTCGATATTTTTTCCAAACCAAAAGATATAAAAAGCATACTTCGGCAAAATCCAATTATTCCGGAAAGTATGCTTGCAAATCATGTACTTACACTCTTTATCAAACAAAATAAAAGTATTGCTGTTGTGGTTGACGAATTTGGTGGTACAAGCGGAATTGTTACTCTGGAAGATATTATGGAAGAAATTTTTGGTGAGATTGAAGACGAATTCGATAAAGGTTTATTGATTGATAAAAACCCTGCCAAGAATGTATATGTCTTTTCCGGAAGAATAGAAATTGATTTTATCAATGAAAAATACGCAATTGGTTTGCCTGTTTCGGAAGAATACGAAACACTGGCAGGATATGTTATTAATGAATATGGAAGTATTCCTAAAGAGAAAGATAATCTGCGAATTGATAACTATCAGGTAGATGTATTAAAAGCAGGCGAAACTCGAATAGAGCTAATAAAATTGCACGTTTTGCCCTCAATAGATAAAAAGAGTTAAGCTCTTTTACTTGTCTTTTGCCAAAGAGGCTTCCATATCAAATTCCATATCGTGTAAAAGGCCTGTACGCATATCATAAACCCATGCATGAACCATAGGAAAACCATTTTCCTCATAGCTATTTCTGATAAAATCAATTTTCATTAGGTTTTCGCATTGAGCAATAACATTATATTCAGCAAGTAAATCATTTTCTCTATTTAAATCTGAAATTGCATCCAGTTCAACAGCATGTTTCAAGCGTACTTTCCTAATTTTATCTAGCCAGGAATCCATTTTACCAAAATGTTTACCCGAATTGGCAGCTATAACACCTCCACATCCATGATGCCCGGAAACTACAATATGCTTTATTTGCAAAACTTCTACACCATACTGTAAAACGGCCATAATATTGTCATCTTCAAGCGATACAACATTGGCTATATTTCTATGGACAAAAATATCGCCAATATCCATACCTGTTAAATCGCCAATCGGAACTCGACTATCCGAGCAACCAATATATAAAAAGTGAGGATCTTGTTCCTGAAAATGCGCTTTAAAAAAAGAACGGTCATACTTTTTTTTGTCATCAGCCCATTCGCGATTCTGCTGAAATATTCTATCGTATAATTCCTGATCCTCCTGATTTAATTTATTTGGCATGATAGCGATTTTATTAATCCAATTTTAATACAGCTAAAAAGGCAGTTTGTGGAACTTCCACATTTCCTACCTGACGCATACGTTTCTTGCCTTTTTTCTGTTTCTCAAGTAATTTGCGCTTACGCGTGATATCGCCTCCATAACATTTTGCTGTAACATCCTTACGGACAGCTTTAATTGTTTCTCGGGAAATAATCTTTGCTCCAATTGCAGCTTGAATAGCAATATCAAACTGTTGACGCGGAATCAACTCTTTAAGTTTGATGCACATTTTCCGTCCAAATTCATAGGCATTATCGCGATGAATTAAGGTAGAAAGTGCATCAACAGGTTCACCATTGAGCAGTATGTCCAACTTGCTTAAGTTAGCAGGTTTATATCCTGTTAGATGATAATCAAAACTCGCATATCCTTTCGAAATGCTTTTCAATTTATCGTAAAAATCAAATACAATTTCGCCCAAAGGCAGATTAAAAGTTAGCTCTACCCTATCGGAAGTTAAATAAACTTGTCCAAGTAATTCACCTCTTTTATCGATGCAAAGTTTCATAACAGAACCCACATAATCAGATTTTGAAATGATTTGTGCACGTATATAAGGCTCTTCAATATGATCGATATATTTTTGATCTGGTAAACCTGATGGGTTATGCACTTCGATTGTTTCGCCTTTTGAAGTAACAACTTTATAAGAAACGTTTGGTACAGTGGTAATTACGCCCATGTCGAATTCTCTATCCAAACGCTCCTGAATAATCTCCATATGCAAAAGACCAAGAAATCCACAACGATAGCCAAATCCAAGAGCCACGCTCGATTCAGGCTCCCAGGTCAAACTTGCATCATTTAATTGTAACTTTTCAAGGCTTGTACGTAATTCTTCATAATCATCGGCATCGATTGGATAAATACCGGCAAAAACCATTGGTTTAACCTTTTCAAATCCATCGATAGCAACTTTGCAAGGATTATTAACGTGAGTAATAGTATCGCCAACATGCACTTCTTTTGCAGTTTTAATGCCTGAAATTATATAACCTACATCTCCCGTTCTCATAACATTGCGAGGTTCCTGTTTCATTCTTAGCACTCCAATTTCATCGGCATGATAGGTTTTTTCTGAAGTAAAAAACTTTACATGATCGCCTTTTTTTATTTCGCCATTCATAATTCTAAAATAGGCAATAATGCCTCGGAATGAATTGAATACAGAATCGAAAATAAGTGCCTGAAAAGGTGCTTTTGGATCGCCTTTTGGTGCCGGAACACGCTCAATAATGGCTTCTAAAATTTTATCGACACCATAACCTGTTTTTCCACTAGCCTGAATAATATCCTCAAATGAACAACCTATTAATTCGATAATTTGATCTGATACTTCCTCAGGCATAGCATTATCGAGATCCATTTTATTTAGAACAGGAATTATTTCCAAATCATTTTCAATTGCCAAATATAAATTAGAAATAGTCTGAGCCTGAATTCCTTGAGTAGCATCAACAATAAGTAAAGCTCCTTCGCAAGCGGCAATAGAACGGGAAACTTCGTATGAAAAATCAACATGACCGGGAGTATCGATTAGATTAAGCACATAAGACTTGCCATCTTGCTCATAATCCATTTGAATAGCGTGACTTTTAATAGTAATGCCACGTTCACGCTCTAAATCCATATTGTCGAGAGCTTGCTCCTGCATATCGCGACCTGTAACAGTACCGGTAAACTCCAGCAACCGATCGGCTAAAGTGCTTTTTCCATGATCGATATGCGCAATAATACAAAAGTTTCTAATGTTTTCCATCCTTATTTTTTTCTTCAAGGCTTAAAAAATTACATCTTTGTTTAAACAAAGATGTAATTTAAGGCAGTGCAAATTTACAATATTTCAATGATTAAATATTGATATTTTGAAGCTCCTTATATCCAAATTGGTATTGCTAATAATCAGATAGTAATCAATAATTATACTCCTTTATTTCGAAATAAGATTGTGGATGCAAACATGCAGGACAAGTTTTTGGAGCTTTTGAGCCTTCGTGTAAAAAACCACAATTACGGCATTTCCAAACTATTTTTCCTTCGCGCTCAAATACATGGCCATTATCCAAATTATTATACAATTTTGTATAGCGTTCTTCATGTGCTTTTTCCACTTTTGCTATCATTTTAAAAGCTGTTGCAATTTCCTTAAAACCTTCTTCCTCAGCTATTTTAGCAAATTCAGGATATAATTCTGTCCACTCTTCATTTTCGCCTTCGGCTGATGCTTTAAGATTTTCCATAGTTGTACCTATTTTACCGGCAGGATATGAAGCTGTTATTTCAACCATGCCGCCTTCCAAAAATTTGAAAAAGCGTTTAGCATGTGCTTTTTCATTTAAAGCTGTTTCATCAAAAATAGCAGCAATTTGCTCCAGACCTTCTTTTTTTGCCTGTTTAGAAAAATAATCATAACGCATTCGAGCCTGCGATTCTCCTGCAAATGCCTTCAGGAGATTTTGTTCTGTTTTGGTTCCTTTTAAACTTTTCATAGTTTTAAATTTTAGTATTTATTAATCCATTTTTACGAAATCAGATTTGGAAACTCCACAAGTCGGACAAACCCAATCGTCAGGAATATCCTCAAAAGCTGTTCCGGGAGCTATTCCTCCATCGGGATCGCCTTCCAAAGGATCGTAGATCTGTCCGCAAACTGTACATTCCCATTTTTGATAAATAGAATCAACTGATTTGTTTTCATTTACTTTATCAGAACTACTAAGTTTTGACTTATCGACATAAGTAGGCGCGTTTTTAGGAGCAACTCCATTTTTAACTTCACGATAGTAGGCATATGTTAATGGAACTTTGTCTGCATCAATAACTTTACAATCAAGTACTTCGCCAATAAATATTAAATGTGTTCCTACATCAACTTTTTGTACAACTTTACATTCAAACCAGGAAGTACAATCGTCAGTTACAATAGGAATTCCGTTTTGGCCTTCGATAAAATTCAAGTTTTCAAATTTATCTATTTCAGCACCTGATTTATATCCCATTGTAGATATCATATTTTGACTTGCATCTTGATTAAGTACAGAAACTGAAAACGCGCCGCTGTCGTCAATCATTTGAGCCGTATAATTATCTTTGCTACAGCTAATTGCCAACTGAGCCGGCTCTGCAGTAACTTGAAATACCGTGTTGGCAATATATCCATTTAGTTTGTTTCCGCTTTTTGCGCAAACAATATATAATCCATAGGATAATTTAAAAAAAGCTTCTATTTGCATAATAATAAGTTTTTAATCGATTTAAATTGCTCATTAAACTGAGCACAACAATCTTAATTTGAGCCTACAATTTAAGCAAATATTTCGTTCGATCTATTCAAAATTACAAATTGGATAGGATTTATTTAGGTTCATTTTGTCTTGCATTACATCATCAGTTAATTACTTCATCTTCTTTTTTATCTTTGCAATAATAAATCTTAATAAATGAAAATAGCAATTGCACAACTGAATTATCATATCGGTAATTTTGAAAGCAACCAAAATAAAATGATTTCGGCTATTGCCAAAGCCAAAAAGCAAGGTGCTGTTCTTGTGGTTTTTGCCGAGCTTGCCATTTCGGGCTATCCGCCACGTGATTTTTTGGAGTTTGACGATTTTATTGAACGTTGCTGGAATGCTACCGAAGAAGTAGCTAAAGCTTGTATTGATATTGCCGCTGTTGTTGGTTTGCCTACAAAAAATCAAAATCATGTCGGAAAAGCACTTTATAATTCGGCAGCTTTTTTAAGCAATGGGAAAATTACAGATGTTTTACATAAAAGTTTATTACCTACCTACGATGTCTTTGATGAATATCGATATTTTGAACCCAATACGGATTTTCATTGTGTTGATTATAAAGGAAAACGATTAGCAATTACTGTTTGCGAAGATATCTGGAATCTTGGTGTTGATGATTTATATAGAATTAAGCCAATGGATGAGTTGATGAAAGAAAATCCTGAAGTGATTATCAATATTGCCGCTTCACCTTTTCATTACGAACAAGCTGAGCGTAGGAAGAAAATGATGAAAGCCAATGTGGATAAATATCATCTTCCACTTTTTTATGCTAATCATGTCGGAGCACAAACTGAGTTGCTATTTGATGGCGGTTCATTAGCTTTTAATGCTAAAAGTGAAATGGTTGGAGAATTGAAATATTTCGAAGAAGATTTGCAAGTATTTGATTTAGATAAACTTCCAAAGGTTATTAAGAAAGGTAGTCTTCCCGAAAAAATTGAATTAATTCATGATGCCTTAGTTATGGGTCTTAAAAACTATTTTCAAAAATTAGGATTTAAAAAAGCTGTATTAGGCTTGTCGGGTGGGATTGATTCTGCTGTAACAATGGCAATTGCAGCTAAAGCTTTGGGTGCTGAAAATATACATGCCATTTTATTGCCTTCGCAATATTCCAGCGTTCATTCTATAAAAGATGCAGAAGATTTAGTAAAAAACCTGGGCTCGCCTTTTGAAATTATTCCAATTCAAAACATTTACGAAAGCATTGAGAATGAGTTAAAACCTCAATTTAAAGATTTGCCTTTTAATATTGCAGAAGAAAATATTCAAGCACGTGTGCGAGGAGTTTTATTAATGGCACTTTCCAATAAATTTGGATATATTTTACTAAATACTTCCAACAAAAGTGAGTCGGCTGTTGGTTATGGAACTCTTTATGGCGATATGAATGGTGGACTTTCTGTTTTGGGCGATGTTTATAAAGTTGATGTTTTTGAGCTGGCGCGATACATAAATAGAGAATCGGAGATAATTCCCTGGAATACAATCAACAAGCCTCCTTCGGCAGAATTAAGACCAGATCAAAAAGATTCAGACTCTTTGCCTGAGTACGAGATTTTGGATGCAATTCTATTTCAATATATCGAAAAACGAAAAGGACCGCGCGAAATTATCGCAATGGGTTTTGAGGAAAATTTAGTAAATCGAGTACTTAAATTAGTGAATATCAGCGAATATAAACGTTACCAAACACCTCCAATATTGCGAGTTTCGACCAAAGCTTTTGGAATGGGAAGACGAATGCCAATAGTTGCTAAGTATTTGAGTTAGATTGTGTAGAAAGTCCTATGGTAACTTTCGTTCCTGCATCGTGTGCCTTTGTGAAAAACTTTGTGTTTCCTTTGTGGTAAAAAAAATAACCACGAAGTCGCACAAAGTAATTCACTAAGGATCACAAAGGAAATAATATTGCTTATTACACCTTATCGACAGGCTTTGAAATTAAAACTCTGAAGTAAAATGAAACTCAATTTCTTTATATTTTTCCATAGCCAAATCCAGCGAGTATTTACTTTCGGCCAGAAATACTAAACGACCTTCTTTATCAACCGCTAAACTTCCGGCTTTTCTTGTAATAAAATCGTCTAATTGAGCTTTATTTTTGCTGGTAATCCAGGCAGTTTTATAAAGAGTAATAGATTCGTAACGACATTTAGCGCCATATTCGTGCAAAAGACGGTATTCAATTACTTCAAATTGTAATGCTCCAACAGTTCCAATAATTTTACGCGTAGATGTTTTTCCAACAAAAAGTTGAGCAACTCCTTCGTCCATTAACTGATCTATTCCTTTAGCTAATTGCTTGGATTTCATTGGATCAGCATTCTCGATATATTTAAACAATTCAGGAGAAAAACTTGGCATCCCTTTAAAATTCAATATTTCACCTTCGGTAAGTGTATCGCCAATTTTAAAGTTGCCCGTATCGTGCAAACCAACAATATCGCCCGGATAAACCTCATCAACAATAGATTTTTTCTGCGCCATAAAAGCTGTTGGACTGGAAAATCTCATCTTTTTATTACTTCGCACATGATGATAAAAAACATTGCGTTTAAAAATGCCGGAAGTTACCCTAACAAAAGCAATACGATCGCGGTGATTTGGATCCAGATTAGCGTGAATTTTAAAAACAAAACCCGTAAACGCCTCTTCGCTAGGTTTTACTAATCTTTCTACTGTTTGATATGCCAAAGGATTTGGAGCAATTTGAACAAAGCAATTGAGCAATTCCATAACTCCAAAATTATTCAAAGCACTTCCAAAAAAAACAGGACTTATATTTCCATCAAGATAAGTTTGTTTATCAAAAACCGGGTAAACCTGTGTGGCGAGTTCCAACTCTTCGCGGAGAATTCTTGCATCTTTTGTTCCAACCATCTGATCCAAAACAGGATCGGCCAAACTGTTTATTTCAACGTATTCTTCAATGGTTTGTTTGCTGGGAGTGAAAAGATTAAGTTTATTCTCAAAAATACTATAAACACCTTTAAATTCGGGACCCATATTTATTGGCCAACTTAAAGGAGTAACATTGATGTGCAATTTATCTTCAATTTCATCGAGTAATTCAAAACCATCTTTTCCGTGGCGATCGAGTTTATTTATAAAAACGATTATGGGAATTTTGCGCATAAGGCAAACTTCAACAAGCTTTTCGGTTTGCGGTTCAACACCTTTCGCAACATCTATTACTACAATAACACTATCGGCTGCGGTAAGAGTACGATAAGTATCTTCCTGGAAATCTTTGTGCCCTGGCGTATCTAAAATATTGATTTTGTATTCTTTATAATCAAATCCCATAACCGAAGTAGCAACTGAAATGCCTCTTTGCTTTTCGATATCCATAAAATCGGAAGTTGCCGTTTTTCTTATCTTATTCGATTTTACAGCTCCCGCTATTTGAATAGCGCCGCCATAAAGCAAAAGTTTCTCGGTAAGAGTGGTTTTACCTGCATCAGGATGACTGATAATTGCAAAAGTTCTTCTGCGTTTTATTTCTTCTTCTAATTTCATTAAGCTGAAAAATTTGGAGCGGCAAAGATAATAAAGATTTTTACTAGTGGCTAGCAACTAGTAACTAGTAACTAGTTGTCACAATATCAGCATATTATAATTAGTGAAATAATATTTAAATCGATCTAAAAATATTATTGATGTGCTTTAAAAGCTTTAGCGGCTTCGACCAATTGAGGCAACACTTTATGTACATCGCCGAGAATACCGTAATCGGCAGCCTCAAAGAAAGGCGCTTCAGGATCGGTATTAACTGCAACAATTACTTTTGAAGAACTAACACCTGCCAAATGCTGAATAGCACCTGAAATACCCAAAGCAATGTAAAGATTTGGAGCGATGATTTTTCCTGTTTGACCAACATGCTCAGCGTGAGGACGCCAACCTTCATCGGCAACCGGTCTGGAACAAGCAGTTCCGGCACCCAAAATGCTTGCTAATTCTTCAAGCGGCCCCCAGTTATCAGCAGATTTCATGCCTCTACCACCACTCACAACAAGTTCAGCATCAGTTAGAATAATTTTTCCACTTATGGTATTTTTTTCGATAAGCTGAGTGTTAAATTTAGCATCATCTAAACCTGCATCAAATTTTTCAATTACTGCAGAACCACCTACTTCTTTAATTTCAAAGGAATTCTGTGCTAATGAAAGCACTTTGATATCAGAATTAATCTGTTGTTTTCCAAGTGCTTTTCCATTAAAAATATTCTTCTGAACAACAAATGGTTTCAAACTTATAGGCAAAGCTGTAACATTGTTTGCCAATCCTGCTTCAAGTTTAACGGCCACACGAGGAGCAACCGCTTTTCCGGTAAAATTATTAGCAAACACAACAACTTTGGCATTATTAGCTTTTGCAGCACGAGCAATAACAGAAGCATAAGCAGCATTATCTAAGACAGCAAATTTTTCGTTATTAGCACTTAAGATTTTATTGGCGCCATATTTGGCAAGGATATTAAGTTCATTATCAGCAACTTTTCCTATAGAAACAACGATAGTTTCTACACCTAATTCGGTTGCAATTGAATGGGCGTAGGAAACAAGTTCGTAACTTGATTTTTTAAATTTTCCGTCCCAATTTTCGGTATATACTATAACTGACATAATTTTAAATTTTAGCGTTATATGATTTTAGCTTCTTCATGTAATAACCTAATGAGTTCGCCGGCATTTTCAGCATCAATCATTTTTACTTTAGCCTTAGGTTTTGGCATATCAAAAGCTGAAAAGCTTGATTTTGGAGCATCACCAGTTGGTTCAACAACCGTTAATGGTTTTTTACGTGCCATCATAATTCCACGCATAGCCGGAATTCGTGGATCGAGAGCAATCCCTTTTTGAACAATAGCGACAAAAGGGAAAGACACTTTAACCGTTTCTGTTCCGCCTGGTATCTCGCGCTTCATAATTGGCTCATCATCAACAATATCAAGAAAAGAAACAGAAGAAACGGAAGGAACTTTTAAAAATTCCGCTAACATTCCACCAACCGCAGAACCGTTATAATCACTCGACTCAATTCCTGAAAGGATAATTTCATAAGGATTGTTTTTAACATATGCCGCTATGTTTGAAGCTACTTCATAATCATCGCTTGGAGTCATATTGATACGAACAGCATCATCGGCACCAACTGCAAGAGCTTTACGAATAGTTGGTTCGGTATGGCTTTCGCCAACAGTGATTACTGTAATCTGGTCGATTTTTCCATCAGATTTTTCTTTTAAATCCAAAGCGCGCGTTAGTGCTAATTCATCCCAAGGGTTAATAACCCACTGAACACCAGTCATATCTACAGCCGATTTATCGCCGCTGAGTTTAATTTTGGTGGTTGTGTCGGGAACATTGCTTAAACAAACTAGTATTTTCATTATTTTAATTTTTTAATTTTGCCAATTAGATTCTTCTTTATAAAATTAACTATTAGCTTTTGAACATGTGGCTTTTAGCAAAATGTATGAACATCAATGATTAAAGTTGCCCGCTATTATAAATTATTTCATTCTTTGGTAACTCCATCTCTTTATGAAAATTTTTCTCAATATTGTTAATCGCCGCTGTACTGTCAGCTTTACTTTTAAAACAGAGCTGGCGGCTCTTTTTATTATTGTTATTCTTACCTAGGGTTACGTTCTGCCAAAGGCATTCCTTTGGAAGTTCCTCACTTCACCCTAGGCTATTATATGGCGCACTTTCAGTGCTCTTCTTTCAATCAATCGTTCAATCTCTCAGTCTCTCAATCTCTCAGTCTCTCAGTCTCTCAGTCTCTCAGTCTCTCAGTCTCTCAGCCTCTCAGCCTCTCAGCCTCTCAATCTCTAAGTTCCTTAAATACTGACTTATAACTCCTGCCTCAGCATCTTACCCCATCAGGCTTCTCGAAATAATAATTTTTTGAACCTCTGAAGTTCCTTCATAAATCTGTGTCAATTTTGCTTCGCGCATCAAGCGTTCTACATGATATTCTTTTACATAACCATAGCCACCGTGAATTTGCACAGCTTCGGTTGTTACTTCCATAGCAATATCAGCAGCATACTGTTTGGCCATTGCGCTGGCAATACCATAAGGCTGTCCCTGGTCTTTTAACCACGCAGCTTTTAAACAAAGATTACGTGCATTTTCTACTTTCACAGCCATATCAGCCAATTTAAAAGCAATCGCCTGATGGTTAATAATTTCCGTTCCAAATGCTTTACGTTCCTTGGCGTATTTGGTGGAAAGTTCCAATGCACCCGAAGCTAGTCCCAGAGCTTGAGAAGCAATACCAATGCGACCTCCTTCGAGAGTTTTCATGGCAAACTTAAAACCAAAACCGTCTTCGCCTATACGATTTTCTTTTGGCACTTTTACATCGGTAAACATAACAGAATGTGTATCAGAAGAACGCATACCCATTTTATTTTCGTGTGGTCCAACAGAAATACCTTCGCTATGTCTTTCGACAATAAATACATTTATACCACGATGTCCTTTTTCAGGATGAGTGTGAGCAATAACCAAATAAGTGGAAGCAGTATTTCCGTTGGTAATCCAGTTTTTTGTTCCATTTAAAAGATAATAATCTCCTTTATCTTCAGCAGTAGTACGTTGCCTGGTAGCATCCGAACCAGCTTCAGGTTCAGATAATAGAAAAGCGCCTATTTTTTCTCCTCGTGCCAGAGGACGCAAATATTTTTCTTTTTGCGCATCAGTACCAAAGGCTTCCAAACCATAACAAACCAGTGAATTATTCACCGACATAATTACAGACGCAGAAGCATCAACTTTTGAAATTTCTTCCATTGCCAAAACATAGGATATAGTATCCATGCCACCACCATCCCATTCTTCTCCAACTAACATTCCCATAAATCCTAGTTCTGCCAGATTTTTCACGTGTTCTGTTGGATAAATTGCTCCTTCGTCGCGCTCAAGTACGTCTTTTATCAATTCGCGTTGCGCATAGTCTCGTGCAGCCTGCTGAATCATTAGCTGTTCTTCTGTAAATTGAAAATCCATTGTCTTCGATTTAAGTTTTGTTGTATTTTTTTATTATGTAAAATCAATTTATTCAACGATTTTTCCACCGGAAAATGTCTTTTTATTTAAGGAGCTAAAGTACAAAATATATTGTATGCATGCATACTAAATTTACAAATAATGTGCTTATGAGATGATGTGTTACTGTATATTAATTCTTTGCGGCTCTTTGCGATTTCTTTGTGTTTCTCTACAGTAATCCGTCAGACTTCGGCGAGAGCTCAGTCGAACGCTGACGGAATGGGTTGGCAATAAGTGTAATAGGCCTGCTAAATATATATGTTTTTCTTTTTCAAAAACTCATATATTTCTTCTTGCGATCTGATATTCTTTTCGCCTTCTTTTGGCAAGCGATATTGATTGATTTTATCGGGATGCAACCATCTTGCCTTTACATTGTCGTTTTGCTGAATCTGAAGCATTTGGATTAATTCATTTTTTAGTTCAGGTGATTTTATCGGGCAGACAACTTCGATGCGATGATCGAGATTGCGAGACATTATATCGGCGGAAGCCAAAAAAACTTCCGGTTTATTATTGTTGCCAAATACAAATACACGCGAATGCTCCAGATAACGATCGACAATACCAAAAGCTTCAATATTTTCAGATAAATCTTCGACTCCAGCTTTCAATACGCATATTCCTCGTACGATTAGCGTTATTTTAACACCAACTTTTCCTGCCTGATAAAGTTTGTTTACAATTTTAGTATCAACCAGATTATTCAATTTTAGAATAACATAAGCATTCTTTCCTGCTCGTGCATTACGAATCTCGCGGTTTATCATCTGCGTAAAAAATAATCTTAATTTAAAAGGTGCAACTATCAATTCCGAAAAAGAAGGAGTAAGATATTTTGACTCAAAAAGATGAAAAACATTATTTACATCGTTACAAAGTGTTTGATTACTTGTGAGAAGGCTATCATCGGCATAAACTTTTGCTGTTAATTCGTTAAAATTTCCTGTACTAATATTGGCGTAATACACATTCTTTCCTTTTTCTTTTCGCCTGATTAACAATAGTTTACCATGAACTTTAAAGCCGGGAATATTTTGAATAACACGCACTCCTTCTTCTTGCAACGTTTGAGTCCACATAATATTTGCCTGCTCATCAAAACGTGCCTGCAGTTCTAAAAAAACCGTAACTAATTTTCCGTTTCTTGCTGCATTAATCAAAGCATTTATGATTTTTGAGTTTTTAGCAACACGATAAAAAGTCATTTTTATAGCACGTACTTTGGGGTCGATAGCTGCTTCGCGTACAAGCTCGATTATATGATGAAAAGAATGATAGGGATAATGCAAAAGAATATCTTTTTCGCTAATCAAATCAAACATACTTGTGTTGGGCAAAATATCGGGATGAGCAA
This sequence comes from uncultured Draconibacterium sp., assembly GCA_964616585.1. Classification (GTDB taxonomy): domain Bacteria; phylum Bacteroidota; class Bacteroidia; order Bacteroidales; family UBA12170; genus UBA12170. The sequence continues at coordinate 28,445 of CAZTST010000006.1, forward strand.
ATGGCGGAAGTTCTTTAAACAATAATGATTTATCCATTCCAATTGTTGCCGGAATAGGGAAATACATTAAATCTTTAAAATTATGATATCGGCTTCCGGCACGAAGAGTATCGCTTTGAGTAATATTAAATTTACCCAAAAGTTTTTTAAGAAACTTAGGATCAATATCTCTATCATAAACAAAACGAACTGCTTCTCCTTTTACACGCTGCTTTATACTTTCGTTCAAAGTCTCCAAAAAGCTTTTTGATAAATCGCTGTCGATATCCAATTCGGCATCGCGTGTAAATTTCATTATATGCCCTTCGAAAGTATCATAACCAAATATTCCAAAAATTCTTTTTAGGTTAACACGAATTACATCATCCAGAAAAATAATGTATTTCTTTTCTCCCTCTTGAGGCAGTTCAATAAAACGTGAAACTTCACCCGTAGGAAGTTCAATTACTGAGAAATTATCTTTTAACTTCTTTGAGCTGTCGGCCATTTTCACTGCCAGATAAATAAACTTATCTTTAAAATAATTCAGCCCTGATATAGTATCAAGCATTAACGGCGAGAGATAAGGGCGGATGTTTTGCTTGAAAATTTGTTCTACAAAAACCTGTTGATCAGCGTTTAGCTCATTTTCGTTAATAATAAAAATGTTGTTTTTAGCTAATTCTTTCTGTATATCGCGATATGCTTGCGTAAAAAATCCCTCTTGGTCAATAACTATTTGATGAATATCGCGTAGTGTTCGCGTTACTTCCTTTTTTTGGCCGGGTGCAATTTTTTTATATGCTTTCATTCGGTTGAGAGTTGCTACTCTAACCCTGTAAAACTCATCACGATTGTTAGAAAAAATGCCAAGATATTTCAAGCGCTCCAAAATCGGATTGGAAACATCCATAGCTTCCTGAAGCACTCGCTCGTTAAAGCTTAGCCAGCTAACTTCTCGATTTATGTAGTTTTTTGATGACATTTTTTTGTGATGATTTGTTGTTACTTTGAAGCAAATGAACTGCGTTATATTATGGCTGAGTATTGAAAAGATATGTGCGAAAGAGTGAGTGGGCGAGTGAGCGAAAGAGCGAAATATTCCTATCTTAATTTAAGCTTGCTGTCAAAAAGAAAGCTGAAATACTTTCAAATCCTTATGAGTTCTTATTTTTTCCATATTATCTGATTATTAATTGATAATTCACAGCCTATAACAAACTTATGCCCTATAGCAGGATTGTGCACTATCGCTCCATCTCCCCTTCGCTCCCTCGCTCTTTCGCCATTTCACTCCCTCGTCCTATCGCTCCCTCGCCTACAACTCCTTCCTCTAACCTACCATTCTCACAAACAAAAGTAGTAGCCGGAAATTTTTTAAAAAGTGAATAATCATGTGTTGCCATTAATACCGCACAATCGTTTTTGCTGATATCGAAAAGCAATTCCATTATTCCTTCCGATGACTGTGGATCTAGATTACCTGTCGGTTCATCTGCAAGTATAAGCACAGGGTCGTTTATAAGTGCCCGTGCTATGCCTAATCGTTGCTGTTCGCCACCAGACACTTGATGAGGCATTTTAAATCCTTTGTTTTGAAGCCCCACTTTTGCTAAAACCTCAGTAGCTTTTTCTTTTATGGCCTTTTTGTCTTTCCATCCGGTAGCATGCATCACAAAAAATAAGTTCTCTTCAATATTTCTATCCTGCAATAATTGAAACTCCTGAAATACGATGCCTAGCTTTCGTCTTAAAAAAGGTATATCTTTTCTTTTTAGTTTTTGTAAATCATAACCCACCACTTGAGCTTCACCTGAAACGAATGGCAAATCGGCATAAAGCGTCTTTAGCAAGCTGCTTTTTCCACTGCCGGTTTTTCCTATGACATAAAAAAAATCGCCTTTATTTAGCTCAAGATTAACATGTTTAAGTATAAGATTATCTTGTTGAAATATATCAACATCGCGCAAAGAAACTACCGAATTTTCCGTCATTTTAAATTAAATTATGCAGCTAAGGTAGGGGTTTTTGGGTAAATGTGAAGCATAAATTTGGAGAGATGAGCACTTCGGCTTCGCTCAGTGTGAGTGTGAAAGAGATGAGTACTTCGGCTTCGCTCAGTGTGAAAGAGGTGAGTACTTCGGCTTCGCTCAGTGTGAAAGAGATGAGTACTTCGGCTTCGCTCAGTGTGAAAGAGGTGAGTACTT
>CAZTST010000006.1:30730-31796 GCA_964616585.1 uncultured Draconibacterium sp.
CGGCTTCGCTCAGTGTGAAAGAGGTCAGAAATGAGTCTCTTAATTGCAGAATTTGTCAGGATTATTCATCATAGAAATAAGCATTTTTCTAACTTGCTCATATTCATTCATTTCGTATAAGTCTCATTATCAATATATTCGCAATCTTTAGAATAATCCAGCCTGTTTTCGGTTTCGTATTCTTCGCCTAAAGAATCGCTCAATTTGCTAACAAAAGATCTAATATATATTCTCTTTGCCCAGGCTTCAGCGATATTTGATGATACTGATCTTGATGATAATGTTTGAAAAAAAGGATAGTTGAATTATTTAAAAGTCTCATCTCTCACTTCTTTCACACTGAGCGAAGCCGAAGTGCTCATCTCTAAATCCTCATTTTCCTTACTCCCTACTCCTACTCTCCTTCCGCCTATTCTTTCTTATTCAAAAAGCTACTAACTATTAAAGCAACTCCTCCAAAGATAAAGAACATTGAAATAAATGCTACATCATGGCTAAGCCAACCCAAAGCTGCAATACCATTGGCAATTAGAACACCTACGCCCACAGCTGTCATAAATAAGCCAACTCTGACTGCTGTATTTTGATGATTTTCACTTTTAAATGTATCCGGGTCAAGGCCCTTTTCGATAAGTGCCATACGAATCTTTTTTTGGTTGCCTAAATAAACCAATACAATAATGAAAAAGAAAAACCCCAAAGGAACTAATACTTGAACTTGAAATAAATCCATTTTTTTAAAATTTAAGGTTTGTAAATTGTTTCTTAACTGACTTATAGACGCAGGAAATGGGGAGGGGTTACAGATGAGAGTGAGAGGGCGAAGGGGCGAAGGGGCGAGAGAGCGAAGGGGCGAGGGAGCGAAGGGGCGAGAGAGCGAAGGGGCGAAGGGGCGAGGGAGCGAAGGGGCGAAGGGGCGAAAGAAAGAAAGAAAGAAAGACTGAGGGACTGAGAGAGGTGAGTGGTGAGTGGTGAGAGATGAGAAAGGAGAAAGGAGGATGGAGGATGGAGGATGGAGTGATGGAGTGATGGAGTGATGGAGTGATGGAGTGATGGAGTGATGGAG
>CAZTST010000007.1:0-29763 GCA_964616585.1 uncultured Draconibacterium sp.
GAGGTTTTATGTTTAAATGAACATAGTCCATTCTTACCGCTTTTGAAACGTCTGGAAAGAAAGCAACGATTATAAGATAAAAGTTAAATAAAATAAATGGGGCAATATGGATTAAGTCTTTTCTTTTGAAAATTGTTTTGTATCGAACTAAAGTTGAAACATAAATATATAAAAATCCACCCTGTAGCAAGAATAGCGAAATCAAACTGCTTGATAAAAGTTGAAAATGAGTAAATAAATCGTGAGAATAGAAAGAATAAATGCCAATAAATATCCCCAAATAGATTAACCAAAGAATTAAAATAATATCGTGTAATGCTCTTGGTTTTTTCTGAAATAGCAGAATAGAAAAAAATAAAGCATTAAAAGCGGCTATTAAAAAAATGACTTTCATGTATTGAATTATAACATTTAGATAATAGTCAAATATCCAATTTTTTTTGTTCCGCTTCTATTTTTTTAACTCAAATCTATTGAGATGATATAGGAAGCTATTTCTATCAATCTTTTTAACTGGTTTTTTTAAATTAGAATTTTATTGAAAAATTAAAACCTGAGTTTTTCTGTCATAATTCCAAACCTCAACACATCAATGCGATGGTCGAAATACATATTATAGTAATCGGAACCATGATAATACTGAACAAAAAGTCCAATATCTTCTAAAAATTTTGGATGATAATAAAAGGTCAAACTTAAGTTTAACCGTTCCGATGAAATTGTTGCCAAATCATTATAATCACCAAACATCCAGGTTGTTTCGCCTTTAATTGAAAAAGCCGGTCTTTTGATTTTATCCTGATTATCATTAGAAGAAAGTTTAAAAATTGAAAACGCGTTATGCCAACGGTATCTGCTGTATATTCCAATAAGTTCGTCCTGAACCAATTCTTTGGGGTGAATCTCAAACGAAGTTTTAAAAAACTGGTAAGCATTAAAGCGCGTATTTAGATTTGTTGCAATAAAACCAAGCTCAAAAAAGTTAGTTGCAAAATTTCCCGATTTCAAATTTATTTCGCCATTTTCTAAATAAAAATCTCCTTCCTGCCCATTGGAATGATGTCCTATTCTACCATACACATAAGAACTCATTGAATTCTTCTTTTCTTGCAGGGAATAAATCACGGTAATTTGCGGTATATAACTGGGCGTACGTACAGGAAAAGATTCTTCCTGATACATGCGGATGATAACCTGAGGAGTCAGAACGCCCATTAATCGAGAGTTCTGACTTTGTCTTAAATAAAAGTTTGGAATAACATTCCCTTCAAACCAGAGCGGTTCGATATTGCCAATATCGGTTGGGAAAGTGATATAACTATTCCCTTGATTTACCTGCGAAATTATGGCAAGTCCGATTTGAGACAAAGTTTTGCTTTCTTGTCCTAAACTTGATAGAGCAGAAAGTACTGAAAACCATAAAATTAAATATTTTTTCATCTGTTTACATATAAATTTTTTTATACTGTTCATCGGCGAAAGAATCTTCTCCATTATACAATGCAAAAACTACTGTTCCATCAGAGTTGCGAAGCTCACCAATTTCTACAACTAATCAATTTGTTAAGTCAAACTTCAATGTTATATTTCCCACTTCTTGCACATATTGACCTATAAATTCTGCAGTTCGCAATTTTTGACTTATCGAAATACTGAATTGCGGTAATTCAAAATTAAGACCAACATCATATAATATGTTTAGTCTTTCTATTTTATCTTTATCCAATGTATATGCATCATTTTGAGCACTCATTTGATATATCAAACCTCCTTGCAATAAAGAATTACTTAATACAACTCGCGCAATAGGTCTCATAAATATGTAAAGCTGAAATTTATTTTTTTGGCTTTTTTGCGATGAAGAATAATCTTCAAAATAATTATTGAATTTTCCTATTCTTAACATAAATCCAACTCCGGCAGCATTATATAGAGTACCACTGTATGTTTCTACGATACCAACCAACAGAATTCTTTTTGATGGTTGCATAAGTTGCTTTTCTATATTAATATTATAATTCAATATTAAATCGTTTGGAACTTGATTATCCCAACCTTCGGGTTTCTTATAATCTATTACGCGGTGTAACCAAGTTTGAAAATCTTTAGCAAAACTAATAGGACCTATTACTCCCAAAAAAATTTCTGAGGTAATTTTTATTTTATTGATATTGTCAATTGATTGAAGTGAGTGTACGCTATACAAAGCGCCTGCATATGGCCGGTCGTCTAATTGAATTTCTTTTATGCCAATATTCTTTGGAGTAAAAATAAATTGAGCCAGACCCCAACCATATAGATTATTATCCTCAGAGATATTAAGTAAAAGTGAGGAGGGGAATTTTGCCTTTTGCTTTTTTGTATAAAAATAGTCTATTCTTATGCCATTAGTATAATACCTATCGGTGCCGGCTCCACGAAAATTAAGAAAATCATTGTCGAGAAAAATACGTAATGAATGTTCCTGATTTATCGATTGTCCCATCACATAATTTCCCGGAACCAACATCAATATTACAATTACAAATTTAGCAATTTTCATCTGTAGCATTTTTAAAATCATCTTAAATCATTCTTGCTATGTCTTTTAAACAAGAAAGTTTCCATTAATATATTTTCCCGGTTTTTCAACTGTTATTTTTTTTCCCGGCAAATCGTTCTTTAGTACTATCCACCACATAATAAACCATAGGTACTAAATAAACGGTTAATATCATTGATGATAATAAGCCGCCAATGATAACCCATGCCAAACCGTTTTTCCATTCTGCGGCTGTTCCACTAGCTAATGCAATGGGTAACATACCGATAGCCATAGCGAGAGTGGTCATTAAAATTGGTCGCATTCTTTCCTTACTTGCAATAATTAAAGCTTCTTTATAATGCTTTCCCTGTGCTTTTAGTTGGTTGGTAAAATCCACAATTAATATTGCATTCTTTGTAACCAGCCCCATGAGCATAATTAGACCGAGCTGTGCAAACAGAGTCAAATCGTTTAGAGATAAGTTTAATGCTAGAAAAGCCCCGATAGCGGCTACCGGTATGCCGAATAAGGCCACAAGCGGATAGATGTAACTGTCGTATAATGCTATCATTATTAAATAAATCAGAATAAATGATATGAGTAAAACAGAGCCTAAAGCACCAAAGCTTTCGTTTTGCGTTTTAATGTCGGCTCCCCATGTTAATTTAACGCCTTCGGGTAATGGTTGAGTTTTCAAAAAACTTATTGCTTCATCTGCCAGAGTACCTGAAGGTCGGCCAAACGATTCGGAAGTTAATGTTACAGAAGGTTGTCGGTCTAATCTTTCGAGCAATGAAGGTGAATTATCTTGCATAACTTGGGCAAATTGTGACACTTCGATAGGTACATTCATTGGATTAACGATAGTAAGATGCTTTACATCTTCAAAATTTTTGCGGTCGAATTCGTCGAGCCAAATCCGAACCGGATATTCTGTCCCGTTTTCGGTAAGTGTAGCATCATCGTTTCCTGTAAAGGCTGTTCTTAAATTTAATCCAACATAAGCAGTTGTTAATCCCAATCTCTGCATCTTATCTTTGTCAGGTACAACCTTATATTCAGGGCTTCCTTCCTGTACAGATAATTGTACATTATCGGCTCCCGGTATTTTTTCAACAATTGTCTTCAGCTCTTGACCGGTTTTCATCACCAAATCCAAATTGTTGCCGCTCAAGGTTATTTTGATTGGAGCCTGTTTTGGCAATAAGCCTAAAACTGCCATTGAAAAGTTTATTCCGTGAAACTGTTTGTTCAACTCTTCGCGAAGTGATTTCATATACTCTTCGGTTTTCAAACCAGTTTCATCTTTGGATTTAAGCTGAATTGTAAATTCAGATAAATTGGCTGAACCGACTCCTAAACTACCGATGCCTGTACTTGGTCCGGCTACGTTGCTGAAAAGCGTTGACACTTCGGGTTGTTGCAAGATAAAGTTTTCTACTTTTTGAGTTCTGATATTGTTTTCCTGAACAGTAGTTGTTTTATCGTATTCTAAATTTAATCGAAACTTTCCCTGATCGCCTGTTGACATCATTTCTTTACCAATAATACCTTGTTTCATAATCACAACTGTCATTATCAACAGAAAGATGACAATTCCGCTAAAGATGAGTTTGTGGCTGAGTACCCATTCCAGTTGTTGTCCATACCAATTGATGAAGGCTGTTAATTGTCTATCAAACCAAAGTAAGAAGCGGTTCATGAAATTGGTGGGTTTTAAATCGTCTTTCTTTCCAATTCGTGAAGTCAGCCATGGAACTAAGGTAAAACCTACCAATAAGCTTGTTAAAGTGGATGTTATTACTACTACAGAAAATTCTTTAAGCATATCGGCAACAAATACCTGCAAAAAAAGAATTGGTAAAAACACGATTACAATTACCAATGTTATTGATATTGCAGAAAATCCAATTTCCATCCGTCCATCCATAGCTGCCTTTACTTTCTCTTTGCCCATATCCAAATGCCGCTGAATATTCTCCAGAACTACAATTGCATCATCGATAAGAATGCCTATAATGAGCGACATGGCGAGCAGGGTCATAAGATTTAAGGTGTACCCCAGCAACCACATTACAGCTATGGAAGTAACCAATGAAGTGGGAATAGCAATTAATACAATCAGGGAGTTACGGTAACTTCTTAAAAATAATAGCATAACAAGAGATACTAAAATTATTGCTAATATCAGGTCATCAACCACTGAGTTTACAGCTGCAATGGTTTTGTCGGTTGAATCATCAGCAATATCAAATTTTACTCCGTATTTTGAGTTTGCACTTTCAATTTGGGTAAGTTTTGCATGAACCAATTTTGAAACTTCCACTGCATTGGCATCGCCTTGCTTTTTCAATAATAAGCCTATACCATTTACACCGTTGTAGCGACTAACCGAGCTAATTTCTTTCACACCATCGACAACTGTGGCTATATCTTTTACATAAACAGGCATCCCCGGGGCAGGCATTGCTACCTGAACATTCATAATATCCTCAACTGCAGCAAATTTCCCGGTTAACCGTACTGAATTACTTTCCTTATCGGTTTGTGCTTTACCCGCCGGCAAATCGATGCCTGAGCGGTTAATGGCTTCCACAACTTGATATAGTGAAATTTTATACAGTTTCAGTTTGTCCTGATTTGCTTTCACTTGAATTTCGCGTTCTTCACCACCAAGAAGGGTAATTTCTGCCACTCCTTTCAATTGTTGAATTTGAGGCAAATAATCATCAACCATTTTCTGGTAAAATTCTGTCGCCGGCAGCTTGCTTGTTGCACTTATTGATATTATTGGTAAATCGTTTGGCGAAACTTTACTTATTACCGGACTTAAAATATCTGCCGGGAGATCCTTTCTGATGTTATCTATATAACGCTGTGCATCTTGCATAGCATTATTCAGATTTGTTCCGTACTTGAGGTTTGCAATAATGACCGAAGCATTGGGCATCGACTTGGTTTCCAGATAATCTACACCTTCAAGGTTCGATAAAGCATCTTCAATTTTTCTCGAAACAGAGGTTTCTACCTCATTGGGTTCAGCACCAGGGTACATTGTTTTTATAACCACTACCGGTTGGTTAAAATCGGGTAATAATTCATAGCCTAAGTTGGTAAAACCTATTATGCCCATTAAGGCAAATACGCTGAAAAGAACGATTATTAGCGATGGGCGTTTTATTGCAATTTCTGTTATATTCATTTTTGTACAATTAAAAATTATGAATTAAAAATTACGAATTGCGATTTTTCATCGTAATTTGAATTTTGCCAAGTATTTTACATATTTCTTCTGCATCAGAAAATAGACTATGAAACTCACTTTCAATTATATAATCCGTTGCAACAAGCAATTTCAGCCAATAAATACTTTCCCTTGCTTCTTTATATGAAATACTCAATTTGTTTAAAAAGTCTTTATCAGAAACGCCACCAATTGCTTCTTCCACATTAGCCCCAATAGAAGTTCCGCTACGAAGAAGTTGTTTTGATAATATAAATTCCCTCTTTTCAGCTACCAGGTATTTGTAGAGATTTACAATTCTAATAGCAAAAGCAAATGTTTTTTCTTGAATAATATTGTTAGTTTTCATTTTCGTAATTTTTAATCTGTAATTGAAACAACATTTGCCCCATCAAACAGGTTAATAAATCCGTTGGTTATAATTACATCACCTTCGGTTAAGCCACTTGAAACAACTACTTTATTTTGAAATCTGGTAGAAATAATGATGTCTTGAAGAACGGCTTTACCACCTTTTACCATATAAACCTGAGGTTGAATGTTTGTACCAATAATGGAAGATGCAGGAATGGTAATATATTCTCCTTCACTATCGTTTTTCAACTGAACTTTCCCAAACATTCCTGATTTTATTTTTAAATCAACAGTGTTGTTCACTGAAAACTGAACCGGAAAACTATTTCCCATGTTGGCTTTGCTGCCTGTCATTATCACTTTTCCAGACAACACTGTTTCAGGATATACATCGGCTGAAAGGGAATAGATTTGATTCATTCCGAACTGACTTAACTCTTGCTCGGGAACATTTACGGTAAACTTTAGCAGCGAAATATCCGTTATTTGTAGTAAAGGAATACCCGGACCGGCAAAAGCACCTTCTTCGGTTAGTTTAGCGGTAACAATTCCATTAAAAGGAGCTGTGATAGTTGTTTTGTTGATTTGTTCAAGTAAAGTGGCCTTTTGCACTTTAGCCGATTTTAAAGCCAACTCGGTCTTTTCCAGCTGAACGCCTTGAATGGCATCTGCATTGACAAGAATGGTATATCGTTTTACATCCGCTTCTAATCCTTCAATTTGAATCTCGACGGTTTGTAATTGTAGTTTCAATAGAGAATTATCTAATTGAATCAGTGCCTGACCTTTTCTGACTGTTCTTCCAATATCCACCAAAACTGCGTTTATTTTTCCCTGAATATCGGCACTAAGTTTTGTCTCTTTATTAGGTTCAAAAGTACCTGTGTAAGAAATATCGTTTTTAACACTTTCAAGCGTTAAGGTGATGGCTTGTACATTAATGGCTTCCTCTTTATCGTAATGATAAACCCTTTTTTTGGTGGTTTCTTTATTGCTTTTTAACTGAAATATCACGAGGGCAATTAAAGCTAATGCAACAGCTATATAAATTATTGTTTTTTTCATTTTCTTAATTTTTAATTAAAATATTCCCTGTTAATTTTTTTACTTCCAAATCAGCCTTCAGATAATTAACAACTGCTGTTAGATAAGCTTGCTGTGCTTCTCGAAGCGAGATATCGGCCAACAATACATCAGCTAGAGTAGCGATTCCTTCTTTTTGCTGTAAAATGCTTTGATTGTATATAGATTGCGCCAATTGAATTTGAGAAATACCGGTTTCGATTGTCGTAACAGATATTAATTTCTGATTTCCTGCATTTTTAAGAAGCATTGAATTTTTATCCTTAACTAAATCTATTTGTAATTCGTTATTTTGAATTTCTATTTTCTTCTGTTTGATTCTTTTCAGAGTTATTGTTCCATTAAACAAAGGATAGGAAATTTGAAGTCCGGCAAAACTAATGGGGTAAAAATCCAAAAAGTCATTAGGTTTTTCTGTATATCCAAAACCGGTAGTTCCATAAGCTCCGTATAGGAAAACAGAAGGTAATCGTGAATTTTTAAGAGTTTTTAAATCGCTGTTCAAAATCCGGTTATAGGTAGATGTAATTTGCATATCCAAAGTGGAATGTTTCTCATATTCAGCAATTCTTTCATATTCAATTTCAGACTCAATTTGAATGTTTTCATCCAATGAAATTCCCATAGAAAATTTCAGAGCATTCATCACTTGCTCATAATTGCTTTGAATAAGTTGTTGTTGCATAGCTAGTTGTTCAGCTTGCAGTTGCACCTTAGAAACATCGCTTCCTTTAATCATCAATTGTTCCTTGAGTAAAGTCAAATTCTTTAATAGGAGATTGGTATTTACTAAGTTGCTATCGGCAAAAGCTTTCTGATGTTGAAGAATTTGCGCATTGTAATACAAATTCGAGATGTCGAAATAAAGTTGCTCCTCGGTTTTTTGAACCTGCAGTTCGCTCAATTCCGAAGCAATCTGAGTAGTTTTTATGGCACCGTATATTTGAGGGTTATATAAAGGAACACTCATTTGTATGGAAGAACTTATGTTATGAGGCACTCCAAATTGTGTTGCTTTAAAAAGACCTTCCGGTCCGCCAAAAGCAGATTGAGGCATCAACTGAGTATGTAAGTCGTTGAAATACTTGTACTCCGCGGCTATGTTAACTTTTGGGATTAAGTTAGCCTTTGCTTCCATGTGTTTTTGTTCGCTTATTGTCCTGTTATTTTTACTTATTTGCAGGGTTTTATTATAAACCTGTGCGGTGTCAATACACTGCTGTAGCGACAATACCTGAGCCTCAGTAGTAATATTTATTATCAATAATAAAAATACTATCAGTATGGTTCTTATTAATCTATTTGTCTGCATGATAAATTTTTGTTTAACCGTTTTGTTCTTGTTTTTTGTTCTAAGTTTGATCTTCAAATGTTCTCAGCTGTTTTAATTCAACTATCAGTTCGTTTAACAGTTGCTCATCTTTCATAAACAGCCTAAAATTCAATAATATTTTACTAACCAACGATTTGGTTGAAAGCTTTGTTTTAAAAGTATTTTCTTCCTTACCTTTATTTATTATGGATGATAAATACGTTTCTGCAATATTTTTTATTCTTAAAAATGATTTTTTTATTTTATTATCTCTTTCAAGTAAGCTTTTATCGAAAATTATAAATAGGTAATATGGTTTTTGAAGGAATAAAAAGTATAACATCTTAAATAGCAATTTAAGTTCAGTTCCCGGTAACTCTCCCTTTTTGGCAATCTGCTGACCAATCTCATTCAATTCAAATTCAAATCCGGTAAGAATTGCTAGAACAATTTCATCATCTTTTGTAAACTGATTGTAGAGTTTGTTTTCATCAACATCCATTTTAGTAGCAAGATTGTTTATTGTAAGTGCTTCTATTCCAGATGTCATTATTATCTCACCGGCCTTTTTAATTATTTCAAATCTTATTGTTTCCATATTTTCGATAATATAAGTGAGTGAATTTTCACTAATCTAGTCTTCAAATTTTTTTCTCCAATTTTATCCTTTTTTTGTTAGAAGGAAGTAGGCCGATACTGCGAATGCTGTAGTCAGTATTATCCGGAAGGCCATTGCTCCAATAGTTTCGGTTTCGTATATACCACCAGTATATGCGTGAATAATCAGCCCGATAAATGCCACTACAAGTACAGACAACGAAACCACCAAAGGTTTAATGGTCCATTTTCTTTGTTTTATAAATCCGTAAGCTGCAATAATATAAAGCAAACCACTTATGAAATTTGCAACTACCACAAACATTACATAATTTCCTTCTTTAGCTCTCATGCCAAATAAATCTAAAATGACCGAAGTAGTTAAAAATAGAGTTAGTAATCCAAAAGCGGTTAGAACCGCAACCATAAAATACGAAAGATTTTTTTTAATTTTTTTCATTGTTTTAATATTTAGTTTTTATTTTTTAATCATTATTTTTATTGAGTTTGAAAGTTCATTTCCTTTTTCTACCAAATCAAACGAATTGTTAGACATATGCCATTGCTTTACAAATATTCTTAGTGAACCCATAACCATTATCGCTAAATGAGAAGCTTCAATATCGGCTCTTATTTCTTCTTTTTCTTGTCCAACTTTAAAAATCTTAGTCAATGTATTAAAGTTGTTATCCATAATTTCTGATACTTTTTCAAGTAAAACAGTTTCGTTACGAAAAAGTTCTTCAGAAAAAATGACTGCAACCAGAGATGGAGTTGCTGAGAATATTCTAAATTGAGTGGTAAACAAATATTCTATTTTAGAAATAGAATCTCTTTCAGAATTTAGTTCAGTACTGAAAAGACGCTCTGAATTCTCTTTAAAATAGTTTAAAATGCCTATCAGTATGTCAATTTTGTTTACATAGTGTCTGTATATAGCCGATTCTGAAAACCCAACTTTTTTTGCAAGATTTTTTATAGTAAATCCCTGGATTCCGCTCTCTGAGATAAGTTCGAGCGAAAGTTTTATTATTTCTTTTTGCCTTTCGGACAATTCTGTGGTCATTATTTTAATTTTATTAAGTAAGTGAATATTCACCCACAAAGATAAAGCATTATTTTTAATAAAAGCAAGTTTTTTATTAAAAAAAATATTTATAGAGCGTAAACCATTGATAATAAATAGAATATGTATCTTTATAATTCGAATTAATTGCATTCAAAATCGCCCGAATCTATATATTCCGGTGATATGCGGTTCTTCGTCAATTTAGGTGAAGTTTAACCAGCCTTACCGAGTATAACTTTTCTTCTGAGGAGTTCAAAACCTGCTCGTCGGTACATTTGCCTTTTTATACTCTTCAATCTGTTTACTTGGCCCTCAACTTGACCGTTACTCCAATTTGTAATTATAGCATTTCGCACCGCTTCTATATCATTTAACAGACCTTTGACAAAAGTCTGTAGTTGTAACTTCCCTATGGCTAATGTCCTTTTAATCCAGTCATCTAATAAGGACCCATCATTACCTAGCAGCAGGTCTTTAAATGATAAAACCTGATAACGTAGGTCTGCTAATATTTTATTATTTCTTAAAAGGTTTTCCATGAAATCACCATCTGTTTTATTCTTAATTTTTGATAGATCATTAACCCCAAGGTATTTTGATATTTTCCGTGGGGAAATTAATCGTTGCTTATCGTTTGATAGGACTAATACCGTATTTGTACACTTCGGATGATTTTTATACTGTTCATAAAAAGCAGTACGGCTTCCTCTAAACCCTGCTTCTTTCATGTTCACAAATACTGCCGCCAGAGATTTTCCTTCCGACAATTCTTTTTCGATAATACCCTGATATTCATTATAATTATTTTTAAGGTAAATGCTCTTGCTGGATAAAATATCCATATTTGCATAAGAGCGAACCGTACCTCTGGACATCTGTAAAGTTTTCGCAATAGATCGCAACGCGACTCCATTTTGAATCATTTCTTTGACCTTTTTAAACCGCTCCTTTAAAAAATCATTCCTTTCACCTTTCTCTTTCTGAGGAGATTTTGCTGATTCCACCTCAGATAGCTCACAAGCAGGTGTTTGTGCTCGAAGTTGTTCTGATGAATCTTGATTCAATGAATTTGCTAAATTTCTGAATTCCACGCGGATAACATCATATACACTGTCCGAAAAATTCTTCAGCAAATGAAATCTGTCAGCCACTTGTATAGTATTGGGTAAGATGGATGAAACTGCACTTGAATAGGAGCTTGCTCTATCGCGAGTTACTATTTTTATTTCAGGATGTTTTGCTAACCACTTCTTCAACGAAACGCCATCTCTGCCTGATAATAAATCAATGACTTGTCCTGTTTCAATATTTACAAGTATAGTTCCGTATGTTAGTCCTTTGCGATAGGCCCAATCGTCTATACCTAATACCGTCACTTTTTCAACAGGAGGAATCGGTAAGGAATCGACTATCCGAAGGGCGGTCGAAGGGCTTACTGGTAATAAAATTAAAGTGGCAAGATAAGACCCTTTTCTAGCGGACACTTCAAGAAGAATATTCTCAAGCGTCTTTCGTGTTCGATTAGTCATTCTTGAATAAGCATTAATCTCAGAGCCTGGCTGTTCGGTAAAGATCTTTCTTTCACATTGAGGATCCTTACAGAAAAACTTTCGTACAGTTAAATTAATTGATACTCGATAGGTGGAAGCTGGCAAATCTCTTAATACGCGAACGTATGAACTATGAACCTGATTACTGCTCTTATTACAACGGGGGCATTTTGCATATTTTTGTTTGGAACGAGCAGGAATAGAAATATTTCCATCAATGATTTGAGCAACGCCAAGGCTTATGCCCGACAAAGAAAATAAATTTACCATTTATCTCCTTTTTTACAAAAAGTCTCAACTAAAGCTACCAAAAAGAGGTATAAATGGCATAAAAAGATTTTCGTATCTTTAACGTATTTAGTAAGCAACGGCATGGTTGTTATATCTTTGATTATTAGTACCTTAAAGATACTGATAATCTGCCGTACTTACTAATTAATTTTAATTTATTTTGCTTTAAATCAGATGTTTATGTGTTTTTTAAAAACTATTTTCATTCGTTTTTTTCTCTACAATTTTATCACCTAAATTGACGAAGAACCGGAATACCATAGTCTGGAGAATAAATAATCTTATACCAAACATGATACCCCTTTTGCTTTAAACTATCGACAAAATCATAAAAAACAGGCGCTTCTTTAAAATTTAACAAAGTCGGAACATTTTCCATTGAAACAATAACTGGCTCAGTTTCCTTTACCAAACGAGAAAATTCGTATAGTAATTGCCAGCTGCCATCCTTATCTTTATCTTTTTTATATGTGTAAGATGAAAATGGTTGGCAAGGAGCACATCCAACCAATATCCTAATATCATTCTTTCCGTATAATGAACTTAATTCTGTTCCACCTAAATCTTGGATATCTTTATTTATAAATTCTGTATTGCAATTTGTTTCATATGTATATCTGCACGACTCATCTATATCAATACCTGCTTTTACACTAATACCAACTTGCTCTAGTCCGTAGGAAAGCCCACCAATCCCACAAAACAAATCGACTGCAGATATTTTTTCTTTAATTTCCATAACCTACAAAGATATTGTATTTTTGTTAAAAATTGTTATTTTACCTGATTTGCTTTGATTTTTTCTGCTTCTTCAAGCCAGTACTTACTTTTAATATATTATGCTAATTTAAATTGTTAATAATTTCAGTTCTGTAATATTTCAAGCAGTTTGAAAACCAGTATTTTTGCATCTAAAGACAATTATTTTGGATTCATTATTCGATGGCTTAAATAAAGAGCAACAACTTGCTGTAAAAAAAACTGAAGGCCCTGTTATGGTAATTGCCGGAGCAGGTTCAGGAAAAACACGTGTGCTCACATATCGCATTGCTTATCTTTTGCAGTTAGGAGTCGATCCCTTTAATATTCTCGCTTTGACTTTTACAAATAAAGCTGCAAAAGAAATGAAAAATAGGATTGGCGATTTGGTTGGTTTCCAGTCGGCCAGGAATGTTTGGATGGGAACTTTTCACGCTGTTTTTGCTCGTATTCTAAGGTCGGAAGCAGAAAAATTAGGTTTTCCCTCTAATTTCACAATTTACGATACTGATGATTCAAAAAATTTGATAAAAACAGTTGTAAAAGAAGGTAATCTTGACCCAAAAATTTATCAAGCTTCATATATTCTTGGTCGTATTTCAGCTGCAAAAAATAATTTAATTTCAGCCCCGGGCTATAATCAAAACGAAGATTATATGCAGGATGATAAAAAAGCCGGAAAACCTTATCTCGGTCAGATATATTCAATTTATCAAAAACGATTGACTCAGTCGGCAGCTATGGATTTCGACGATTTGCTTTTTAAAACAAATGTTCTTCTTCGCGATTTTCCTGATGTGCTTTACAAATATCAGCAAAAATTCAAATATGTTTTGGTTGATGAGTATCAAGACACAAACTTCTCTCAATATTTAATTGTAAAAAAATTGGCTGCTAACAATGAAAATATTTGTGTTGTAGGCGATGATGCTCAAAGTATTTATGGTTTTAGAGGTGCCGACATTAAAAATATCCTCAATTTTCAAAAAGATTATCCTGATGTAAGTCTTATTAAACTGGAGCAGAATTACAGATCTACTCAAATGATTGTGAATGCTGCAAATTCTATTATTCACAACAATCAGAATCAGATTTTTAAAACTGTTTGGACCTCGAACGATGAAGGTGAGCGAATTAAATTAATTCGTGCCTCATCCGATCTTGAAGAAGGCCGCTTAATTGCACAACAGATTTTTGAGGATAAGATGAATCTTCATGCAAAAAACACAGATTTTGCCATACTGTATCGAACAAACGCTCAATCTCGTTCGCTTGAAGAAGCGCTTCGGAAAATGAATATTCCATATCGGATTTTTGGAGGATTATCGTTTTATAAACGAAAGGAAATCAAGGATGTACTTGCATATTTTCGTTTAGTAATCAACACAAAAGATAATGAGGCTTTTAATAGAATAATTAATTATCCGGCACGCGGAATAGGAAAAACTACACTGGAGCGTATCACAATCGAAGCAGCTAATCAGGATTTAAGTTACTGGAATATTATTGAGCAATCTGATAAGTTTAAGCTGACAATAAATGCCGGCGCACAAAAAAAATTAGAAGAATTTGTATTGATGATTAAGAGTTTTCAGGCAGAATTGGAAATTCTAAATGCTTTTGACTTAGGAAATAAAATTGCCAGAAGTTCAGGTTTGATTACAAATTTGCATAATGATAAAACTCCTGAAGGAATTAGTCGATACGAAAATATGGATGCGCTGCTGAATGGAATGAAGGAATTTGTTGAAATGGAGGAGAGCAACATTGCTCAAGAAAAGTCTAAAAAGGGGCTGGCTGATTTTATGCAAGACATAGCATTGCTAACCGATGCAGATGAAAAAGATAAAGATTCGATAGAAAAAGTCTCATTAATGACTATTCATCAATCTAAAGGATTGGAATTTCCTTATGTTTCGATAGTAGGATTAGAAGAAAATTTGTTTCCTTCGATACAATCCATTGGGTCCAGAGCTGATTTGGAAGAGGAGCGACGATTATTTTATGTTGCCATTACTCGCGCTGAGAAAAGAATAACCTTGTCTTACGCTGAAAGCCGATTCCGTTGGGGAAACTTAAACTTCTGTGAACCAAGTAGATTTGTTGAGGAAATTGAAGATAAGTTTTTAGATTATCCGAGAAGCAAAACGCAACCCGCTTCATTTTTGCAATCAAATCCATATAAATCATTTCCTACCAAAACTTCTTATGCAGGAGTAAGTAAAGCTAGCTCAATAAGCGGAGCTGCCGGTAAATCAACTTATAAACGAGTTCAAAGTGAGGCTTCCGGAATAGTTAATCGACCCACATCAAATTTTAAAGCAGCAGAAATTAACGAATTGCAAATAAATATGCAAGTTGAGCATCAACGTTTTGGACAAGGAAAAATTCTGAAAATCGATGGTGTGGGCTCCAATAAAAAAGCGATGGTTCATTTTGAAAAAATTGGAGAAAAACAATTACTTTTACGTTTTGCAAAACTGCGAATTGTAAAATAATTTTGTACCTTTGCTCAAGATTTCCACAACCTTAAGTGTCAACATCACATCTTAAATCACACACAAAATGGATTATAACAGCAATCGCGAAATATTACTGATACCGGAATATGGACGCCATGTTCAAAAAATGATAACTCATGCAATTTCAATAGAAGATAGAGAAAGACGTACTTCTTTCGCTAATATTATTGCAGGAGTAATGACTCAAATGCATATAAGTACCGGCTCTTATGGCGATTATAATCACATGATATGGGATCATCTTCATATAATTTCCGATTATAAATTGGATGTGGATGCACCTTATCCTATGCCTGACAAAGATGCTATTACTGCCAAACCAAAAATGTTAAATTATTCCGATGGAAGAATAAAATACAGACCTTATGGTTTGAATATTGAGAAAATGGTTCGCTTAGCCATGACTTATGATGAGGGCGAGGAAAGAGAAAGTCTGGTTGAAAATATTGCTAACCATTTAAAAAAAGCATATTTAAACTGGAATAGAGAAACAGTTGATGATGAAGTTATTTTATCGCATTTAGCTGTTTTGTCTGATGGGAAATTAAAAGTGAAAGAAGGTTTTGAATTTAGCTCGACAGAAGAGATTGTAAATCAACTTAACAAAAAGAAATGGGTTGAACGACCTGCTACAAGAGGTGGAAAACCTGTAAATAAGATGAATAAAAGCAAGCAGAATCCAAAAAGAAGACAGTATCGGTAAATTATCGTTTCTTAACTTTTTAGAGTTTTTATCATATAAATTTTATTCTATTTATGAGCTCTTTTATAATTGAAGGTGGGTATAAATTATCGGGAAGCATTCAGCCTCAAGGTGCTAAAAACGAAGCCCTTCAAATACTATGTGCCGTTTTGTTAACCAACGATAAGCTTGAAATTCATAATGTTCCGAATATCCATGATGTTAATCGTTTAATCGATATTTTACGCAATATGGGCGTAAAAGTAAACGATTTGGGTAATCATTCTTTTGCTTTTCAGGCAGATAATATTGATTTAGAATATCTTAAGTCGGATGCTTATTTTAAGCAAGGAGGACTTTTGCGTGGTTCTGTAATGTTGATGGGGCCGCTTTTAGCGCGATTTGGTGAAGCATATTTGCCTTCTCCCGGCGGTGATAAAATTGGTCGTAGAAGAATGGATACGCATTTTATCGGTTTTGAAAAATTAGGAGCTCAATTTGAATTTATTAGAGATAAAAGCTACTATCATATCCGGACAGATAAGTTAAAAGGCAGTTATATGTTGCTGGACGAAGCATCTGTTACCGGAACTGCAAATATTCTAATGGCAGCAGTTTTAGCCGAAGGTGAAACTACTATTTTTAATGCAGCTTGTGAGCCTTATCTTTTGCAATTAGCCTCAATGCTTAATAATATGGGCGCAAAAATTGAAGGTGTTGGCTCTAATTTACTAAAAATTAAAGGTGTTTCTCATTTGAAAGGCACTTCTCATACTCTTTTACCCGACATGATTGAAGTTGGCAGTTTCATTGGAATGGCTGCTATGACTCAATCGTCTTTGACCATTAAAAATGTGAATTACAATGCTTTGGGAATTATTCCTGAAACTTTTATGCGTCTGGGTATTAAAATTGAGCGAAGAGGCGAAGATATTTTTATACCCGCACAGGACGAATATATTGCAGAAACTTATATGGATGGAGCCATAATGACTATCTCAGATGCTCCATGGCCGGGTTTTACGCCCGATTTAATCAGCATTGCTTTAGTTGTTGCTACACAGGTAAAAGGAAGTGTTTTGATTCATCAAAAAATGTTTGAAAGCCGTTTGTTTTTTGTCGATAAATTGATAGAAATGGGAGCTCAAATTATTCTATGCGATCCACATCGTGCTACTGTAATTGGAATGAATCGACAAGCTCGTTTAAGAGGTATTCGGATGACTTCTCCGGATATTCGTGCCGGTGTTGCGCTTTTAATTGCTGCTCTTTCTGCAGATGGAACCAGTATAATAGATAATATCGAACAAATTGATAGAGGATATCAAAATATTGATACACGTTTAAGATCGCTAGGCGCTAAAATTGTTCGGACAAATTAATTTTTTTCTTACTTTTGAGCTAGCTTTTTTTGCCATAGAATATAAACTCCAATTTATTTACCAGTGGATTTAGAATTAACGCAACAATTAAAGACAATTATTGATAAGCTGGCCTATACAGATGAATCAAGTAAATCAGGCTGGAATTTTTCATTAATTGATTATAATATTATTCGGTTTCAACCATTTGGATATTTAAATGTTGCTTCGTTTGAGCGCATGTCTAAAAGTTTTGATATTCTGGAAGTCGAATATTTTAAAAACGCTGAATTTCTGATTTTTTTATTCGATTTTACTAATTTTAAAAAAGCCGCACCTGAAGTTCGTTTGCAAATAGTTGAAGGAAGAGTTTTCGAAAACGATAAAATTAGTATTGCATTTTACGGAATGAATTACTTCGTTTCTGCCATTTTTAAGATAATAAGTAATAGACTGGCAAGCAATCGACTTTTTATGGTAAAAGATGAAAAAGCCGCACTAGAAATGGCAAAACAGTTAATCTCGAATTATCAAATTCAAAAAGTTAAAGATTTACAACCAAAGAATTATTATTTACTGCCTGAAAAAACAATTGAGGTTTATGATAAATTATTTCAAATTCGTTCGAGGCATGCATGGACTTTTAATGATCCGGGAAGCGATTATTCGTATAAAATAGATTTAATAGATGAAAACATTTTAGTTTCACGACCATCAGGATATATCAGATATCAAAATTCAGTGATGGCTAATGTGCTGTTTGATAAGGTTGTAAATAGCGAACTGGGCAATAATAATAAATATTATCGAATCCAAGACTATTCTTCTGTTAATGGTGCTGAGAATAAAGCAAGGAGAGATTTTACCGATTACATTATCAATGGAATTGATAAAATTGATTTAATGGTATTTTATGGTTTAAATACTAGAATGAAAACCGTTGTTCGATTAGGTATTTTAATGCATCCAACTTTTGTAAAAGTTCGTATTGCAAATACCTTTGAGGAAGCTCTTGAATTGATTATTGCTGATAAATACAAAATATCCAATACATCTAAACAATCTAACTTAAATCGGCAAAAAGCATCAAAACATAAAGCAGAGCAAGAAGAAATCCTTGCTTTAAATAGGCAAAAAAATAGTCAACAAAAAGAAAATGAACGTATTGCAAACATTTTGTTTGATAAAATTTCGAAGATTACATTTGGCGCACCAAATGATAATGTTTCATTTAAAATTAACGAAAATCATTTGTTTTATGATGTGTTTAACGCCGTTCAGCTTTTGCACGAAGATTTTACTGAATTAAGAAACGATAGAGATATTATCCGCTTAAAACTTGAAAAAATCCTTTCGGAACATTTTAAAGAAATTCAAAACGTTAAAATAGACTATGCTTCTAAATTAAAGTTGAAAGAAGATTTCATACGTAGCAGCGGCCATGAATTAGACCTTTCGCTTGAGGCTATTTTGAATGCAATCCAATTATTACATCATGAGGAGAATCAGGAAGCTCAAAAATCGCTTTTTGAAATAATTAAAATGGCAGGTTTTAACCTTCAGGATGGAATAATGCAGTTTAAATCAAATTTAGTCGAAAAGCACCAATCTTTGGAAACGATTTCTGAATCTATGTTCAATTATCGAAAGAATATAGTTCAGCTTATTGAGGTTGCACGTATGAGATTTCAAAGTGGCACTATTGTTTTTGAAAACGAAGTTGAAGAAAATTTGCCTTCTTTCTTGATTGGCGATAAGCGAAAGTTTAATCAGTTAGTGAATATTTATCTTGAAAACGCCATAAAATTTACATACGATGGATTTATAAAAGTTAAGACTCAAGTTTTAAGCAAAACTTCAAATCGAACTCGTATAAAAATTATTGTTGAGGACAGCGGAATTGGTATTGATGAATTTAAGAAGGCTAATATTTTTAAGGAGGAAGATTTTGAAAATGATAACCCTGAAAAATTAAACAAAGGATTTGGTTTGCTGATTGCGAAAAATTTGGCTCGAGTTCTTGATGCCAAAGTAGGATTTGAAAGTGAAAAAGGTGTTGGCTCAAAATTTTGGATCGAATTGAATTTTAGCATTGGTTATCACGATAAAGTTAGCCAAATGAATGCAGCACGTAATCAGCGGAAACCTCTTGAGAAAAAGGATCTGACTTTTGATGGCAACAATGCCTTACTAATTATGAATGACACGATTAAACAAAATCTTTTAGTCCAAATGCTAAGGAAAAAAGGTATTCTATCGCGTATTAAGCTGAATTACGAATCGTTGAATGATATTAAAGGAATATTCGATTTTGTTTTCATCGGCTTACAACTAATTGGCGGAAAAGAATTAAACAGTTTCAGTTTGATAAAGAATAAAATAAAATCCAATCCGGATTCTAAAAATCCGATATATATAGCTCTTGTTGATACACTTATCGATCCGATTATAGAAGAATACAGGAAGGCAGGTGTGGATTACTTTATCAATAATAGCTTCAAGATTTCCGATATCGATCAATTATTCAAGGAGTTAAAATAATTCAAAAACCTAATAGACTTAAATTTTAATTCGCATCTGAAACTTTATTTCCGATTTAAACGAACCGTTTATTTCATCTAAACCACTGCCAATACTTTTATTATTAGGATAATAACTTAAACTATATCGAAACCAGCAGTCGATATTTTTTGTTATATCATAATTTACTAATTGGTAAAATCTAATTCCTTGCCCAGAATATGCCGGTATGCTGAATGCATATAAAACATCATTTTCGTAAGCATATATTGCGCTCGAATAACTTTCAGTATTAAAAACAGCAATTCTTGTATTACTGACAAAACGCTGGTTAGCCGAATGGTAATTAACATCCTGATAGAGCATAAAACCCATATTAGCATTTTCCAAACCTTCCGTAAATTGCGAAATTTCTATTCGGTTTCTAAGTTCAAATCTATCGTTTAGTTTATAATTAATTTGATATTGCCAGCCGTATTTTGTTTCATCTTGAAGAAAGTTTGTTTCTCCAATAGATTCAGAATGTGTGTTGACTTCTTTTTGTTTGTATTTGAATTTGAAGTGCATACGAATATTTCGATTATAATCGTAGAACAATTGAGCTCTATATTCAATTCCTTTTGAAGGGCTGTCTTGTTCATATTTAAGCCATGGAAACTTGAAAGAATCTACGTAAGCTTGTAAGCTAAACTTTTTACTTAATAAAATTTTGATTCCGACAAAAAGCCCTTTTTCGTTATTTACACTACTATTTTCGGCTAATGCCGATGCAAATAAATTTTGATAGTCTCGTTCGTAGTTTCTATACAACATTGAAAGTTGAAAACGAGAATTTAGCGAAATATTGACTCCGCTTAAAAGAGCATTACCACCAACTGAACTGTGAGCTATTTCTCCGTAAAAATGAGCTTTCCAGAAATTAAATTCATAATCCAAGCCATAGTTAGTTAAATTATTTCCACGGAAATCGAAAATATTTTCAGGTGTATAACTGCTAATTAAGTCTTTACTTAATCCTGTATTGAAAGCAGTAAAACCCAGTGAAAATTTATTAAATGCATATTTAAATCTTCCTCCAAACAGCTGAACATCAACTATTTCTTTTTTGCTTAATTCTGAAATTGTTCTGTGCAAACCTGTGTACAAAAGCGTAGAAATGTATTCGTTTCCATCTTCATCAGTTTGCAAAGTAGCATCCTGTTTATTTTTTGAATAAAACAGAACTGCCGACCATCGTTTTTGCCCCAAATGAATTGCTGCTCCTCGTAAAAACCCATTTTCATTTGTAGAAGTATTGGGTTTTATAAAACTTTCAAATCGTTTTAATTGAACAGCGTCAGCGCTTTTTCCAAAAGAAAGTCCTGTCCAAAGAGTTAAACCTTGACCGAAAAGTAAATGATAATCGCCCAAAGCAATTTGTTTTACCAGACCTAATTCCTGTCCATAGATATGAAAAGAATTAAAATCGAATCCTTTTTTAAAATAATTATCAATCTCTGTTTGGAGTTGCCGGTTTTCAGGCTCTTTTAAAAAAAGTTCTCCTACGTCTTTTTCAGAAGTAATTCCCCACTGAAATTGTCGCGAATAACTGTATTTATATTTCAGATAATATTTATTTGCATTTCCCAAATAATACGAATTAAGATTATCTCCATCTTCAAATTTCCGAAACCCACTTTGGGTCTCAATTGTTCTCTGAAAGCGAATAAAAGCATCATGCCGGCCATATTTGCTTAATTGACTAAGATTTGGAAGTTCCAGCTTTTCAATTGGCTTAACCACAATAAATGGGAGAATTGCTTCTGTATTTTCTCGTGTAAAACCATCAATTAAAAGCAGTTCAGAAACTGATAATAACTGACCGTTTTCAATGATATAATTTTTTAAGTTTTCGAGCTGAAATTCGCTAATTAAAAAAAGTTGGTGAAGCTGGTCTATCTGATTGGAATTTAAATTTATAGGTTGATTTTCAAGCATTTCCAACTCTTCGATAAGTTCAGTATAGTCTAAAAGAACATCCTGGTTTTCGCTTAAGTTTTCCAATGTTCTTTGAATGGCTTCGCTTTGCGAAAATATCAGCAGAGGAAAAAGTAAAATTAGAGCCAGAAAAAAGACAAATCGTTTATCAATCAAAAAAAACATCTCAAAAGAAATTATTTAATACGATAATATATAGCTGCTTTAGGCGAAAAGCCCAAAATTTGATGATAACTGCTTCCAAAATCTATATTGAAACCATTTATGTTTAAACCAAGTCCAAAACTGAATAAATTAGGATTTGTTGCCAGACCTGCTCTGATAAATAATTGCTCAATTAAATGATATTCCATACCAATTTTAAAAATGCCATGTGCGTTAATACTTTGTTCATATTCAGTAAGCATAAGTATTTCATTATCAATTTTATAAGCAGTTGCAATCTTAAAAACTGCAGGAGTTATTTCCGGATTTATTTTCCCCAATTTTACCATAAATGGATTATATATATGGGAAGCTATTTGCAGCGATTCGCTCAGTTTTGCCAATATTCCAATTTCAAAAGTGAAGGCATTAGCGCTTCCATAATCGTTTCCTATATTCACCGATAAATAATCCAGTTGAATTCCTACATCAAATATTTCTCCCAACGATTTGCCATAGGCTAAACCAATTTTTTGTTCATTATAAGCACTATAACCATAATAATTTAAACTCAGTCCAAAAGTTCCGCTATTTGTTGGAAGCACAAAAGCACCGGATTTAAGACTCAGATTTTTATCTAAACCCAAATAACTATCGTAAGCAAAACCGAATGCTAAATTTGTTTGCGAGGCTAATCCTGCCTGATTGTTAAAAACCGACCAAAAATCAGCAGGCAACAAACTAACGCCACCCATAGAAAGAGCTTTAGCGCCAACCGGCTGATATGGCTGAGTCGCTTTTAAGGAAATGCTTAAAAATAGCAATAAGAGGATAGTGTAAAAAAACCTCATTGATTTAATTCTTACATTTGTAGTGTAAATGTAGGAATAATTATTTTTATTTCAAATAAATGTAAAGAATTTATCAAATGTAACTCTATGGAAACAAGAATAATATTAGATTTTTTAGCTGAATTAAAAGAAAATAATAATCGTGATTGGTTTCAACGGAATAAAAATAAATATGAAGAAGCTAAGGCGGCTATGATTTGTTTATTAAAAAAACTGATTGATGAAGTACCTAATTTTGATCATTCGTTAGGTCTATTAGAGCCTGATGATTGTTTGTTCAGAATTTATCGAGATGTTCGTTTTGGTAAAAATAAAGATCCATACAAAACAAATATGGGAGGTTTTTTAGTAATGGGTGGACGCAAGAGTGCTAATGCTGGCTATTATTTGCATCTGGAACCCGGGAATTCTTTTGTTGGAGGAGGAAGCTACATGCCAAGCCCAAAAAATTTAAAAGCAATACGCGATGAAATTAATTATTCGGGCGAAGAATTAATAACGATAACAGAAGCAAGAAATTTTAAACGCCATTTTTCAAAAATAGAAGGCGATTCATTAGTAAGACCACCAAAAGGTTATGATCCTGGTTCTAAATATATCGACTTGCTTAAAATGAAAAGCTTTACAGTTTTTAAGCCGCTTGATGATGTGATATTAGCGAGAGAAAATTTTATCGTTCATATTGTTCCGGTTTTTAAAGCAATGGCGCCATTTAATGCTTTTTTAAACAGAGCAATTAAAGGTTAAATCTCGATTTCAATTGGTTTTGGTTCCATATCAATTTTTGATTTCTTCCAATTTCCTTTTTTATAATAAATATAAGAAATAATCATTCCCACTGTCCAACCAATTGGAACGCCCCACCAAATTCCAACTCTTCCAATGTTTTCAGATAATATCCAGGAAACAGGAATTCTAACAGCCCAAAGTGCAATTAATGTGATAAACATAGGTATTAAAGTCGCTCCGGCGCCTCTTAGAGTGCCGTTAAGTATAAACATTGTAGAGAAAATAATATAAAAAGGAGCCACAACATACATATATTCAACACCTATTTCTATAACGGCTTTATCAGTTGTAAAAATCTGAATAATCAAGCGTGGCGCAACTAAAAATAAGACACTGATTAAAATTGAAATAGCATTGGTCATCAAAAGTGTACTTTGGTATCCTTTTTTAACTCTATGCAATTGATTAGCACCAACATTTTGACCTACAAAAGGTGCAATAGCAGCAGCAAAGCTCATGGCAAGCATTATTGGAATTGATTCAATACGAAGAGTAATGCTATATGCAGCCACCACATCAGTTCCAAAACCATTAACTATTCCAAAAAGGGCAATCATACCAAACGAAACTATTGTTTGTTGAAAACCGGTTGGTAATCCAATATTAACGCTCTCCTTAAAGATTTTTTTATCGAAGCTAAGCTTATTTAAATGAAAACTTATAAGTTCATGATTTCGATTTAAATAAATGATTGCTGTAAAAAAGGCTCCTCCTTGGGCAATAATAGTACCAAGTGCAGCTCCTTTAACGCCCATATCTAGTTGTGTAATAAATAACCAATCGAGGAAAATATTAGCAATTGTTGCAATAAGTGTAAAATAGAAAGGCGTTTTAGAATCGCCTAAACCACGAAGAATTGCGTTGGTTCCTGCAAAACCAAAGAAAAGAATTGTTCCCATCAGGTAAATCTGAATATAATCGATAGCTTCAGGAATTACTTCTGCAGGGAGATTGGTAAGCTTAAAAATATATGGAGAGATATAAATTCCAATTATTGTTAAAATAATTCCACCAAAAAACATGAAAATATACATGGTCGCAACAGCCTTTTTAACAGATTCAATTCGCTTTGCACCCATATATTGAGAAATTACAACTGTAAACCCGGAGCCAATGCCAATTACAAACGAAATCAAAGCAAAAATTAATGGAAATGAGGCTCCGATAGCGGCAAGCCCTTCTTTTCCAACAAAGTGACCAATAAAAATACTATCTGTTATACTGTATAATTGTTGAAGAATACTGCTAAAAACAATCGGTAATGCGAAGTAAAATATTTGTTTTGAAATTTTGCCTTGAGTGAAATCCTTCATTTAATAGTTTAGTTTCGTATGGAATTGTGTATTAATTAAACGATAAAATTTATTATCTTAGCGTTTGATCCATTAAGATGCGCAAAGATGCGAAAATATTTAACGCAACATAGTTTTAATGCTTTTACAATCTGTCTTTCACGTGAATTTGTGATTGATAATAACACATCGGTTTCGCTTGAAAAGCACAATATTTTAGATGGTGATAAAATTCTTTTTAATCGTTTTGCGAATTTTATTCAAGCAAATTCTGAAAAAGGACTCGATAATTTGCCGCTTTTTAATTTCCTTACTACTTTTTATAATGTAAAATTTATTCAGGAATCTGACGGCTTATATGAATTTAAATTAATTTTAAACGAGAATTTGAATCAAAGTGTTAGCTCACGACTTAAACATACAATCTTTAATCAATACAATGCACTTATTGGATTTTCGGAGGTTTTAAAAGAAGTTGAAGAATTAGATGATACTGACAGATTAGTAATTGAAAGAATAAACCAAAATGCACGCGATTTATTTAAAAGTATAAAGCTGCAATCGGATTTTGAACAGATTAAAGATTACAATTTCATTTTGGATTCGCGCTTAGCTCCACCTATTGAATATCTGCAATCATATTTACGTCATCGGCAAAATAAAAAAGATTTAGTATTTGAATATAATGCTTCAGAGCTAGAAAATGTTGAATTAAATATTGATACTGAGTATTTTAAAATTTCATTAGATCTTTTTTTCAATATATTCAATGAAATTGTTGATTTACCAAAAGGGAATCTGAAATTGGAAATAAATCAAAATTGTTATTTTATTTATGAAAGCGGAAAAGATTCTGTGAAAGATGATGATATTATTAGAGAGATTAAGTTATTTAATGATTTTTTTGAGCAAGGGATAAACATCAAGGATATAAATAATAGAGTTTTTAATATATTATTTATCAGAATGATAGCTGAAAAATTAGGTGGTGAGTTTA
Source organism: uncultured Draconibacterium sp. (assembly GCA_964616585.1). Classification (GTDB taxonomy): domain Bacteria; phylum Bacteroidota; class Bacteroidia; order Bacteroidales; family UBA12170; genus UBA12170. The sequence continues at coordinate 25,919 of CAZTST010000007.1, forward strand.
GTCTTAAATTAAATTCATCAGCAGATTTAGGCATAGTTGCAAAATGGGCTTTTCCATTTGTATTTACCGAGTCTCAAACAAGCTCAAATATTGCCAATAATGCAATCAATAATATTGATGAGAATATAAAATCTCAAGACGCTAAAGAAAAGCTTCCTATAGAATTGCGAAACGAGATTGCTGAGCATTTCTCAAAAGTGGAAGGCACTTTTGTTTTAGACGATTGGAAGGCATTTGCAGATAAACTTCATATAATATGCCTAAATTATAACGATTTTGATGTTAATGAGTTAAAGGAGATTGTTCAAAATATTATTATTGCTATAGAAACTTTTGATGTTACGGCTTTGCAACGAATAATGGCTAAACTTAAGCATATTAGTAAAATAGTATAATATTATGTATTTTTGTAATAAGCTTGTGCAAAATTGCCAGACCAATTTGTAACCACAAATGAACAATTTTTAAAAAATAAACCATGAAAAAGAATTCGCTTGTTTTGCTTGTTGACGATGTTCCTCAAAATATTCAGGTACTTGGAGCTATTTTGAAAAATCAAGGTTATTCATTTGCTTTAACAACCAGTGGAAAAGAAACTTACCAACTTCTCGAAAAAACCACGCCCGATATTATTTTGCTTGATGTAATGTTGCCTGATGAGGATGGTTTTACAATCTGTGAAAAGTTAAAAAAGAATGAAACCACAGCCCATATTCCTATTATTTTTTTAACTGCTAAAAATGATACTTCAGATAAAATTAAAGGCTTTAAAGTTGGTGCAGTCGATTATATTACAAAACCGTTCGAAGAGCTTGAAGTGATTGAAAGGGTGAAAAATCATCTGCAGGCAAAGCTCGATCGCGATCAAATTAATGCTTATAACAAAGAATTGGAAGTTGTAGTTGAGCAGCGCACAAACGAACTTTTGAAAAAAGAGCGCGAAACCATTTTGGCACAATTTATTCAAGGTGTAGTTCATAATATCCGTGGTCCGATTTCGAGTGCATTGGCAGCTTCTGATTTGATAAAAAATATGCGAGTCGATTTAAATGCAAAAATTGATGATGGTATTGAAAAACAAGAACTTAAAGACCATTTAGCGGAAGTTTGGGAAATGTGGGAATTAAACGATGAGGTTTTAAGAAAAATGGCGAGTAATTTGGAATCAATGCTTCGTAAAAGTCGTACCGATCAAATTCAGGAAAATGATATATACGATTTAAACGACATGATTAAACAGGAACTCGAATTTCTTGAAGTGGATTTAAAATTTAAAAATCAAGTTGAAAAGAAGATCAGTTTATCGTCTGATCGTTTAGCGGTTTTAGTTACATTAGGTGATATTGCTCAAATTTTCGAAAATCTGATAAAAAATTCCATGGATGCTTTGTATAAGATAAAAAATCCATGCATTGACATAGAAACAGGCAGTTCAGATGGTTTTCATTGGTTTTCGGTTCAAGACAATGGCGATGGCATTTCAGACAATATAATATGTAAAATTTTCGATCCTTTCTTTACCACAAAACCATTAAAGTCTGATTTAAATTCAATAAATCCTGAACCAATAGGTACAGGAATTGGATTACAATTCTGCAAAAAAACTGTGGAGTTGTACAAAGGGAAAATAGAAGTAGAAGAGGGGAGAGCCAATGGTGCAAAATTTACAGTATATCTGCCTGCGTTTGGCTAATCAGTTTTAAAATCGGCGCTTATGCACATCAAAAACCTGACTATCTATAAAAGATTTAATTTTTTTTGCCAGCATAACAAAAATTTTTAAATCTTGTTTTTCAAACCAATCAAGAGCCACTTCTGTACCACGAGATGCAACTGCCAATCGTATTAGAAATTCAAAGTTGTGTTTTTTTAGCCAAATTAATGCTTTCATATCGCCATGAATGGCAGCATCAAAAGCAGCAAATTGTGGAAAGTTAAGCTTGATAAGCAGTTGATTACTTGCATCGCCACCTCGCAACGACTTAGATAAAAGAGCCAATTCAGAATAGCCGTTTTTAAGTAACCACTCAAATAAATCTTCATTACCACCAACAGCTTCAATAAAAGCCAATAGTATTTTTGTTGGATAAGTTTCTAAACGGCCTCTTTGCATAGCAATTTATTTCGAAAATTTACTTATATCCAGTTCGTTAAACTTTTTTTTCCCTCGAATAAAATGCTCAAATGCAATGTTCTTTTTATAAATTTCCGAAACATGGTTTTGAGTTAATGATTTTCTTTTTTTTGCGAGCTTAGGAAGATTTCTATAAAAATACAAATGTGCTTTAAAAACTGCAGCTAAATCTTTATAACTTCCGTCAAGTAAAAATTTAACAGCTGCGATTCCATCTAAAATCATGCGATAAAAAAAAATGGAAATTAATTGATCTTTAGGCAGGTTTTTATACAACAAACAAAAATTATTTCTAAAATTTAGATATGTTTTATGCGAATTATTTTTAGGCAAAGTGCCACCACCAATATGATAAACAGTTGATTGTGGATTATAAACTATTTTATAACCTTCATTTTTAGTTCGCCAGCAAAAATCAATTTCTTCCATATGTGCAAAAAAATCTTCATCAAAGCCGCCCAATTTATGATAAATATTTGCTCTTACAAACATGCATGCTCCACTAGCCCAAAATACTTCTTTTATATCGTTAAATTGACCGATATCTTTTTCAAGTTCCTGAAAAATACGACCACGGCAAAAAGGATAACCTAAGAAATCGATAAACCCACCACCTGCACCTGCATATTCGAAATATTCTTTATTATGCCAGGATTTTATTTTTGGTTGGCAGGCGGCAACATCCAAATTATCATCTAAATAAGTAATAATTGGATCAATCCAGTTTTCAGTTACTTCAATATCGGAATTTAAAAGTATATAATACTTGGCGTTTATTTTTTTTAAAGCTTCGTTATAACCTTTAGCAAAGCCGTAGTTTTTTTCCAACTTAATTAATTCAACTTCTGGAAAATTTACCGAAATAAGCTCACAAGAAGTATCAGATGAATTATTATCGGCAACATATATCTTAGCTGATAAGGGTTTGTATTTAAGAACGAAAGGGAGAAAATCATGTAAAAAATTTCGTCCATTCCAGTTGAGAATAACAATAGCAGTTTGTAAAGGCATATTTTTATTTGAATTGAAAAGCGAAAGTACGAAAATTCACTTTTTATCTGGCCAGCAATGAATAATAATCTCGATAATTGCTTAAAATAAATGAATTTCAACTGTTAGTTCTTCTCTTTTAAAGTGTGTAAAATACTGAGATAAATACGACTAGTTTTAAGCTTTAAAAATAATTTACTTTTCGTTTGAGAATATAAAAAAAGGTGTACTTTTGCAGCGGAGAAATGGCAGAGCGGTCGAATGCGGCGGTCTTGAAAACCGTTGAGGGTAACACCTCCGGGGGTTCGAATCCCTCTTTCTCCGCCTGAAAATTGGAGATGTACTATGCATCTCCATTTTTGTGTTTAAGAATGTTGTATTACACTTACATATTAAAAAGCCAGAGTCACGGAACCTATTATTATGGAAGCACAGAAAATCTTGATAAAAGATTGCAGGAGCATAATAAAGGAAAAGTTCGTTATACGAAAGGCAGACTTCCTTGGGTTTTGCATTATCAAGAAGTTTTTGAAACTAGGAGTGAAGCCTATAAAAGAGAGCATTTTTTCAAATCAATAGCTGGTTATCAGTATTTAAAGGAGCAAAAGATTATTTGATATTAGGGTCACGCCACCGGAAGGTTCTCCCAAAGGGATGCCTATGGCTGAATCCCTCTTTCTCCGCCTGAAAATTGGAGATGTACTATGCATCTCCATTTTTG
>CAZTST010000007.1:29863-30003 GCA_964616585.1 uncultured Draconibacterium sp.
GCCACCGGAAGGTTCTCCCAAAGGGATGCCTATGGCTGAATCCCTCTTTCTCCGCTCTAATAAATCGTAATGTTCATTATATATGTGATTATTCCGGTACATACTGAACCACTAATTCCGGATCAAACTGAACCACTATT
>CAZTST010000008.1:0-15038 GCA_964616585.1 uncultured Draconibacterium sp.
CATGATATCGGTTAACTTTATTCTTTTATTGTTTTATCGCGAACCTAATCGAATTATATCTAGCGAGCCTCTTTTTGCAACCATAAAACAAGTTTTTATCAATATTTATAAAGTTATTCTGGACTATAGATTTGTAATTTTTCTAATTATTGCATCAGGTTTTTGGACTATGTATCTTCAATTATTTTTTACTCTGCCTGTTTTTATCTCGCAATGGGTAGATACATCGGGCATGTTTCAATATTTTAGTGAGAATATGCCATTTATAGCTGAAAATTATGGTCATAATGGTGTAATGGAAGCTGAATTTATTACAAATTTTGATGCTTTATTTATCATCGCTTTTCAAATAATTATTTCGAGTATAGTAATGCGATGGAAAGCACTTAGCACAATGGTTGGAGGTTTTATAATTGCAACCTTAGGCTTATCATTATCATTTTTTACACAAGATGTTACTTTTATCGTTATTGCCATTTTTGTTTTTTCAATTGGCGAAATGTCAGCTTCACCAAAAATTACTGAATATATCGGACGAATTGCTCCTTTTGATAAAAAAGCACTTTATATGGGCTACTCTTTTATTCCATTGTTTTTAGGGAATATTTTTGCAGGAATAGTTTCAGGAAAAGTTTATCAGGATATGTCGGATAAACACACATTATTACTTAATGAAGTGAAAGAAAAAGGGCTTCAAATATCAACTGATTTATCTCATAACGAATTTTTTAGCGAGGCTGCTAAACAACTAAATATAAGCAATATAGAGCTGACCAATTATTTATGGACGACTTATAATCCATCACAAATATGGTTGGTTATTGCAAGCATTGGAGCTGGAGCAGCTATTGCATTGGCGATTTACAATTTTATTTTCTTTCGTGAGAAATAAAAGATTTATTTGTTAAGTCTTAAGAGAGTGGATGCCTGCATCAGCTTTCCGTTTTCAAAAATTCCAGCTTTAATTAGACTGTCAATTTCTGAAACAGAGAAAGCTTCCGTGTACAAATTAGCAGTAGTATCTGGTTCCAGGCCATTCATCGCGTAGTATATTTTTGGTTGAAATTGTTCAGAGAAAATCTCCACAAAATTCTGATTCTTAATAGTGTCAAAATTCATTTCAAAATTTAGAAAATAAGTTCCTTTTGAATAACGATATCCTTTTTTATTGAATAATTTAAAATGATATTGTAAACGTTCTTGAAAAGCAGGCCAATTTTTATTGTCTTTCTTTCCCCAAAGCACTTCTGAAAGAGCAAGCATTCTTGGCAAAATCATATATTCCACATAATCTGTAGTTGCCATATACTCCGTCCAAACATTGCCTTGAGCTCCAAGAATTAAAGCTTTTTGTTCGGTAAATAAATCTTCGGGAACAGGTTCAAAATCATATACTTTTTTCAAAGGCAAATAACCACCAATTGCTTTTGGTTCAAACTCTCTATCTGCTTGATAATGGTCGAAATAACAATGTGTTCCAGGCGTCATTACAACTTGATTCCCTTGACGAGCAGCTGCAATTCCACCATCCATTCCACGCCAAGACATAACTGTTGCATTTTCTGCCAAACCACCTTCTAATATTTCATCCCAACCCATTAATTTTTTTCCTTTGGAAGTCAAATAAGCATCGATTCGTTTTATAAAATAGCTCTGCAATTCATGCTCATCTTTCAAACCTTCAGCTTTCATTCGAGCCTGGCATTTATCACAGTCTTTCCAACGCGCTTTTGGTACTTCATCACCACCTATATGAATATATTCTCCTGGAAATAAAGCGATTACTTCATCAAGTACATCCTCAATAAATTCAAAAGTTTTATCATTACCGGCACAATAAATATCTTTAAAAACACCCCAATCATTTGGCACTTCTAAAGCTTTTCCTGTACAAGAAAGTTCAGGATAAGCAGCTATTGCAGCTCGACTATGGCCTGGCATTTCAATTTCAGGAATAATAGTAATGTGTAATTTTTTCGCGTAAGCAACTACTTCTTTTATATCTTCTTGTGTATAAAAACCACCATAAGTACTGCCATCAGATTCTGTTCGCCAAGCACCAATTTCGGTAAGTTTTGGATATTTCTTAATTTCTATTCGCCAGCCTTGGTCTTCAGTTAAATGCCAATGAAAGGTATTGAATTTATAATATGCCATCAAATTGAGATAATGTTTGATAAAATCGACATCAAAGAAGTGACGTGCAACATCCAAATGCATTCCACGATACGGAAAGCGTGGTTCATCCCATAATCGAATAGCAGGAATTATCAAGTCGGAAGTATTTTCTTTTAATTGCTGTAATTCAAATAGTTGATATAAGGTTTGAATTCCATAAAAAATGCCATCACTATCGTTAGAACTTAAAATAACTTTGTCTTTATCAACAACTAAGCGATATCCTTCTTTACCCAATCGTTCTTCTTGACTCAAGGTTGATATTAAGATTATATTTTTAAGGTTCTTTGCTTCTGCTTGTTCAATAACTTCAATATTAAGATTTGATAGATTTAGAATATATTCTTTTAGAATTTGCGCACTGCTCTCAATATCTTCTCCACTAATTAGTATTCTTGTTTCAGAATTAATTAAAAATGTCTGCGAACCTTCTCTAAGGCTGTAGGGCAAAGGAATTAAACTGAATTTAGTGTTTGGGTCAAATTCGTTTTTACAAGAAACGAAAGGAATAATAAATATTAGTGCAAAAAATAATCGAATAATTGTCTTCATATCTATTCTTTGATTAAGTAATCTGCATTAAATAGCTTATTCTCGCCATTAACAGCGAGCGCATATTGAAATCCTGCAATTATTGCATAAGCACCAATATCTCCATCTTTTCCTAAAGCCAAATAACCTACTTGAAAAAACTTGCTATCTTGATCTTTGCTATACTTTTCCCAAATTCTTTTAATTGCAATTTCACAAGCATCTTGTGCAGAATGTCCGTTTCGCATAAGCTCAACAATTAAAAAAGAGCCTAATGTTTTCATCATCAATTCTCCCATACCTGTTGCGGTGGCAGCGCCAACTTCTCCATCAACAAAAAGGCCCGCTCCAATTATTGGGCTATCACCTACTCTACCAGGCAATTTAAATGGCATTCCACTGGTTGTGCAAGCTCCGGCTAGATGGTTTTTGTTGTCCAATGCCAGTAAGCCAATTGTATCATGACTTTCGAAATTTACAACAGGCTTATATTCTGATGTTTTCGCCCATTCTTGCCAGGCTTTTTCCATTTCCGGCGTTAATAAATTCTGACGCTCAAATCCTTTTTGCAAAGCAAAATCTAAAGCTCCATTTCCAGCCAGCATAACATGAGGAGTTTCTTCCATCACTTTTCGAGCAACAGAAATTGGATGTACAATATCCTCTAAATAACAAACAGCTCCAGCATTGCCCTTATGATCCATTATGGAAGCATCAAGCGATACACGACCACTAGCATCGGGAAAACCACCAATGCCAACTGAATGGTTATTTGCATCAGCTTCAACAATACGAACTCCATTTTCTACTGCATCGAGAGCATTACCACCATTATTTAGAATTTTAATAGCTTCTGCATTTGCTTCAATACCATGACTCCAGGTAGAAATTATTATTGGAGGAGTGAAATTGGGTTTATTTTTGCCTTTCTCAATTGAGTTATTTGCAAATATCTTTGGCGTTACGAGTAATGCTGCTGAACCTAAACCAAATTTATGAAGGAAATTTCGTCTAGACGACATGCGTTTTTTTTATTTGTTCCTTATATTCTGTTTTAGTGAGCTGATTGCCATAATTACAAATAGGGCAAGCCAAATAATACATATCTTTAACCGGGAAAACAGGAATAAAGAATAGTGAAAAATTTGAACGCTCGCGAATCAGATTCCAAAATCGTTGATTATAACAATTTGGACAGTGAAGGAATTCCGTGCTTTTTGTTACCTCCGGCTTATTGCCGGATAATCCTAATATTACAAACATAGTAAAATAGTTTTTACAAATATAAACGACTTCGAAGACAAAAAAAAGAAAGAGCAAAAAAAAAGCTTATCCACCGAAAATGAATAAGCTTAAAAGTAGTCCGTAGGGGAATCGAACCCCTGTTACCAGGATGAAAACCTGGCGTCCTAACCCCTAGACGAACGGACCAATTTTTTTTAGCGGTGCAAAGATATAAAATTATTGAATTTTACAAATGAAAAATTACATTATCGCTAATTTATTTTGTCAAACATAAATTTTGCATTTTTTCACTGAAAATAATTTCATCCATTTTAAAAAACCGTATATTTGCAGCCCGTAAGGATAATGGTTCCATGGCCGAGCGGTTAGGCAGAGGTCTGCAAAACCTTGCACAGCGGTTCGAATCCGCTTGGAACCTCACTGATTATTACAAAACCGCTGTAATTCAATATATTACAGCGGTTTTATTTTTTCCGACACAGTTTTCGACACACAATTATTTTTTTAAATATAATTTCCCGCTTTTATTTCAAATCTGTTTTTAGATATTTAAATACAACTTTTTTAATGTAAAAAATAATTATGCTATTTTGAAATTTTAAAATCCTTTTCATTGTCAAATACATTCATTATCTTGTGCTCCTATAAAAAAATTAACAATGTTTTACTATTTTATAGATAAAAATATTCAAATTTCGGGCAAACATGAAGTGCATAAAAATGATTGTGAGTTTTTGCCTGATACTTCATCAAGAGAATATTTAGGCTATTTTATTGATTGTCAGGAAGCTATAAATATTGCTTATGAAAAATATGACAATGTTGAAGCATGTAAAAACTGTATTCCAGAATGTCGTTCCAAAAAAATTTCGGAATAATAGATTCGTAAAAAAAAGCAACGCAACGAAATACTAAATCCTTTTTTTTAATATAAATGTTTAAATCCACTTACATATCTTCTTTTGGTTCAGGTGCAAAATTATTTCTTCGTTCATTTTTCTTATTTATTGTATTTGCATCTAAAACCCACATTCCTCTTCCGTGAGTGGCAATAATAATCATATTATCTCGTGGATGTACTTTTAAATCATGTACATAAGCAAAAGGCAAATCACCTAAAATTGAGTAGGTTTTTCCATTATTCACTGAAACATATGCACCTAAATCCGTTCCTACATAAAGAATATTTTCATCTACAGGGTCTTCACGAATAACATTTATAGGGCCAAGAGGAATATTGCCTGAGATATCTTCCCATGTATTACCAAAATCTACAGATTTCCATATATATACCTGAAAATCATCATCTCTACGACCGGTCTGAGTCATATACACAGTTCCCATTTCATATTCAGATGCAACAAGTCTTGATATCCAGCGCTTTGGTATTTCTTTATTACTTAATTCCTCCCAATTTTTACCTCCATTTTTTGTTCTCCAATATCTTCCATCATCAGTTCCGGCATATAGCAATCCAAAACGCAAGGGCGATTCATCAAAAGCAGAAATAACTTGATGACTGATATCGCCCATTTTATTTGCATCATTGTAAGATAAATCAGGGCTAATGATTTCCCAGGTATCGCCTTTATCAGTCGATTTCATAACATATTGCATACAATGATATATAATATCCTGATTATGAGTTGATAATAATGTTGGCGCAACCCATTGACCTCTCATTTTTGGTTCTTCAGGTAAAGTTTCTGGTAATAACATATCAAGCGTTTCCCAACTAAAATTATCAATTGTACTTTTTGCCAGATTTCCATAAAAAATGCTTCCATAAATAGTATTATTATCACGCGAATCTATTGCATGTGAACAACCCTCTGCGCCAACAGTTGGTTTAAATTCAACCGGTTTAACCTTATCTCTTCCTCTCGAAATATCAACTTCACCAATAAAACTATGATGATCTTGAATTGAACCAACAATTTTAAATGGCTCTGAAAAATCGTAAGAAATATTATAAAATTGCGCCAATGGAAGTTCTTCAATTGGATTTCTCCAATTTTCTCCAAAATCATATGAAATTGAAAGTCCACCATCCTGAACATTAAGAAGATAGTTAGGATTATTAGGATCTATCCAAAGTCCGTGATGATCCATATGCATATCTTTTATGGCAGTAAAAGTTTTACCTCCATCCGTAGATTTATTTAAGAAAAGGCCCATTGTCCAAATAGTATTCGGATCTTTTGGATCAACACGAATTTGTCCAAATACCCAACCATAAGTTCCGGAATGGCGCATCATATACTTTTTAGAATCCTCATCCAATCCACTTACTTTCTCCCACGATTCTCCCGCATTATTGCTGCGATATACCGTAGCACCCTTAATATCAGACTTTTTCTGACGACCATAAGCATCTAAATCACCTTTTTCTGCTTCTTTGCCAATTTCATAATTATCGAGCAAAAGATAAATTACATCCGGTTCTGCTATGCACAAATCAATACCAATTCTTCCACGAAAATTTGCTTCAGGTAATCCTATATTTATCTCTTTCCAAGTTTTTCCTGCATCTATTGATTTCCACACACCACAATGTTTGGTGTTTTCGTTTGTTCGAGGATCGCCCCATTTTAATCGCATTCTTTCCCACGAAGTTGCATAGATAATATTTGGATTTTCAGGATGCATTACAAAATCACTAATTCCTGCATTTTCGTTAATATATAGAATTTTATTCCATGTTATTCCTCCATCTGTGGTTTTAAATAGTCCACGTTCTTTATTTGGAGTCCATTCATGACCCGTAGCAGCAACATATACAACATCGGAATCAGAATAATCAACCATAACTCTTCCAATTGTTTGTGTGTTTTCCAAACCCATATTCTTCCAGGTTTTGCCGCCATCAGTAGTTTTAAAAATACCACAACCGGCATTAGAACTTCTAAAAATATTAGCTTCACCTGTTCCAACCCACACAATATCAGCATTATTTGGGTCAATGGCAATATCACCAATGGAAGCTGTGGGCATATCATCAAATACCGATTCAAATGTAACACCTTCATTTACTGATTTCCATACTCCACCTGTAGCCGATCCAACCCAAATAGTATAATTACTTCCACGAGGAGAAATGCCTTCCACATCTGTACATCGCCCGCTAATATTTGTTGGGCCAACGTATTGCCAATGTAAATTGGAAAAAGTTGTATCGCTTTTAAGTTCAAGGTGTTTTTGAAACATTTCCAAACGATTTTCGCCTTTAAGAACCGGCTTTTTTTGTGCTTGTGCATAAACCGCAAGGAATAAAATACTTAAGACTAATATTGCTTTAATTGTGTTAATAGATTTCATAGGTCTCTTTTAGCTTGTTTTATTTGTGCTTTTAATTGCCCACTAATATAATAAAATTAAGATTCGTAAAGATGAAAATTTCTCAAAAGCCTATTTTCGAAGCTTCTTTTGCATATTTGAAAGCTATCGGATTATTAATTAAAAAAATTACCTTTGAGGAACATAAAATACGGAAAATGAGTTTTGATTTTATTAAATCAAAGGTGTAATGTTAGTTTTATAAATATATTAAGGAGTTATGCCCTATATTAAAAGAAAGAAAATATGAAAAGACAATTAACTGAAAAAGAAAAGGAAGAAGTCAAGAAACAACAAGTTAATTCGGATGGGACTCTAAAATGTTTTATTTCTGGTGAAGTAATTGGAGAGGATGATGTTATAGAATATGACCATATACAGGCTTTTGCGAAAGACGGAGAAACATCATTAGAAAATATCCGAATAGTAAAGAAAGAATATAACCGTAGAAAATCGGACCTAACTCTTTATGATGTCAGAGACAATTTGAAACTGGAAAGATTATTTGAAGAGAAGAACAATAAAATTAAACTTCAAGACATCTTTGATTTAAAAAAAGTTGAACATAAAAGTTTTTCTACAAATCAAGAAAATGGCACAATAACTATAGAAGACGGAGTAGATAAAGTAATTAGTACAATTTTTTACGACAAACTTTTAGATGCAAAATATTTCTATGCTCGGATTCAAAATAAATGGATTGAAAATGATGACGAAAAGGGGCTTCAACCGCGATATATCGCTTATCAGAGACTTGTTAAATTAAGAGACCATTTAAAAACTCATCCTCAACTAGCTCCTTCAATTGCAAGACTGATTGGTAACAAAATAAAGCTATTTGACGGACAACATAAATTTGCTTCTCAAATTTTAAATAACCAAACAGAAATAGATGTTAAGATTTATATAGCACCATCAGATACAATAAAAAACAAACAACTGTTTGACCAATTGATGATTACAAATCTAGAAGCACATTCAAAACATAAACAAATTCCATTTTATACGTCTACCTTATTGGATAAGTTAGCCGAGATTCAAAAAGAATTTTTAGAAAAATTTATCGAAACTAAACCTCCAGAAACACATACTGAAGACAATTTTATAAATTTTTTAGTTTCAGAACAGCAGTATTCAAAAGCAGAAGCAAAAAAAATGCTTGTAAGTGCGATTAAGACACAAGCAAAAGAATTATCAGTTCTAAATGAGCATATTGCGATAGCATCGAGAGATGCAAATTATCCAATAACAGATGATTTATTAGGGAAAACGATTTTCCCTAATACTTTATATTTAACCCCTTCCAAAGCACATTTTAAATCTGATTTTGATTATCGTGATAGTGAGATTGACAATTTTAAATCAGTTTCAAATCTTCTTGTCGAAAAAGGCTTTTTAACCGAATGGATTACAAAGAAACGTAATAGTTCATTATCTAATATTCAGTTAAAAGCAAGAAGAATTTGGCACAAAGGGTCTGTTTTAACTTGGTCATTGTACTTAAGAGATATAATAATTAATTCTTGTAATATGATTTCTCAAGATGAACGAGATAAATTACTTTATCGTAAAAAATTTACTAATGAACAAATCGAAAGAATTAGCAATTCATTGGATAGATTATTTAACCATAATTTATGGGACGAGCCAGAAGGAGAAATTGACAGTTTATTAGTTTCTGCTCAAAAACAAAATGAACTATTTAATAGAAAAGGCTTAACAATTACATATGTATTGACAGGACATAATTAAAAAAATATTGGGCACTACAATCTATAAAAATAATAGCCTTTTCAGTAGTTAAATTAAAGGTTTTAGCCCACTTCAACTTTCTTGGAATTTGAGAGGAATGAAGCACTCAATCGATTACAAATATTACACGAACCTATTCTAAAACACTATATAAAAAATGAAATCAAATCAAAAAGACTTTTTTGCCAATAAAGCAAAAGATTACGACAAAGAAATATCTCGAACTGACAATGTTACGAATATTGCCAATCTTATATTAAAAGAATTAGACTATTCAAAAGATATGAATATTATGGATTTTGGTTCCGGTACCGGATTGCTATTATCGAAAATTGCTCCGAATGTCGGTAAAATTACTGCTATAGATATTTCAAAATCGATGAATGAAACTTTAGAAAGTAAAAGAGATTCAATAGAATGTAGTCTTGATATTTTTGAAATCGATTTAACAAAAGAGAATCTAAATCAAAAATTTGACGGTATTATTTCGTCAATGACAATACATCATGTCAAAGACACTTTAGAATTGTTCAAGAAATTTTATGAGATGCTAAATTCAAAAGGAACAATTGCCATATCTGATCTAGATAAGGAGGATGGATCCTTTCATAAAGAAGATACCGGCGTATTCCATTTTGGTTTCGACAGAGAAGAATTTGTAAGTATAGCTAAAAGCGCAGGATTTAAAAATGTAAAAATACAATCTGTCGGTCTGGTAGAAAAACCCTATGGTAAATACCCTGTTTTTTTATTAACCGGAAATAGAATATCCTGATTTATACGGTTACAGAAATTTTGTACTCGGCATGGGATTTAAAGCTACAACAGGCAAATGGTTTCCAATGTTGATGCTGAATATTAAAAACATATTAAAATAGAGCCAAACTACATTTTTTCTTAAATTTACTCCACTCGAAAAAAGCATTTTACAATGAAGAAATACATTCTTGCCCTCGATCAAGGTACTACAAGTTCTCGTGCAGCCATTTTTGATAAAAAAGGAAAAATTGTATCTATTGCACAAAAAGAATTTAGGCAATATTTTCCAAAACCAGGTTGGGTGGAACATGATCCTGTTGAGATTTGGTCAACACAAGCAGGTATTCTGGCAGAAGCAACTGTAAAAAAAGGTTTAAATGCTTCAAATATTGCTGCTATTGGAATTACTAATCAGCGCGAAACAGTTTTAATTTGGGACAAAAAAACCGGAAAACCTGTTTATAATGCAATTGTTTGGCAAGATAAACGAACCGCCGATTATTGTGATGAATTAAAAAAACAAGGTAAATCAGATTTAATTAGAAAGAAAACAGGTCTTGTTATTGATTCGTATTTTTCAGCTACAAAAGTAAAATGGATATTAGATAATGTTGAAGGAGTTAGACGACGTGCTGAATCCGGGGAACTTATTTTAGGCACAATAGACACTTGGATTATATGGAATTTAACTAAAGGCGAACTCCATATAACCGATGTTACAAATGCTTCTAGGACGCTTCTTTTCAACATTAACAGCATGATTTGGGACGATGAATTATTAAATCTGTTCACAATTCCAAAAAGCATGTTGCCAACAGTAAAACAATCGAGCGAAATATACGGATATACATCTACTACTCTATTTGCAAGTAAAATTCCAATTGCAGGCATAGCCGGCGATCAGCAAGCTGCATTATTTGGTCAAATGTGTACTAAACCGGGAATGGTAAAAAACACTTATGGAACAGGTTGTTTTATGTTGATGAATATTGGCGAAAAACCAATCGTGTCAAAAAATCAATTGCTAACAACTGTTGCATGGAAAATAAATGGTAAAACAACTTATGCTTTTGAAGGAAGTATTTTTATTGGTGGAGCTGTAGTTCAATGGCTTCGCGATAGCTTGAAAATAATAAAAACCTCAGAAGAGGTAGAAAAGTTAGCTTGCTCAGTTAATAATTCAGATTGTGTTTATTTTGTTCCTGCCTTTGCCGGATTAGGAGCGCCTTACTGGAATCAGTATGCACAAGGAGCTATTTTCGGACTTACTCGTGGAACCACCGATGCACATATTGCAAGAGCAGCCTTAGAATCAATTGCTTATCAAACAATGGATGTTTTAAAAGCTATGGAAGCAGACTGCGGTTTGTCTATAAAAGAACTTAGAGTTGATGGAGGTGCAGTTGTTAATGATCTTTTAATGCAGTTTCAAGCTGACGTTTTAAACACTGTTACAGTTCGTCCAAAAGTTATAGAAACAACAGTAATGGGAGCTGCTTTTTTAGCAGGTTTAGCAATTGGATTTTGGAAAAATCTTGAAGAAATTCAAGAAATATGGCAAACTGATGTTCATTTTACTCCATCTAAAGATAGAGCTAAATTTGAAACCGGAATTAAAGGTTGGTACAAAGCAATTGATACATTACAATATTGGACAAAGAAAAATTGAGTCTACTCCGAGAAGTCTGAAAATAGTCCTGAAAGGACTGAATTTGAATAGCCGTGGGTGCAAACCCACGGAAGTATGAAAGATGAACGCACAACCCTGAAAGGGTTGAATATCAACATACTAAATGCTCAACCCTTTCTAGGTTGTGATTATAATTTCATTTCGTCTATACTGGTTGCATCTGGGTTAATCATCCGCCAGCTGGCGGATATCTCTTTGGGATAATTAATTGGCTATTCAGTTTAGACTCTTTATTAAGTCAAAAATCTCTTCCAGTGTATAAATTGTTGCTTTTTCTGCAGATGAGTTTTTATATGCTGCAAGCATTGCCTGAGCTACTTCAATTGCTTTTATACCACGATATTTTTTCAAAGCAGGAATTATTTTTACTATTCCATTCATAAATATTGCGCCTATCTCCTCACCTATTCGCTTTTCTGTTCTTTCTCCAATCAAAACACTTGGACGGAAAATAATTACTCGTTCAAAAGGCAATTCCATTACTGCATCGTCTAATTCGCCTTTAATTCGAGAATAAAAAATTGCCGACTTTGCATTAGCCATCGATGCTGAAACTAAAAGATAGTCTGAAACACCATTATGGGCGGCATCTTCTGCAACTTCGTATTGATAAGTATAATCAACTTTAAATTGAGCTTCTTTACTGCCTGCTTGTCTGAGTGTAGTGCCCATACACGAAAACAGTACATCGCCATTTATCAATGTTTTAAAAGAAGAAATATCGTCAAAATCAACAATATGCTCTTCAACTTTAGAATGTTTGAAGCCCGATGACCGCCGAACCAATAATTTAATTATTGAAAATGTATCATCCTTAATTAATAATTCAACTAAACTTTTACCAACAAGTCCTGTTGAACCCAATACTATTGCTGTTTTATTTTGCATCATAAATGCAATATTAATGAATTTTTCCTCTTGGCTAATGAATGAAACCATTTTGGAAGTATATTTACATTTCAAAAAAATACTGATTTGAGAATTTTTAATAATATATAATAATTCCATGAATAATAACGACATACTACGCCGCATAAGATACACGTTCGACTTTAGCGATGACCAAATGATAAAGATATTCGCTTTAGCCGATCTTGAAGTTACGCGTGCACAAATAAGTGACTGGTTAAAAAAAGATGAAGACCCTGATTTTAAGGGTATTTACGATATACAATTTGCTACTTTCTTAAATGGTTTTATTAACCTTAGACGTGGTAAAAAAGAAGGCGAACAAGCTAAGCCCGAGAAACGATTGAATAATAATATCATCTTTAGAAAATTAAAAATTGCCTTAAATATTAAGGATGAAGACATTATTGACATTCTTATGCTGGCCGATATGCGAGTTGGCAAACATGAATTAAGTGCTTTTTTTCGCAATCCCACTCAAAAACAATACAAACTTTGTAAAGACCAAATCTTGCGTAATTTTATTCATGGAATGCAGATAAAATATCACGTTCCGAAAGAATAAAAACTTCTACTTTTTCAATGCTCCCAATTTATTTTCTATGGATTTGATTTTGCTCTTAATTCGCCCTCCTTTATTTTTTTGAATATCCATATTAACAACCAAATAAACTCTTTCGTGCTCTTTTAGAACATTGTATGCATTTTGAATTACAGCAAGTGCCTGTTCCATGGTTTCAGTTTCAAAAACTGTTCCCATTGCATTTAGTTTATAGTCAAAACCACTTTCGATAACGATTTTTATTACCTCGCTAACTTCATTACTAACACTAGTTCCCTTATCTGTTGGGAAAATAGCAAAATTGACAAGTACTGACATTTATTTTTTTATTTTAAATATTATTGACTGACAAACCGCTGTGGAGAATCTTCCGCGTAGCAGATAAAGTATTGTAGTATACAACAATAAAAAAGCTATTTTCATTCCGCATAGCGGATAAACTTTGTTTTTCCTTCATCATCAGAAATTTTTAAGAGCAAATCTTTTATTTTTTATGGTTGAAATATACAACAATTGCATCTGCTTTTTTAATTATTGAGAATTAAAATCAAGCAAATTTCTTGATCGTTCAATTCAATAAACCTTCATAAAATATCAGGCAACCTCAACCACAAGAAATTGTATATTTGTGTCTGAAAATCGAATAAACAAATTAAATCTAAAGGAAAATGTATCCAAATGAAGGCTCTACAAGAATTAAACGAACTTATTGGTCTTGAAAGTGTTAAACAGCAAATAAACGATCTTATAAGTCTGATAGATGTAAATAAGGAACGTGCCACTCGTGGACTTAAAGAATCAGAAGTCTCGCACCACATGGCCTTTCTAGGAGCTCCGGGAACAGGAAAAACAACTGTTGCCCGCATTTTAGGTCGGATTTTTAAAGATTTGGAGGTTTTAAGTTCCGGCCATCTGATTGAAGCCGATCGCGAAAAACTTGTTGGTCAATATATTGGACATACCGAATACAAAACCACTGAACTTATCAATCAGGCAATGGGAGGTATTCTTTTTATCGATGAAGCATATTCATTGTTTAAAGAGGATTCGCCACGCGATTTTGGAAACGAAGCTTTAAGTACTCTCATCAAAAGAATGGAAGATGATAGGAGTAACTTTATTGTAATTTTTGCAGGATATGGCGATGAAACTAAGCAAATGATTCACTCAAATCCAGGCATAAAAAGTCGGATTGCACTTCATATTCAATTTCCTGATTATACACCCGAGGAGCTGATAGAAATATTTTCGAATGGATTAATGCGTAATAATCTTTTGATTAGTGAGGAAACTCTGAATTTAGTTTATCGGTCGTTTTACAGCATTTGGGAAAATCGCGATAAAGATTTCGGGAATGGTAGAATGGTGCGTAATTTTTTGGAGTTAATTCATCGTGTTCAAGCTCGGCGTTTAATCAATGAAAATATTTCGACCAAAACCGATGACCAATTAAAAACGGTTACCACTGCTGATGTTAGGGCTGCACTTTCTCTATATCAATCTCAAAATATTGATAATGATAATAATGAAGTTAAAAATGCAGCAATCGATTTGCAGAAAAAATCAGCTTTTTGGCAAAAATTTAAGCTGCCAAATCACATAAAAAAGAATCAAAAGAACATTGCATTAAATCGTGCATTGCAACAAATTCTTATCAGCTCAGAAGATAATCGCAGCGCTTTTCGCCGTTGGGGCTTAATATTTCTTACCATTGCCGTTGTTTTTCTTGCCTATTATCTTCAAACAAAACCTGAAGGAAGCTCATCAATAGTTACTCTAATAAACTACAAGCAAGTTTCTGTTTCGGAATTAGAAGAATTAAAAGGCCATTATTCAGGCTATTTTTATTCTATGCTTGGCAAAAGCAAAGCAGCCTTGGAAATTACTGAATATCAAGAACAAAATAAATTACTAAAAGCCTATGTGAATGTATATTCGGGAGCTTTAAAATCACGTTTTTCAGAACAACGACAAATTATATTTGGTTTGGATTCAACTTATCATCTGGTTTCTGATTTTTATTTTCCTGCAAGTCTTAAAACTGATGAAGATGGAGTCATTTATTTAGTATCTACA
>CAZTST010000008.1:15048-23785 GCA_964616585.1 uncultured Draconibacterium sp.
GCATTTTCATTTATTAAAATACCAAATGATTAACAGTTTTTTTTAAAAAAATGCTGAACTTCGCTGCCTAAAACAAAGTATTTTAAAAAATAATAATTCGATATGAAGCTTGAAAGAGTTCTAATGGGTATCATAATCATAGTTTTAGCCTATGTGGCCTATTCTCAGTATAATTCTATTGCTCACATTTTTAATACCGGCTTTTTCGAAAAAGCCTTTTTTAAACAAGAACCTCGCAAAACAGATGCTATTAAAGCCTATGACAATCGCGATGAGGTAAAAGAAATTATGGAGCTCACCAAACTGCTGCACGAAGTAGAAAAAGAAGTAAATGATGTTTACGAACAATACGATATTATCAGGATTAATCAAAGTGCATTAGAATATCCTGGTGAAAAAGGAACACGTTTATTAAATAATATTAAAGATTTACGTGAGACAATTGGTTACGACCGAATTAGAATAGCTGAATTACAAGACCAAATATCATCTTACAAAAGCAGTAATAGCAGCATAAACCAAATCAAAAAGCAATATATTAATATTCTGGAAGCTAAAGACCAAAATATTAAAAACCTTCAAAAACGCTTGAATACTCTCGAAAATGAGCTCAAAACAAAGGAATTAGTTATTGTAGAACAAGCAAAAGTGATATCCGATCAAAAAAACAATATTCAAAGTCAGGAAGATATCATAAAAAATCAGAAAGAAGTTATTATCGATAAACAGTCTAAGCTCGAATATAAAAATCAATTAATTGAAGGTCTTTCAGTTAAGCATGTAATTCTTTATGCTCGCAAAGAAACTATTCATATCGAATTAGAAGGAAATTCGTTATATTTACAGAATAAAATTAGCCAACTGGAAATTATTTCTGAACATCCATCAACGAGTTATCTTATTCGTGAACTTGAAGAAGGTGTTACAGAATTTAAAATTTTGGATGCACAAGCTTTTTGGAATAGCAACAACTACCTTCTTATTAGTGTAAAATCTCGAAAATTATAAGCCTTTTTTATACAATTTATTAGAGTAAATGAAGTTGAAAACATAGAAATTTCCACTCTGTTTTTCAAAAAACAAGATAAATAAATTGTATCTTTGAGCCATAAACTCTACCTGATAGATTATTCACCTTAAACTCAAAATATTATGTCAAATAAGATATTCGACCACGTAAAACCAGGTGTTTTATTCGGAAAAGACTTAACAACAGTTTTCAAATTAGCCAAGGAAAATAAGTTTGCTTTGCCAGCTGTTAATGTTACCGGAACAAATACGGTAAATGCCGTTTTAGAAAGCGCTAAAAAAGCTAATTCGCCTGTAATCATCCAGTTATCAAATGGTGGCGCATCCTTCTATGCTGGCAAGGATTTGCCAAATGATAAACAACAATCGGCAATAGCAGGAGCAGTTTCAGCTGCCATACATGTTCATGAACTAGCTGCTATTTATGGTGTTGCAGTTGTTATGCACACCGACCATGCTGCTAAAAAATTATTGCCCTGGATTGATGGTTTACTGGATGCAGGAGAAAAATATTTTAAAGCTACGGGCAAACCTTTATTTTCATCTCATATGCTCGATTTATCGGAAGAACCAATAGTTGAGAATATCGAAATTTCTAAAAAATATCTTGCCAGAATGGATAAATTAGGAATGACTCTGGAAATTGAACTTGGAATCACTGGTGGAGAAGAAGACGGAGTTGATAATACAGATGTTGATAGCTCGAAACTTTACACACAGCCCGAAGAAGTTGCCTATGCTTACGAAGAGCTGATGAAAATAAGTCCTAACTTTACAATTGCTGCTTCATTTGGCAATGTTCATGGAGTTTATAAGCCTGGCAATGTGAAGCTTACACCAAAGATATTAGATAACTCTCAGAAATTTATAGAAAAGAAATTAAAGACAAAGGCAAAACCTGTGAATTTTGTTTTCCATGGTGGTTCCGGTTCAAGTCAGGAAGAAATTAGAGAAGCTATTTCTTATGGTGTTATCAAAATGAATATCGATACTGATACACAATGGGCATTTTGGGATGGAGTTCGTAAATATTATAAAGCCAAGGAAAATTATTTACAAGGTCAAATCGGAAATCCTGATGGCGATGACCAACCCAATAAAAAATACTACGATCCTAGAAAATGGTTAAGAGCCGGCGAAGAATCAGTAATTAAACGTTTAGAAACAGCTTTTGACGATTTAAATGCAATTAATAGAAATTAAGTTATAAACAATAAGCTTGTTTGATAAGCGTTTTATTTTTGATATCATTAAATTTGTTATTTTTGAATTGCTTTAATGTGCAAATAATCAAAAACTAAAGATATTATGGATACTGAAACAACACCTAATTACGATTGGTCAGATAAAACAATATTGATTGTTGAAGATGTAAGCCACAATTACAAATTTCTTTTTCATGCCCTTAAACCTACAAAGGCCAAAATTTTATGGGCAAAAAATGGAAAAGAAGCATTCGAACAATGTAAAACTGACGTTAAGATTGATTTAATTTTGATGGATATTAATATGCCAATAATGAATGGATATAAATCGATACGATTAATAAAAAACCTGAACAAAAACATTCCCATCATAACTCAAACTGCTTACGCCTTTGCCGGCGAACGCGAAAAAAGTTTTGCTGCCGGATGTGATGATTATATCTTAAAGCCAATCCGTGCAAATCAATTATTGGAAGCAATGGCCAAACATCTTTAGATTTCTGATTATCAATTATATAAAAAGGGCTTGATATTACAATTATATCTAGCCCTTTTTAATATCTGGTATCACTGTGTTATCGCGATAATGTTCGCATTAATTCTTTAGAAGGTACAGAAATAACCGGAATAGGTGATTTATCGATAAGTTGCTCTGCATAGGTTCCTTTCCAAAGATTTGAAAATGAACCTATTTGGACAGTCATAATAGAAATTATATCTGCATTTATAGCATTTGCATACTTCAAAGTTTCATTAACAATATCGGTTGTTTCTAATGATTTGACAACAAAATTAACATTGTTTGCCTCAAGATATTCGGCCGATTGGCGAGTATATTGTTCAACATTATCTCTTACTACCTGATAATCTGAATGATATAGAGCCAGCATATGTATCTCAGCTTCACATAATCTGGCAAGACGAACACTAAACGGAATTTTCTGACGAGTTTCAAGTGTATCATCAATTGGAATTAATACAGTTTTAATTTGGTTTGCAATGCGTGCGCCATCTCGAACAGTAATTACCGGAATAGTAGATTTTTCGATAATCTTGTATGCCATTGAATGAGAGAATAATTTTATTCCCAATTTTCCTTTAGTACCAATTACAATAAGATCAGCATGGCAGTTCTCGGCTTCAAGATTAAGTTCGTTAAAAACTTTCTTACCTTCTCGGAACACATAGCTAATACTTTCTGCCGGAATCTTATCGGAATATTTTTGCACTAAGATTTTAAATCTATTTTCTACCTCTTCTTGCAATTGTTTAGCCGGAGTTCTAAAAATTGGTTTCGATTTATCATTCTTATTAATAAAAACAAGAACAATCTTCGACTTTGCTTTGGCTGCAATAACTACAGCTAATTTAAGTGCAGCAAGCGATTCATTTAAAAAATCAATTCCAACGACTATAACTTTCATATATAATTAAATTAGACTCTTTTACGAAGAGTAAATATACTGAATATTTGCTTAATTAATCAAGCTTATTAAAAGAAATCATGTCAGTTACTTCAAAAGCATTGGGATATTTTCTTAATATTTTTTTTAAGAATCCTATTGCTTCTATTTTTGTTCTAAAATCGCCTACTCTAACGCGATAATAGGGTTCATTAAAAGAAATATAAGCATTATACTGCCTAAAATTCGATTCAAACTCTTCTTTAACTTTTACTGCCATAGTTTTTGAATAATTTCCGGATTCAAAATAAATCTGAATTCGATAGCCCGAAATTGAGCTATTCATTGCATTTAATTGCTTGTGCAACACTATTAAAGCATTTAAGCTCTGCTCATTCCTCTGAGTTGTATAAGTTTGACTAATAAGATCAATTTGTGCGCTTCCAAGAAATTGAAATAGCAGGAATATAGCAACAAAAGCATATTTTATAATTCGCATTAATTAAATATATTTTCAGGTTTTACACTTAATATAGGTATTTCCGAAAGATTAATAATTTTTTGACTATAATCTCCCATCAAAATACTTAAATTGGCTTTTTCTTGATCAGTCATAATAACAACCATATTGCCATTTACACTTTTTGAATAATTAACCACTGTTAGAGGTAAATTATGCGTTTGTAATTTATGTACTACATACGAAACGCTTTCTTTAGTTAAATATTTCTTAGCTTCTAACATTGAGCGATCGACTTTCTTTTTTAGAGTAGCCAGGTTGGTTGTATAAATTGATAAAAGATGTATTTCTGCTTGAAAAGCTTTGGCTAATTTAGCTGCTGTAGGAATTTTTTTAATGGAATCGGTAGAATTATCAATAGGAACAATTATGGTTTTAATTGGTTCATCAATATTATAATTAAACCTTAAACTTATAACAGGACAAGGGGCATACGAAATAATTTTAAATGCATTACTACCTATCCAAAACTCCTCATATCCTGATATTCCGTGCGTTCCGGCAACAATAAGGTCGGCCTCCGAAGATTTTGCCTGTAATGCAAGTTCTTGAAAAACTTTCCCTTTTCGCATCTTCATTTTAAATTTGCCACCGGTTAGTGCTTTCGACTTTTCATCGATAATTTGTTGTAACTCTATTTTCGCATCACGTCGAATTTCGTTTTTGCACAAACCCTCAGCGGTTTCTTTAGTATTACTAGCATCTACCCAAACAAGTAGAATATTTGATTGGGTTTGATTAGCTATTTTTATGGCATAATCTAAGGCATGTAATGCACCTTTCGAGAAATCCATAGCAACTATAATGTTTTTCATACGATTATATTTTATGTTTTCCAATGCTCTTATTTTCAATATTTAAACTTAAAAAAACAAACTCTTTTCAAAATATTTAAAGTATTGAACCTAAACCGTATTAACTCTGCTAAGGTAATATATTTTTTTAGTTAACCTCGATTTTAGAAAGAATTTAAGGATGTTAAGAGCTTTTCTAAATCATTATCAACTATTTTGAGTTTGTAAAAAACCATCTATACATCACATAAAATATCCTTACATTTGTCAAAATTCAAAGTCAAAATATCCAATACTATTTGAATTTTCTAAAACGTGAAGCAAGCAAAAAAACTAATGAACGAAAACTTAGACGTAAGCGGAGAAACTTTCGATGAAAAAGAAAAAGATCTTGAGCAATTATTACGTCCGGGACATTTTGCCAACTTTGCCGGACAGGGAAAAGTGGTTGAAAACCTCAATATCTTTGTAAATGCTGCTCGAAACAGAGGCGAAGCAATGGATCATGTTTTGCTTCATGGTCCACCGGGTTTAGGAAAAACTACTCTTTCAATTATTATTGCCAACGAACTAGACGTTGGAATTAAAATTACTTCCGGTCCGGTTTTAGATAAACCGGGCGATTTGGCCGGTTTGTTAACTAACCTTGGCGAACGTGATGTTCTGTTTATAGACGAAATTCATCGTTTAAGTCCTGTTATTGAGGAATATTTATATTCGGCTATGGAGGATTACAAAATTGATATCATGATTGAGTCCGGCCCAAATGCTCGCTCCGTACAAATAGAGCTTAACCCATTTACACTAATTGGCGCTACTACACGCTCAGGATTACTTACCGCTCCTCTCCGATCACGTTTTGGAATCAACGCACGTTTACACTATTACGATGCTGAAACCTTACAAACGATTGTTACTCGCTCTGCAGGAATTTTAAAAGTGCCTATTCATTTTGAAGCAGCAAATGAAATTGCTCGACGCAGTAGAGGAACTCCAAGAATTGCAAATCTTTTACTTCGTCGCGTTCGAGATTTTGCCGAAGTTAAAGGTGATGGGAATATAGATTTAAAAATTGCACAATATGCCTTAAATGCCTTAAATGTAGATAAATATGGATTAGACGAAATGGACAACCGTATTTTATCGACTATGATTGATAAGTTTAAAGGCGGTCCGGTTGGAATAAGCACTATAGCTACAGCTGTTGGCGAGGATGCCGGAACTATTGAAGAAGTTTACGAACCTTTTCTGATTCAGGAAGGATTTCTTATGCGAACACCAAGAGGAAGAGAAGTTACAGATGCAGCTTATCGCCATCTTGGAAAGTATCGTTCGGCCAAACAATCAGATCTTTTCGATTAAAATATTTCTTTTTATATTTTAATGATTATGCCCTTAAAAGCTAATACCAAATCGGCAATTGAAATGAGTGCCCTAATCAAAGCTAAAGCTAAAGATTTAGGATTTGCTGAATGTGGAATTTCAGCTGCTGATTTTTTAGAGGAAGAAGAAAACCATCTAAACCTATGGCTTAAAAAAGGAAATCATGGTTTAATGGGCTATATGGAACGAAACAAAGAAAAACGCTTAGATCCACGTAAATTAGTGCCGGGCGCAAAGTCAATTATAAGTGTTCTGCAAAATTATTATCCTCAAAAACAATTAGAAGCAACTGAAAATTACAAAATCTCTAAATATGCTTATGGTAGTGATTATCATGATGTTATTAAGAGAAAGCTATCGCTTTTAGCAGATTATATCAAAAAATATCATTCCGAAATAAACTTTCGGATTTTTACAGACTCAGCTCCTGTTTTGGATAGAGCCTGGGCTAGAAAAAGCGGTTTAGGCTGGATTGGAAAAAACAGTATGTTGATAAGCAGAAAAAGAGGTTCTTTTTTCTTTATAGGTCATATTATACTAGATTTAGAATTGATTTATAATTCAGAACTTGTTAAAGATTACTGTGTTAACTGTTCAAAATGTATTGATGCCTGTCCAACCGGCGCTATTTATGAAAACAGAAAAATAGACGCACCTAAATGTTTATCCTATCAAACTATAGAATTTCCGAAGTTAGCTGAGCGCAGCGCAGTAGAATCTTATCAGAATTGGATATTTGGTTGCGATATTTGTCAGGACGTTTGTCCATGGAACATCAAATTTATTGTTCCACACAATGAAAAAGAATTTATACCAAAACCTGAGTTAACTGCGCTAAGAAAGACTGATTGGGATAATATTACTGAAATGCAATTCGGGGAAATATTTCGAGGAAGTGCAATAAAACGAGCTAAGTTTAGTGGGTTAAAACAAACACTTATCTGGTTAAACAGAAATAATAAAACATAAGAATAAGTTTATTTCCCCAAAAACGAATCAATTTTCTTTAAAAGTACAGATATTGAAATAGGTTTAGAAACATAATCATCGCAACCAGCAGATAAACTTTTTTCTCTATCACCGCCCAAAGCATAAGCAGTTTGTGCAATTACAGGCAAATTTGGCTTTTTTGCTTTTATTTGTTTAACTACTTCATAACCATTTAGTATTGGCAGATTAATATCGAGTAGAACCAAATCGATATTATCGTTATTAAGTACTGTTGAAACAGCGTCTCTTCCGTTCTCAACCCAAAGTATATTTACTTTCGATTTTTTTAATAGCAAGCGTAAAAAATTATAATTGCTAACTATATCTTCGGCTATCAATATACTTTTGCCTTCCCACACATAATTGTTGATGTTAAAGTCTGTTATATTCATTTTTTTAAAATTAATTTTCGATTGTAAAATAAAATGTAGAACCTTTGTTTACTTCTGATTCCACTCGGATTTCGCCACCCATATGATCGAGCAAGTGGCTGACTATTGATAAACCAAGACCAAGACCATCATGAGCATGATCTTCACCATTAGTGATTTGACTGAAATTTTCAAAAATAAGCTGTAGCTTTTCTTCTTCAATTCCTATACCTTGGTCTTTTACATAAAATTCAAACTTATGGTTTCGACGTTTATACCCAAATTCAATTTTTCCTTTTTCCGAAAATTTATAAGCATTATCTATTAACTTGGTGAAGATATGCAAAAGTTTATTGGAATCTGACATTATTTGGTCAGCTGTTGGGTCACCTTTCTCAACGTCAATTTTCATAACTAATTCAATTGCTTTATTTTCGTAACGCTTATTATTTTTAAACTTAGAATAAAGCTGCTGCATAAAGGCATTAAGCGAAAATTCAGATTTTTCAAATTTCAAGTCATGCTTTTCCAGCATCGAAACATCTAAAATATCCTCAACTATTGAAAGTAAATGCATTCCACTTCCTAATATTTCATCGTTAAAATCCATTAAGTCTTCTGTTTCCAAACCACCTAATTGTATTAATTCAGCAAATCCGATAATGGCATTTAAAGGTGTGCGTAATTCATGAGAAATTGAAGAAAGAAAAGCTGATTTCATCCGGTCAGAATCTTCGGCTATCTGCTTAGCTTTCAATATATTTTTCTCGTATTCCTTACTTTGAGTTATATCGATACCTGAAATTGCAAAGAATAAAGGTTGATTCTGTTTACTTCTTATCACAACGGTATTTAAAAAAACCGGCACTAATTGTTTATCTTTTTTAATATGCCAAATCTCTTCACTTTCAAAACCATTTTGCTCCAGACTTAATTTGGCCATTTTGCTAAAACTGTAAGGCGAATCTGCGGCACTTAATAAATCAAATTTTTCTCCTAAAAGCTCTTCTGTTTTATAACCATGAATCTTTGCAAAATACTT
>CAZTST010000008.1:23795-27632 GCA_964616585.1 uncultured Draconibacterium sp.
AAATAAACAATTTGTCCTTCTAAATCGGTAATTACCAAACCATAATTTGCTATATCTGCAATAAGTTTAAAACGCTCAATTTCTTCTAGATACTGCTTCCGTTGAGTAATATCCCGAACTATACATACCACATTATTCTCACCATTAATCTCAACAGAAGCCATAGACATTTCAATAGGCAAACGTTTTCCGTTTATATTGCTTGCGACAAGTTCTACATTCTTGCTTAAACGTTTGTTATCAATAACATCCTGAATAAGCTCTATTCCTTGTTTATATTCTTCCGATAAATTATCCGAAGAAAAAAGAACTCTAATATTTTGTTTGATAATATCTTCGCTTTCATAACCAAAAAGACGACTAGCTTCCAAATTCCAAAAATTAATTTGGCCGTATTCATCAAACATAATAATAGCATCGTTAGCCGAAGCTGTGATAGAACTTAGTTTTATTTCGTTCTCTTCAATTTTCTTAAGTGCTTTTTTGTGTTTTTCAATTTCCTGAACTAAACCCTTAGTTCTATCAACAACCAATCGCTCTAAATGTATTCTGTAATTATCCAACTCTTCATCGACCAGAATCTTTTTTCGTAACATCTCGATAAGTATATCAAGCTGAAGTGGTTGTATAGGTTTCAACAAATAACCAATGGGTTCAACTTCTTTAACTCTCTGCAATGTAGCTCTATCGGTTTGCCCGGTAAGAAACATAATGTGAATATCTTTTGTTTGTCGAATAATTTCAGCTGTTTCAATTCCATCTATTACACCCGCTAATTCAATATCCATTAAAATTAAATCAGGGCTATTATCCATTACATAAGTGATTGCCTCTTCGCCACTTGGAATAATACTCATAACATGATGCCCCATTTCATATAAATAGCTTTGCAGAAGCTTAGAAATTATAAGCTCATCTTCAACTATTAAAATATTAAATCCATGCATCATTTAGTTTGCATTTTTAATTCTATCCAAAAGTAGCAATATGTCCACAGAAAACAAATTCTATCTGTGAGAATTATTTATTAAAGTTCTTTATAAAAAAGCAAGAAACACTTAACAATTGTTTAATATTGAAGCCTTCCAATATTAGTATTTTTGGGTAACTTTGTGGAATAAAGGAAAATGATGGATAAAAGCAGTGTAAAAATATTGTTAGTTGATGACGAAGCAGATATTCTTGAATTTCTTAGCTACAACCTTAAACGCGAAGGCTTTCAAGTATATACAGCAAATAATGGTAAAGAAGGGCTTGAAAAAGCCAAAATATTTTTACCTCATCTTATTATTTTAGATGTAATGATGCCTGAAATGGATGGAATTGAAGCTTGCAGCGAAATACGACTGATTCCTGAATTAAAAAATACTTTGGTTGTTTTTCTTACAGCACGTGCAGAAGATTATTCGCAAATAGCCGGTTTTGAAGCTGGAGCAGACGACTATATTAGCAAACCTATACGACCAAAACTCTTAATAACAAAGATTGATTCCTTATTGCGTCGCTATTCAGAAAATGATGATTCATCGTTTTTAGAAAAGCAAATCAGCATTTTTAATGCTTTTACAATAGACCAGGAACGCTATTTGATTTTGAAAGATCAGAATGAAATAAATTTACCAAAAAAAGAGTTCGAACTGCTGTTGCTTTTAACATCAAAACCTAATAAAGTTTTTACTCGAGACGAGATTTTTGCCAATGTTTGGGGAAATCAGGTGATTGTTGGAGATCGCACAATCGACGTTCATGTGCGTAAAATTCGTGAAAAAATTGGTGTTGATTGTATAAAAACAATTAAAGGTGTAGGATATAAATTTGAAGATTCTAAATGAGTAAAATGAATGAATCCAGCCGTTTAGCTCTTAGAATGACGCTAATAATAAGTGTTTTTTACTTTATTGCATTAACATTTTTATATTTAATTGGTAACATTAAATTAGAGTATGTTCTGGGCGTTTTTTTTATCTTTTTACCTTTTACTTTTTGGGTTATTCGCTTACATACCGAAAACTATATTTATCAGAAAATAAGAGTTATATACAAAACTATTCGCAATCAAAAACAAAATAAATCTCAGCAATTAAATGAGAGAAAGCAAGCTTTACTTAGCATAGAGAATGTGCATCACGAAGTATTGGCGTGGAGTAAAGAATATCAAGATCAGATACAGGAATTAAAACGATTAGAGAGCTATAGACGAGAATATATAGGTAATATTTCGCATGAGTTGAAAACACCGCTATTTAATATTCAAGGCTATATTTCTACTTTGCTTGATGCAGGAATGGATGACAAAAATGTTAATCTGAAATATTTAAGTCGATCAGAAAAAAGCGTAGAACGATTGATTAAAATTGTTGAAGAACTAGACAGTATTACCAATTTAGAATCGGGCGAATTAAAGCTTATTTATAGCCGTTTTAATATAAATGAGCTTGTAAAAGAAATCTTTGATTTATTTGATGGTAAAGCAGTTAACAAGCTTTACCAGTTAAGCTTTCATAAAAACTACGAACAACCTATTTATGTTTTTGCCGACCGCGAACAAACAAATACCCTTTTAGTAAATTTGATTGGCAATGCTATTAAATACGGAGCAATAGAAAACAACAAAGTCAAAATCAGTTTTTTTGATATGAATGAGAATATTTTGATTGAAGTAACCGATAATGGACCCGGAATAGCAAAAGAAGAACTTCCTCGTATTTTTGAGCGTTTTTACAGAACCGACAAAGCTCGTTCGCGCGATTCCGGCGGTACCGGGCTTGGTTTAGCAATTGTTAAACATATAATAGAAGCTCACAATCAGGTTATTAACGTACGTTCAACTATTGGACTTGGAACTACTTTTGCTTTTACTTTAAAAAAAGCCTGACACAAATTTTCCTTTTATATCAAAATCAGCTTTCCACAGAAATCGTTATATTTGTCAGATAATCAAAACAACACATTATCATGAAAAAAATCTTTGCCTTTATTTTGCTATTACTCTTTTCATTTCAAAGTTTTAGTCAGGATACAACAACAAAAAAAATTAGTCTTGATGATATTTTTAATAATCGACAATTTTCTGCAAAATCTGTTCGGGGAATTGCTTCTATGAAAGATGGCAATCATTATTGCCAGCTCAATTCACGCGGCATTGTAGAATCGAGCTACAAAACCGGAGAAGAAACTCGTGTAATTGTTGACGCTAAACAACTTTATCTGCCTGATTCAACGCTTATTAGTATCAATTCCTATAATTTTAACGAGAATGAAACGCAAGTTCTAATTTCTACAAATACAGAGGCAATTTACAGGCACAGCAGCAAATCTGATTATTATATATTTGATATTGCATCAAATAGTCTAAAGCCTTTATCAATAAATGGCAAACAAAGTTTAGCAAGTTTCTCGCCTGATGGCTCAAAAGCAGCTTTTGTTAGAGAAAACAATTTGTTTATTGTGGATTTAGTAAATGAAAAAGAAAATCAAATTACTTTCGATGGTAAAGCTGAAGCCATTATTAACGGCACAACAGATTGGGTTTATGAAGAAGAATTTGGTTTTACACAAGCTTATTTTTGGTCGCCAAGCGGAAAATATCTTGCTTATTATAGATTTGACGAAAGTCAGGTTCGCGAATTTCAACTTACTTACTACGGAAATTTGTATCCTAGATATGAAAAATACAAATACCCAAAAGCTGGCGAAGATAATTCGCTTGTAAGTATTCATAGTTATTCTCTTCCAAGCGGAGAAACTAAACTTATGGATATTGGAGCAGAAACTAATATTTATATTCCTCGTATTCAGTGGACTAATTCAGATGAAGCTCTCTCTATATCACGTTTA
>CAZTST010000009.1:0-10686 GCA_964616585.1 uncultured Draconibacterium sp.
ACTGTCTATTTCTGAGCAATTTAGTCCTTTAATCAGAATGAATGCTACTTTAAATAATAGCATGCTGGTAAATCTTGAAATTAAACGATCTCGTAATCTGGCATTAAGTTTTGTAAATAATCAGCTAACTGAAGTTATTAGTCAGGAATATGTTATAGGAATCGGGTATAGATTAAAAGGCGTTAAACTTAAATTTTCGAGTGTTGGAGGTGGAAATAGCAAGACGAAAGTAAATAGCGATTTGAATTTGAAGGCCGATTTTTCTTTACGCGATAACAGAACAATTTTGCGTAGAATCGACCAAAATATCGATCAGGTTTCTTCCGGTCAAAAAGTAATGTCGATAAATTTCTCAGCTGATTATATGATTAGCCAACAAATGAATATGCGTTTTTATTTCGATCAGGTGATTAATAATCCATATATGGCAAATCAATATCGCAACTCAACAACTAATGGTGGAATTAGTTTGAGATTTACACTTGCGCAGTAAACCTTGTGTTCTTAGAGAACTTCTTTGCGACTTTGCGCCTTAGCGTGATATTATTTATATTGCCAATAAAAAACAAATGATAACAAGCTATAATTTAGCGCATTCCATCCCATCCCTGAGCAGTAATTGGAATGGCATCACCACTGGTTGAAATCAAGTTTTTAGCAGTTCCAGCTTCGTTCATATGACCAATAATATAGAATTCACCTTGTCCGTTTATCTTTTCAAAATCTGTTTGACTCACTGTAAACAAAAGTTCATAATCTTCGCCTCCATTTAAAGCGCATGTAATAGGATGCATGTTAAATAATTCGGCAACTAAAACAGTTTGAGGGTCGATAGGAATCTTCTCTTCATATAAACTACAACCTAATCCTGATTCTTCGCATAGATGAATAATTTCCGAGGCTAAACCATCTGAAATATCAATCATTGATGTTGGAACTAAATTCATATCAGCAAAACGCTTAACCATATCAACACGAGCTTCCGGACGTAATTGACGCTCAAGCACATATTCATAACCATCTAAATCAGGCTGAAGACTTGGATCTTTTTTATAAACTTCTTTTTCGCGTTCAAGTAAAAGCAAACCTGCATAAGCAGCTCCTAAATCACCACTAACCACTATCAAATCTCCTGTCTTAGCAGTGCTTCTTTTCACGATTTTTTTCGCATCAACTATTCCCAAAACACTTATTGCAAGCATTAATCCGCTTGTACTAGAAGTCGTATCTCCGCCAACCAAATCGACATTATATTTTTCGCAGGCAAGCAACATTCCTGCATAAATCTCTTCTAAAGCTTCGACAGAATAACGATTAGAAACAGCCAATCCCACTGTTATTTGAGTGGGTGTGCCATTCATTGCAGCAATATCTGAAAGATTTACCATAATCGCTTTGTAGCCCAAATGTTTTAAAGGCATATAGCTCATATCGAAATGGACTCCTTCGATCAATAAATCAGTTGAAAGTAAAACTTGGTTTTTCCCAAAATTCAGAATGGCAGCATCATCACCTATGCCTAATATAGTAGATTTTTGACGGTTGGCAACATTTTTGGTAAGACGGTCAATTAGTTTAAACTCACCTAATTCCGAAAGTTCGGTACGCTTTTCTCTATTCTCAAACATGGATTAAAAATTAGGCTGCAAAAGTACTAATATTTCCATCCTCAAAAAAACCATCGATCTCAGAAATTGCAGAGTCTATATCATACAACCAAGTTTTGATTTCAACATCCATAAATTAGTTCTTTTGAAGTGTCAATGGATTGTTTTAAAAATGGATTTCTAATTGTTTTTTCTTCTAGCAAATCGACTTTTCTATTGAATAAATCTTCTAAGGAGAATTTGAAATCGAAATAATTATCTGCGTAGTCATTTAATTCGACAGAATCAAATGTCACAAGAAAATCGATATCACTATCTAATCTAAACTTGTCATTTAGCGCTGAACCAAATACATACAGTCTTAACACACGGTATTTGTTACATAATTTCGTTAATTTCTCAAAGTTATTCTTTATTAAATCCATAATACAAATTTACAATTTTTTTATCCTTTTTCATTAAAGCCTGGATTTATGATTAACACTCTTTCGAAGCATCATGGAAAAGCTAATCAGCAGAAAAAGCACAGCTACAAAAGCCGCTAATCGGCCAATATAATCGCCATAGCGCACATAAAAAGTAATTGCATCATTTGCATTAATTGTGGCTTTGCGTGCATCGCGCACCCAATACTCGGTTTTTTCATATATATCACCTCGTTGATTAATAAAACAAGAAATACCAGTATTTGCAGAACGGGCAATACTTCGGCGAGTTTCAATGGCGCGTAATGTGCCAAACATCAAATGTTGTTTATAACCCGATGTATTTCCCCACCAGCCATCATTTGTAATTATGCCCAAAATCTGTGCGCCATTTTTTACAAATCCATTTGTAAATTCACCATAAACTGACTCAAAACAAATCATAGGGCCAATTTTAAATTTGCCGTTGGCTGATGTAAATACTTTACGCTCATTATCATATCCTAAACTACCAATAGTACCGCCTAAATCAAAAGCAATTTGCTGAAAAGGAGTCATAAGTTTTTGAAAAGGCATTTTTTCTGCTCCGGGAACAAATTGCGATTTGTGATAATGCTCTCGTTTATCAAATCTATTTAAAAATAAAGCCGTATTATATTCATCGTAAATTGCTCCTGATGAGGTTTTTCGTGCAGTTTTTGTTGGCTCTTTTAGAAATTTATAAGAAGAAAGACCGATTAAAAGATTAAGCTCCGGAAATTCTGCAATAAAATTTTTAAGCATTGGAATTGAGATAGTTTTCGAACCAAAGCTTGTAGAATAATTAAAATCAGGTTCTTGTAAATGTTCTTGTATAGCTGATTCGGGAGCAAGTAAAAAATCTGTTTTTTTGTCGATTAGAGGCTTACTTAAGTTGATGATTCTTTGTATAACTTCTTGAGGAGGAGCATCGTATTGCTCTCCATAAGGATCCATATTAGGCTGAACCACAACAACATTAACTGGATTTACCATCTCTTTATAAGAATTGTAGCGGCTGATGGAAAGTATAATTGGAGAGGCTATTAAAATTATCAGCCAAAGGCAATAAAAAATTATTTTTTTGTATGATTTAGTTTGTGCAAAAAGCCTGAAGATTTTGTAAAACCCGAGATTTGAAAGTAAAATCCAAAGACTTCCTCCAAAAATACCTGTGTATTCGTACCATTGAATTATGACCGGATATTTTGCAAATGCATTACCAATATTTAACCATGGAAAAGACAGGTCCCAATCGAGATGAAAGTATTCAAAAGCAATCCAAAAAACTATAAGCAGAAAATAAGGTGCTTCATGTTTTTGAAAATAACTTTTTGTCCAGGAATACAAACTAAAGGCCACAGCCATAAATGAAGCGTTCAGTAATATTGACATTACAGCACCATAATCTGAGGCATTCCAAATCCACCAAACACTTATCACATGCCAAATAATAAACGATAAATAAGAGTAGCCTAAAACACGCCATTTTTTGGCACCATCAGCATCTTTTGCTATATTATCTTCGAGTATAATTAAAGGAACAAACGCAATAAACAAAATAAATGGAATGCCATTTGGTGGCCATCCCAGACCAAATAAGACTCCTGAAAGTACAGAAAGGATTAGATTTTTATAATTTTTCATCAAAACAAAAGTATGGAAAAGGGACTAAAAAAATACGCGAACATCTTTTTTTGCAAGATCGTCTATAAGTTTTTGAAATTCATCAATTTCATTGGTTTTTAAAATAAAAGGATTGCCCTTAAGAAAAATCTTTTTTAATCCTGGTTTTGACAATAATTTAATCGGAATTTCTTCTAAGTTATTCTCTTGTAAATCAATTTCATAAAGGCTTTCTATCTCACTTAAATCAGGCAGATTTAGTAACTTATTAAAGCCTAAATCGATGATTTCTAAATGTTTAAAATTTGATACCCATTCCGGCAAAAAAATTAAACTATTATGATGCATATAAAAACCTTTTAGGTTTGGCAAACTAAGCAAACTTTCCGGCAAGACTGAAATTTGATTATAAGAAAGGAAAAGTAATTCCAGATTTTTAAGATTCTCTATTTCAGTCGGAATTGAAGTAAGCTGATTATAGTAAAAATCTATTTCCTTTAACTTATTGATTTTGAATACTTCTTGAGGGATTTCAGTAAAATTGTTTTTGTAAAAAATTAACTGCTCCAGATTTTCCAACTTCTCGAACTGTGGCGGTAATTTACTCAGCTTGTTATCCGCCAGATTTAAATTTTGAAGCTTTGATAATTTGTAAAAATTTTCGGGTAAAGCGGAAATGTTGTTGCCTACAAGTTGCAGCTGCTTAATATTCTGAAGGCGTTTTATGTTTCGTTTACTTATTTTAATTTCGCTATGGTTCAGTTTTATTTCATAAAGCGAATCCATTTTATAAACAAAGCGAGGAATTCGTTGAATATAATTATTACTGATATCAAGGTATTTAAGATTGCGGAATTTCCTTATGGCTCTCGGAAAATGTTTGAGTTGATTCTTACTTATATCAAAGGACTTAACATTTGTATTTTTTGGCAACCGCAATTTTTTAAGTCTGTTTCCGCTTAAATCAACTGATTTTAAACTGTCGGATAAAAAAAGATATTTTGGAACTGAAATTAATTCATTACCATCGAGCTTAATTTTTTTAATATTTCTATATAAAGATAAATCAGGTAAATTATATATTTCCAGTCCGCTAAGATTTAAAATAAAGGCTGAGTCTTTAGGAACGGATTCTAATTGTTTAAAAGCTGCTTCCCTCCTTTCTGCTTTTGCAGCGCTTAATTGTTTTCTAAAATCTGCTATGGTAAATGTTTGACTGCTAGCATATAAACCAGGAATAAACAAAATAAGCCAAATTATATATTTAAACATCTAAAAGAATTTTAAAGAATTTCTCAATAAACTTTGAAGAATCAATATTACGCTATTTAATAATTTCATTTTAATAGAAGATTGTTTTAACTCAAAAAAACCAATCCAAACAAACTAACAAAAAATCCAACAATAAGTCCCACATACACTTGCGAAGGGCTATGCGCTTTTAAAACTAGTCGTGAGGAAGCAATAAGTCCGGTTAGCAGAAATGTAATTATAATCGTAGCTGTAAGCTGAATTTCATATAAATAACTTATTCCTAAAAGAGCAGCAGAAAAAGCAGCTGCGCCCATACTGTGTAAACTTATTTTAAAAAAGAAATTTACACTCAAGGCTATTGAAATCAATACCACTGATAATAAAAGAATAAATGAATAGAGAGGAAAAACATGCAAACGATTGATTAAAAACCAAGTAGTAAGATAGAATATTAAAACTGCAAATAGCGGATAAAATCTTTCTTCTCTGTTATTAATTTTTAGCGAACTTATAATCCCGCGTTTTTTAAATACAAACAATAAAGCCGCCGGTAAAATAAAAGTGTTCATAAATACAACACCCAAAACATAAAGTTTTGCATTATAATTTATTTGTACAACCAACTGGTTATCAACAAAAAACAATAGCAGAAAGCTGTAAGTAGGATACAGCAATGGGTGAAAAATTGCTGAAAGGCTTTTTGCTATTGTTTTTTCAGACATCAGATTGCTTTAAAGCTTAATTTCTTCGCCGGATTTATTAAAGAACCGATATTCTAAAATGTGATAAGTTGAACTTTCTTTTAAACTTATCCAGCGTTTAAACTCAAAGAACCATCTCATTCGTAGAGATTTAAATCCTTTTTTTAGAAAAGCATAAATAAATGGATGAACCCTTAAAGTAAGTCCGCTTTCGTTTTGCTCATGAATTAAGTAGCTTAATTTATTATGTATTTCATCGGTTAGTAAAGCGCTGGGTTTTATTTCGCCGCTTCCGGCACAAACAGGACATTGCTCTTGTATAGAAATATTCATTTCCGGCCGAACACGCTGACGTGTTATTTGAACCAGACCAAACTTAGAAGGAGGCAAAATTGTATGTTTTGCACGATCTTTTGCCATTTCGTCTTTCAAATGTTGATACAGCTTTCTACGATTCTGTGCCATAGCCATATCAATAAAATCAATCACAATAATGCCGCCCATATCACGAAGGCGCAATTGACGTGCGATTTCTGTCGCAGATTCTAAATTTACGCTAAGTGCATTTTCTTCTTGCGACTTTTCTCTGTTAACACGATGTCCACTATTTACGTCAACTACATGAAGAGCTTCTGTATGCTCAATAATCAGATAAATTCCGCTTTTAATGGTTACTATTTTTCCAAAGGAATTTTTGATTTGTTTATCAACTCCGAAATGCTCGAAAATAGGCTTAATGCCTTTATAATCCTTAACAATATTTACTTTATCCGGCGCAAATCCCCCAATAAAAGTTCTAATTTCGTCAGCTAAATCTGCATCATTCACATGCACATGATTAAACGATTCGCTTAATAAATCGCGCAATATGGTTGATGTTCTATCTAACTCACTAACAACCTTTAAAGGTGCTTTAGCTTTTAATAATTTGCCGGAAATTTGATTCCAGCGTTCTAATAACTGACTTAAATCGGAATGCAATTCTGCTACTTTTTTGCCATCGGCAACAGTGCGAATTATTACCCCAAAATTTTGAGGCTTAATACTTCCAATAAGTCGTTTTAATCTTTTTCTTTCGTCGCTACTTTTAATTTTCTGAGAAACAGAAATTTTATTAGAAAATGGCAGGAGTACAAGATATCGTCCTGCAAAAGAAATCTCGGTAGAAATACGAGGCCCTTTCGAGGAAATAGGTTCTTTTGCAACTTGTACTAAGATTTGTTGATTTGGTTTTAAAACCCCGATTATTTTGCCTGTTTTTTCAATATCTTTTTCCAATTCGAAATTGGAAAAGTCCATTTTTTCCTTTTTACCGCCTAAACTCTGGCGAGTATATTTATCAAGAGAACGCACTTGTGCACCCAAATCAAGATAGTGCAAAAAGGCATCGCGTTCATAACCAACATCAACAAATGCCGCATTTAAGCCTGGCATTATTTTTCGTACTCTACCTAAATAAATATCACCAACACTAAAATTGTTGCTGTTCTTATCTTGATGAATTTCAACTAGTTGACCTTCTTCTAGTAAAGCAATTTCCACTTCCGAGGAGCGAGAATCTATAATTAATTCTTTATCCACATTAGTTGTTTTTAAGGTACATAAGTAAGCACTCAACTTTTAAGTGCCGGAAGATAACAAGGAAGGAGTGTTTTGTGAAGCGCAGATGGCATCAGTCTGCAAACTTCAGTGCATATATAAAACAAGATTTGTTATGCAACATCTGTCACATAACAAATCTTATTATGCATAAATTAAATTATTTCTTCTTATGCCGATTTTTTCTAAGACGTTTTTTACGCTTGTGCGTTGACATCTTATGTCTTTTTCTCTTTTTTCCGCTAGGCATTATATCCTCGTTTTAGGTATTATTTAACGTTATTTTTTACCTCGCTTACAAAAGTTTTGGCAGGTTTGAAAGCTGGAATATTATGCGCAGGAATAATAATAGTGGTGTTTTTAGAAATATTTCTTCCTGTTTTTTCAGCTCTTTTCTTAATAGTAAAGCTGCCAAAACCTCTCAAATAAACATTTTCTCCACCAGCCATTGATGATTTAATAGCATCCATAAATGCTTCAACAGTTTTCTGAACAGCAACTTTTTCAACTCCAGTTTTGTTTGCAATATCCGCTACAATTTCTGCTTTTGTCATAATAATATCATTTTTAAATTGTTTCTATATTTTTGTGAGGATGCAAAGATATATATTTTTTTATTCTACAACAGATTTTTTTAATTTTTTTTATTGCTAATAGGCTCACTAATAATTGTTTTAAGCTATTAATAGTGTTTAAAGGTTTATTAGTATTTAATCAAATAATTTTAATGGGTTTTTTAAGGCAAAATTCTATATAAATTTAGTTGTCGGATATAATATTGCAAATGGTGCTACATTTGTAAAAAATATTCTGATATGATTAAAATAAAATCTTTTGCCTTTAATCCGTTTCAAACAAATACCTATATTCTTAGCGATAATAGCGGTGAAGCCATTGTAATTGACCCTGCATTTGCTCAATCATTTGAAGAAGATGAGTTTGATAACTACCTGAAACAAAATAATTTAAAACTGGTTGGAGCATATAATACTCATTTGCATTTCGATCATTGCTTTGGTGCGCGATATGTAAAACAACAGTATGGGATTAGTTATGCAGCGCATCCGGCAGGTTTAAGGTTTATTCAAGGCGCAGCAAAACAAGCTTCAGTTTATGGAATTCAAATTCCTGAAATTGAAATTCCTGCTATAGAAATTACTGAAAACGATACTATTAAATTCGGAAACAACGAATTACGAATATTAAATACACCGGGGCACGCTGCCGGAAGTTTATGCTTTGTTTCTGACAATGAGCGATTTGTTATTACCGGTGATGTTTTATTTAGAGAAAGTATTGGAAGAACAGATTTACCAACAGGAAATTTGGATTTACTTCTGGAAAGTATTCATAATAAACTGTTTACACTTGACGGCGATTTTAAAGTTTATCCGGGACATGGACCAAGCACAACTATTGCAGAAGAAATTATAGGAAATCCTTTTCTTAAATTTGGCGAAATACATTAGAAACATCCAATTGCATCATGCAATTGAAATGTTTTTTTGGGCATTTATTAAATCCCAACTTACTGCAAGGCCGACAGCTTAAGTCGTTATTTTCTAAAATCAATACATTTGTCTGATTCTTAGGAATATAAGGATACATTCCAAATTCAGGTATAGTATTTCCCCAAAGC
The DNA here is from genome assembly GCA_964616585.1 of uncultured Draconibacterium sp. Classification (GTDB taxonomy): domain Bacteria; phylum Bacteroidota; class Bacteroidia; order Bacteroidales; family UBA12170; genus UBA12170. The sequence goes on from CAZTST010000009.1 coordinate 8,870, forward strand.
GAAATAATTTTCTTTTGATATGCTGCCGCAATATGCATTAAACCTGTATCGCCTGTTATAACCATCTCTGAATCACGTATTAATGCTGCAGATTGATTCAAATTGATTATTCCACATGCATTAAAAACAGGCTGTTCCAAATGTTCATCAAGTAGTTTTTCAGCCAAATCCTTTTCAGTAGAACCGCCCAAAAAAACTATTGGTAAAGGTGAAAGGTTGGCCATTTCCTTCCATTTTTCGAAAGGAATTTTTTTTGTGAAATAAGTTCCGGCTAAAGCAAATATAATATAAGCTGCCTGAAATTGTTTTGGTAATATTTTCTTAATATCCTTATTTTCATCACCTTCAAAATAATCCAGACCTAAATTATCATTTTCAACACCTAAATTTTTTATTGCATCAAAATAACGATCGACTATATGTTTTTTTGGCAGACGATTAATTTTTAGATTAACCAGCAACCATTTTTCAAAATTGAGTTTATCAAAACTGATGCTTTTAACGCCTAATTGTCTTTTTAATAAAAAGCTTCTGAGATTTTTATGTAAATCTATAATTAGATCAAACTTTTCATTTTTCATAGAAGGAACAATATCCTGAAGATTCTCATCAAAACTGTGAACTTTAGTTAGATACGGATTGTTTTTCAAAATTCCCACAAAACGTGATTTGGTTAAGAAATGGATTTCCACTTCTGTAATTTGCTGACTTAAAGCACGTATAATTGGTGTTGTTAACACTAAATCGCCAATAGAACTAAACCTTATTAAGAGAATTTTCTTCAAAGCTTTTTTTACAAAACTAATAGTTTATCCTGTATTCTTTACCATATTTGTAATTCAATTTTCGAAAACTATGGAATCAAAACTTAAAAGTTTGTGGAGCATTCATTTAGCAGTTTTGCTTTTCGGCTTTGCCGGATTATTTGGTAAATGGGTTGATTTGCCCGCAGCACTTATTGTTTTTGGGAGAGTTTTTTTTGCTGCTGCCTTCTTGTTTTTCTATATGCTAATTGCGAAAAAATCTTTCCATTTAACTGCTTTGCGCGATTATTTTACTTTATTTTTAGCAGGCTCATTACTTGCATTTCATTGGTTTACGTTTTTCTACTCTATACAAATTTCAAGCGTAGCAATAGGAATATTAGGTGTTTCCACTTTTTCAATTTTCAGCGCCTTGCTCGAAGCTTTGTTTTTTAAAGAGAAATTTTGTTATAAAAACTTGATTCCTGCTTTTTTAAGTGTGGTGGGGATTTATATAATTTTGCCTGAATTTAGTTTTGAAAATAATATTACACAAGGATTGTTTTGGGCAATTATTTCCGGATTGGCTTTTGCTCTTATTTCTTTTTTAAATCGAAAACAAGTGCAAAAATATAGTGGTAGCACCGTAGCTTTTTATCAAGACGTTAGTGCTACTTTGGTTCTGATTCCGGTACTTTTTCTTATCGATTTTAATCTAAGCTTTGCAGGAATTGGGCAGCTTATTTTGTTGGGAGGAATTTTTACAGCAATTGCTCACACACTGTTTATCAGCGGTTTAAATAAATTGAAAGTCCATAAAGCAAGCGTTATTGCAAATATGGAACCTGTTTATGGAATTATTTTTGCCTTTCTTCTTCTAAACGAAATACCAAGCTGGAATGTATTATCCGGCGGAGCCATTATTGTTGGTATGGCTTTTTGGGTAAGTTTGGATAAAAAATGATTTAATATTTTGACAATCAATACGTTTTGGTCATACTTTCAGGAATGGCCAATATAAAATCGCCTTTATTAAAATTTGCTTCTTCTAAATCTGAAACCTCTTTTTGCTCA
>CAZTST010000009.1:10696-26451 GCA_964616585.1 uncultured Draconibacterium sp.
TCAACACTGCTGATTGTAATAATTTTCAAATTTGGATTAGCCTGAAGCAGGTACCATACAATTCCCTGAAAATCATCTGAATGATATGAGCCGTTATAATGTAAAAACAATTTTCCTGCCGACCAGTTTTTTAGAATAAACTCAGCCATAGTTGCGTCTTTTGCGGCTTGAGCTTTAGGAATATTTTCGTTTGCATGCGGCATATCTTTCATCATTTCCATCATGCTTTTATAGCCCGATAATTCACCATCGTACGCAATAGGAAGTTTAGCAATATAATCTTTTGCCTGTAGTGATAAGCTATCCAAACCTTCAAAACCTTTGCTGCTAACCAATGCAGCATATCTTCGAGGTATATTTGTAGCAACAAATCTTAAACCGCTGTCCTTTGCAAATTCGAACAGCGGTTTATAATCTGTTTTATAATTATTCCACAAACGAATTTCTTTCTCAAAATTCGCTTGTTTTATATCCTCATTAAAATATTCATCTATTAAAAGCTGATTATCAGTCTCAAACATTTCTGCACCTAAAACAAGATTTGAGCCTTTGAATGCAAATAATTCTTTAGTAAGTTCAAGTTGCAACCAATGACCGATTGGATTATTATGAAGCTCGCCAAAAAACACAATATCAGCGTTTTGCATAGCTTCTACCATTTTCTCAAACTTAACAGCTTTTCCTTCTTTTGAAAACAAACCATACGCCGGTTTATCCGATTTAAAAGCAAAAAAAGATAAAATTGTTAAAGCCAAAAAGCCAACTTTTAATTTTTGCATCTGATATTTTTTAGGGTGAGTTTATTTGATAACTTTTGCTTCTTCCAATAAAACTTCATAAAAATAACCATAACCAAAATCTTTGTCAACTGTAACAGTTCCTTCAAATGTAATGATATCGCCAACATTAACGGTTTCACTGGTTGTTATGGTCAAATCGTATTTCTCATCAAAAGAAGTTCCGTCTTGAATATGAATCCAATTTGTATTCATAATTTCAGGACTAAATTTCACTACTTGTCCTCTAACTTGTACTTTTTGCCCTTGAAGTTGTTCCTTCTGCTCAAATAACTGGCTGATACTTAATGCGTTTTTGGGAATATCAATACTTAACTCAAGTTTATCGGTCGTAATTTTTCCGCTTGGCTTATTTAAAATTCTATTTGATGGTTCGCTCAAATCATCCGGATTTTTAGAAACGCGCGACAAAAACAATACCTCATCAAAAGGACGCTCCAATTCTTTACTATAATAATCTTTCATAACAAGCGGGTTTTCATAATAATATATTTCCCCTGCTATAACTTCGCGTGAGGTAACTGCAAACCACCTCTTTTCATCCGCTTCTTCACCAAGTATATAAACATAGCCAGCTGCATTAATACTTTCTAAAACCACAAAACTATCTGGTTTAGATTTATCTTCTTTTGACTCGTTTGTATTATTTTGATTATTCTTACAACTACTAAAAACAAACAAAATCATGGATAGTAAAACAATTTTTTTCATGTGTATATATTTTTTTCAAAGTAAAGGAATTTATGCTTAAACAACTGTTAACAAAATAATAAAAACAGAAAATAGTTAAAAATTAAAACCGCTTTCTTAAACTTAAATAAACACGACTATACTTATTATCTGTTTCAAAAACACCTTCGTAGCTGGCAGACAAGCTTAGATTTTTAACAATATTCCATAGCAAGTTTAACTCTGCAATATTCTGATTAAGAGGAGTATTACTGTTCACGAAATCGTAATTTACATGGCGGTAATTTAATCCTACATTTAGCTTTCCTGTTAACAAATCTTTGTCGAGTCGTGCACCATAAATTTGCCCATCAAGATAAGACGTTTGGAGATAATTAGCTGTAACACTAAGCGATGCATTTAAAAAAGGTAATTGTGAATAACGCACATAAGTATTTGCATTTTTTGTCGGGCGACTATCTTCGGGTCGGTTGCGATAGCTTGCACTTGCTCCCACTGATAATTTTTTCAATGGTCTGTAATTCATGCTTATACGATATCCTTGACGCGTTGAAGACTCCAAAATACTATCAGCTAAATTTTGGAAAGTCTCGTAATAAATCACGTTTTTTCGTGCATCATAGGAAGCTGTTGCCGAGAATTTGGTACTAAATTTATACCGCAAAGAGGCATACATACTTGTTAAACTTAGTTCATTCAATGGAAGTCCATTTTGGACTCTATACAAATCCATTTCAAATGAAACAAATGTAAATAGATTCTTTGCTAAGGAGTTAGATTGTTGGAAGTACATAAATCGCCTGTCGGTTTTGCCTCCATTTTTTTGCTCGAAAATAGAAAAAGTATTTTCAATTATTCCGTTTTGTCCTTTATATTGATGTGCAATATACCCACCAAATTCGAGCAAACTAAAATCGATGCTATAATCGGTATAGCTTGGACGCGAACCAATTACAGCTCCAAATGTAAAGTTTTTTAAAGTTGATTCTGCTTGCAATCCATCCACAGCACCCACATTGGCAATTCTTCTGTTGATTTTTCTACCAATCCAAACTCTTGTATTTTTACTAATATCCAATCGGGCAGCAATAGTATATAATTTCAAATCGCTTATACTGCTTGGCACTGCAATACCATCGTACGAACGATGCGAAAATGCTACATAAGATTCCAATGAAAGCGCAGAGTTACCTATGTTATTGGCATTCAGATTAAACGTATAACGAAAGCGTTGATTATCGTTTTTAAAATTATCCGAAAAATTAGTATTGCTCGATAATTTAATCCGCCCAAATATATCTTGCTTATATTTTCCTTTTTCAAGCTCAGGTGCAATTTCTTTAGAAATTTTAACCTCATTGGATTCAGGCAACAATTCAATGCCTTCTTCCTTAACTTCTTTGCTTAGTTTTTTTGCTTCTTTTGCAAAACCTAAAATCCGATCACCAACAGCAAAACTCTCATTTGTAATTGCTTTTGTTACGCACGACATAGACGAAAGCTGCTCAATAATTAATGCTGCTAAATATTTGTTGCCTTGCTGGATAAAAAGCGTATCGCCCTTTTGCAATTCGCTAGTGGATGGAAATTTAACATATACGTTTTGCGAGCTTACGTATGAAACACTTCCTTCCAGTATCCTTTCTCCTTCTTGAGCCAAAAGTGATGTGCTCAAAAGGGAAAAAACCATAAAAATTATAACTATTAATCTCTTTTCCATATCTCTATTATTTATCGTCTGCTTTTCCGTTTGGATGACAGTCTAAACAATTTATACTATTATAAACATATCTGCTTTCTTCTCGATGCTGATTATCCGTAGCTGTCTTGTTGTGCTCATGACAGTCAATACAGGAAAACAAGTTATAATTACCGGCTACTGTGTGACATTCTATACAGTTAGTCCACTCTCCTTGATGTCTTCCGCTATATATTGGGAAATAGAGACCATCATGATCAAAAGTACTAGGTGTCCACGCATTTATTGTATGGCATTCAGCACAATCTGTCGAAAAATTAGATGCTAAGTGAGAAGGATCCAGAGTTGAATTATAATCTTCTAAATGACAGCTAACACAATCTGATGGAATAGCTTCAAAAGTTCCTGAAGTATGACAAATAGAACAATCGTTAAGTGAATGTCCGCCTGTGAGAGGAAAGAAACCATGTTCAAAACCATCGGCAGACCAATTGGCAGAACGCATATTATGGCAATCGAAACAATCAGTTGAATAGCCTGATGTAACATGATTTGGACTTGCGGTAGCCATATATTCTGCACGATGGCAATCAATACACTCAATTCCTAATGGTCGAAACTGCAATAAATTTTCAGATAGATGACACTCAAAACAATCGGCATTTGCATGTGGTCCAGTTAATGGGAAACGACTGTTATAGTGAATCTTACTAACATCGCTAATTATCCAGGATTGCGAACTATGACATTCCTCACAATCGTTTCCTAAAAATTGCTGATGAACATCTAAATGACAAGAAGCACAATCGCTTTTTCCTTTTTCAGATGCAAAATTCAAGCTAAGATGGCACATCTTACAATCTATTTGTTGATGCTGACCAATCAAAGAAAATCCGGTTTTATTGTGGTCGAAAGTGCTTGCTAATGTATTCACTAACCAACTACCTGTTGAATGACATTCGCTACAATCGTTAAGCAGCTTGTCTCCGTGTGGCGATTTTTGTGCAAAAACGCTTATCGAAAACAGGAATCCCAATAGTATAAATGATAGTTTTCGCATATAATCTCCTTTATATTTTAAGTTATCGGTTATTATTTATTTTCATTAGATATCTATTAATCAGCCCTTCCATTTGGATGACAGTTTAAACAACTTACACTGTTGTACTGATATCCACTTACATCATTGTGTTCATCGTCCATATCCGTTTTATTGTGTTCATGGCAATCAATACAGGTAAATAAGGCATAATTACTTGTAATTGTATGACAATCGGTACAAGAATTCCATTCTCCCTTATGCTCACCACTATAAATTGGAAAATACAATCCGTCATGATCGAAAGTGCTTGGTTCCCAGGCATTTTGTGAATGGCATTCGGTACAATCTGTTGGAAAATTTGAAGCTAAATGTGAAGGATTGGTTGTGCCATTAAAATCTTCGCTATGACAAGCATAACAAGTATTTGGAGTATTAGTATATCCGGCTGAATGACATTCCAAACAATCGTTCGCTATTGTAGCATGTGCACCTTCTAGAGGATAGATTGCATTATGATCAAAAGAAGCAGGAATCCATGCGCTTTGTGAGTGACATTCCGCACAATCTGTTGAAAAATTATTCGCTGAGTGAGAAGGATTAGTTGTGCTGCTGTAATCTTCGGCATGACAACCATTGCAAGTATTTGGAGTATTAACATATCCTGCTGAATGACATTCAACACATTCGTTGGCTATAATTGCATGTGCTCCTTCTAAAACATAAACAGTAGCATGATCGAATGTGCTTGGTGTCCAGACGCTTTGTGAATGACATTCGGTACAATCTGTAGAGAAATTTGATTCTAAATGTGGAGGATCCATTGCACCAATAAATTCTTCGGTATGACAGGCATAGCAGGTATTTGGCGTATTAACATATCCAGCTGAATGACATTCCAAGCATTCGGCGGCTATAATTGTATGTGCTCCTTCTATAACATAAACAGTATTATGATCAAATGTACTTGGTGTCCAGGCGCTTTGTGAGTGACACTCAGCACATTCAGTAGAAAAATTTGATTCTATATGTGAAGGATCGGCTGTGCTATTAAATTCTTCAGTATGACAAGCATGACATGTATTTGGAGTATTAACATATCCTGCTGAATGGCATTCTAGGCATTCGTTCGCAATAATTGCATGTGCTCCTTCCAAAACATAAACAGTATTATGATCAAATGTGCTTGGTGTCCATACACTTTGTGAATGACATTCGGAGCAATCCGTAGAAAAATTATTAACCAAATGTGAGGGATCGGTTGTGCCATTAAAATCTTCTGCATGACAACCGTTGCAAGTATTTGGAGTATTAACATATCCAGCTGAATGACATTCCAAACATTCGTTCGCAAAAATTGCATGTGCTCCTTCCAGTATGTAAAATTCATTATGAATATCAAAAGTAGCAGGTGTCCATCCAGGGTTGATTGTATGGCATTCCAAACAATTGACAGAGAAATTATTGGAAGCATGAGGTGGATTCAGCGCGGCATTATAATTATTAAGGTGACAAGATTCGCATTCAGGAAAAAGAGTTGTGTAAGATCCTGAAGTATGGCAAGCGTAACAATCGTCGATAGAATGTCCATCGGTGAGCGGAAAAAATTCATGTTCAGAGCCTACAGAAGACCACTCGGCAGAAAGCATATTATGACAATCCAAACAATAAGTTGAATAGCCGGCATTCTGATGATTTGGGCTTGTAGTCGCCAAATAATCAGCACGATGGCAATCAAAACATTCTATACCGATAGGTCGAAATTGTAATAAATTTTCGGAGAGATGACAATCAAAACAATCTGCATTTGAGTGAGATCCAACCAACGGAAAACGGCTGTTAAGGTGAATCTCTTTTACATCGTTAATAATCCATGTTTGGGAACTATGACATTGCTCACAATCATTTCCTAAAAACTGTTGATGTACATCCAAATGACAAGAAGTACAATTGGTTTTTCCTTTTTCATCAGAAAAAGCAAGGCTAACATGACACATTTTACAATCGATTTGACTGTGTTGTCCCTGTAAAGAAAATTCAGTTGACGAATGATCAAAGGTATTGGTAAGTACATTAACCTGCCAACTGCCTGTGCTGTGGCATTCGCTACAATCAATTTTTAATTGTGCTCCATGAGGCGATTGCTGTGCAAATGCGCTTAATGAAAACAAAATACTTAATACTATGAATGACAATCTGCGCATTTGAACTCCTTTATTTTATATAGTATATATTTCCCTTTTTCACTATCTTTTTCTTTATGGCATTCCTTACAAGAAACCTTTTCGTGTGCACCATCTAAAGGAAATTGAGTTTTCTTGTGATCAAAATCCTTAATGATCCATTGCTCGAATTTGTGACATTGAATACAATCTGTTGCATTATTCTTATCAAATTGCTGAAAATGAATATCGGCGTGACAATCTATACAATTACCTTTAAATGAATTAAAATTCTGAGTGCTTATTCCTGTTTTAGTATCAGGAAAATGACATGCACGGCAATCTTGTTTTTGATGTGCTCCTTTCAATTCAAAGTCTGTAAGATTGTGATTAAATTCTACTCCAGCCCATTGATTTTCAGTATGACAAGTCTTGCAGTTCTGCTCAGGATAAAACTTTATCGAAATAAAATTCTTATGAATATCTTCGTGACAATCAACACATTCCAAACCTATTTTGCGGAATTTCCAATCTTTTTCTTTCAAATGACAAGCAAAACAAGGCGTTGCCAAATGTGCTCCTTTTAATACAAAATCGGATTGATTATGCTTCTCTATGGAATATGAAGAAGGTTTAAAACCATTTATACTATGACATTCTGTACAATCGGGATCTTGAAATTGAACATCTAATTCGTTTTTATGATAATCAACATGACAATCAGAGCATTTCGCATGAGGCAAAGCATTAGTTAGTTTGCTTTTATGACATTCTTTACAATCTACTTTTTGATGTAAGCCTTTGAGTGGATAATCTGTTAAATCGTGATTGAAATTTTTCGAAATTTTAATCTCAACGAAAGAATTCTCGCTATGACAATCGGTACAATTTTGTCCGAATTTATTTTTATGTATATCTTCATGACAATCAGTGCATTTGCCAAATTTTACTGCTGAAAACTGCTGAAAATTCTCTCCATTTCTAATTTCCTTTTTATGACATTCTATGCAATCTACATCACGATGCTTGCCTATAAGTTTATATTTGGTATTATTATGATTGAAAGCTGAAGTTGGTTTAAACGCTTTGTGATTATGACAATCGGTACAATTTATTGATAAAGTTTTTTGATGATAATCAATATGGCAACTCAAGCATTCCTTGTTTAATCCTAAATATGTATTTTTTCTCTTGATTAATTCCTCATCGACCATAAAAAGTTTTTTATGGCATTCCTGACAATCTAATTCTGTATGTTTTCCAAGTAATTCATAATTGGTTAATTTGTGATTAAAAGTATCTTTTTTGAAACGAATAATCTCAAACTTTCGTCCATGATGATCGTTATGACATTTGGCACATTCTTTACCTTTTACCTCAACCGATGCATGATAGCCTTTGTTTTGATCGATTCTGCTTTTTATCTCTTTATGACAATCGAGACATTTTTCGTTTGTTACTTTATCACCCAAAACATGACATTCGGTACAATTAGACATGCCTTCCAAATGGGCGTGAGCCTCAACTAAGTCTCCCGGCGAAATTTGCGCATAACTTAATGTGCTAAATAACAGCAAACTAACCCATAAGATTAAAACTACTTTTTTTGTCATCCGAATTTATTTTTTATGAGTTAATACTGCCTCGCCAAATTTGCGTGAAATTTCGATGCCTGCTTTTTGTAAAAATTGAGTTGGCAGCTCACCACCGGCAAAAATATACACATTATCTGCAGCTATAAAGCTCTCTTCTTCAAGTGCATCCTCTTTTATATAGATTCCTTTTTCGTTGATGCTTGTTGGATTTGAATGAAAACGGACAATGATTTTTCCGTTTTCAATTGCCTGCATTATTTTTTCCTCATTTTTAGCTTTTATACGATTAAATGAGCTTCCACGGTAAGACATTTGAACCTTATTTTGATCGGCAAGTAAAAGAGCCGATTCTATGGCCGAGTCTCCTCCACCAACTACAACAATATTTTTACCATTAATTAATTCAGGTTCTAATAAGCGATAGGCTACTTTTTCATTGATTTCGCCGGGAACACCTAATTTTCTAGGAGTTCCTCTTCTACCTATTGCCAATAAAACTTTTCTGGAAGTAAGCTTTTCTCCATGAATAGTTTCAACTATAAATTGACTTTTTTTCTTTTCAATATGCTCTACCTTAGTGTTTTCCTTAATTACAATATCATTCTTTGTAAGTACTTCAAGCCAAAGATCTAAAAGTTCAGTTTTACTTGTTTCGTAGAGTTTTACTTTTCCGTGTAAAGGCAAATCCATCGATGAAGTCATTACAATCTTGCTGCGTGGAAAAGTATAGACTGTGCCACCAAGAGAATCTTGTTCGAGCGTGATAAATTTCAATTTGTGTTTTTTTGCAGTTAAAGATGCCGCAATACCGGCAGGGCCGGCTCCTACAATAATCAAATCATAATCAGCTTCAACTTCAGAGTCAATGGTTTTTACCATGTTTTCAATAGCTTGTTTTCCTTGCTCTACCGAATTTTTAATAAGACCCATTCCACCAAGTTCTCCGGCAATATACATGCCTGAAATATTAGTTTCGAAACTTGGACTCACGTGCGGTAAATCCACTCCTCGTTTTTCTGTGCCAATATATAGGCTAATGGCCTCAGTAGGACAAGCGTGAAAACAAGCTCCATGACCAATACATCTGGAAGCATTTACAGTAACAGCTTTGCCTTTTACTATTCCTAAAATATCATGTTCCGGACAAGCTTCTATGCAGGCTCCGGTTTGGATGCAACTGTTAATATCAACAATAGGATGAAGAGAAACCGGCTCATATAAACCTGCAGCTTTCGCCTTTACTATTTTTTCTTCTACTATTCGTGATTTCTTATTTTGATTGCGAACATAATAAATTATCAATGCCAACATCAAAATAGCTACTACAGAATAAGTAAGTATGGTTTCGATTAAAACTGTCATAAATTTTTTAAGTAATTCGCAATAGCGAAGATTAAATTTAAAATTACATTAGCAACTATTGGCTGGGATTAAACCTTATCAGCCAATCGGCTGATTAAAATATCCATCTATATCCAAAAAGAATAGTAACACCAACATGTACTATCATAATTACAATCATAATAATTGCAAAAGGCAAATGCACAACATGCCAATATTCAAAAAGTTTCTGCATTAATTTTAAACGTCTAATACGCTTAGTAATAGCTAGTTCGCTTTTGCAGAGCTTAATAATTTTTTTCCTGTCCTTTTTAGGTATTAGCAGACTTTTCAGCTCTTTCTTAATTGCAGTCAGGCGTGTTGTATTTGAAGGTGAATCTGATTCAAGAATTGCAAGAAACTCATCAGTAATTGCATAACTTTCCTTTAATTCTGTTTTAATATTTGTTTTATAATCTTCAATTTCTGCTAAACTCATGGCTCTACCTTCTATCGTTTTTGGTATTTGAAGATAAATAAAGCGACCTAAAACTCCACTCAAGGCAACGGCAACCATGCTCCAAAAACTGACGGCCACAATACCTCCGAATTTAAAGGCGGTATGAAATAAAATTAAAATAGGCCCTAAAGTGCAAAGAAAAATATGGAATTCGAGCCAATGTTTTAAGATGCCTATTCGTGACATTATTTTAGTTCGTTTTCTTGCCATATAAATAAAAACGCCAAATAACATAAGGAAAGTGCCCAGTATTCCCAAGCCATGCCCAATAATTCCGCTGGGCTTAAATTCATCGTGACTGTCATGAAAAAAGCGTTGATCAATATCAACCTGATAATAGGATATTCCAATATAAATTATTCCAATTAAAGAGGCGATAACAATTGCCGACATACTTGATATAAAAATTCGATGGGTAGTGGTATTCACTTTTATGTAGTATAAATTTTAACAAACTTTTAACGCATAAAGATATGTATTTGGTATTGCTTGTCCGAATTATTTGTTAATTTATAAGCATTCTAAATAATTATTTTAGTTAAGTCAATCAAACTGATATACAAAACGATTTTTACTAAACTTAAATTTATTACATATCTTTATACCGTACTTTTATTAAGAATAATACCAGCAAAACGCTTTTTCAATTAAGAAGTAATTGACATAAGATATGAAAGCATCAGATTTATTTATTAAAGCACTTGAAAATGAAGGTGTAGAATACATTTTTGGAATACCGGGAGAAGAAAATCTTGATTTTTTAGATTCTCTTAAAGACTCGAAAATTAAATTAGTATTAACTCGTCATGAGCAGGGAGCCGGTTTTATGGCTTCAACTTATGGTCGTTTAACAGGTAAACCAGGCGTTTGTTTAGCGACTCTTGGTCCAGGCGCGACTAATTTTACTACGCCTGCAGCTTATGCTCAATTAGGAGCAATGCCAATGATGATGATTACCGGTCAGAAACCGATTAAAAAATCCAAACAAGGTCGTTTTCAAATAGTTGATATTGTTGAGTTGATGAAACCGATTACTAAATATACAAAGCAAATTGTTAACGGAAACAATATCGGTTCCATGGTCAGAGAGGCTTTTCGCTTAGCGATTGAAGAAAGACCCGGAGCAGTCCATTTGGAATTACCTGAAGATATTGCTGCGGAGGAATGCAATGACAGAATATTTAAAGTAGTTGGTCATAGAAGACCGCATGCGGATAAGCAGGTAGTTATAGAAGCGGCAAAAATGATAGAAACGGCAAAAAGACCATTATTATTGATAGGTGCCGGAGCAAATAGACAAAGAACTTCCGAAGCTTTAACAAAATTTATTGAACAAACGGGAATTCCTTTTTTTAATACGCAAATGGGCAAAGGTGTTGTAGATGAACGACATCCAAAATTTTTAGGAACGGCAGCATTATCAGATAATGACTTTTTGCATTGCGCCATCAATAGAGCAGATTTAATAATTAATGTTGGTCACGATGTAATTGAAAAACCTCCATTTTTTATGGTCGAAGGAGGCACGAAAGTAATTCACATCAATTTTTTCCCTGCTCAGGTAGATGAGGTTTATTTTCCTCAATTAAATGTTATTGGCGATATTGCAACTTCTATCGAGCAACTTGGCTCACAGATTACTGATCAAAGCAATTGGGATTTTACCTATTTCGACAAGATTAAAGTAGAAGTAGAAACCAATATATCTACTCATTCCCTAGACAAGCGTTTTCCTGTTTTACCTCAGCGTTTGGTTCATATTATTAGAGAAGAACTGGAAGATGATGATATTGTTACTTTAGATAATGGAGTTTATAAAATCTGGTTTGCAAGGAATTACAAATGTTATCAACCTAATACATTGCTCTTAGACAATGCATTAGCTACAATGGGTGCAGGATTGCCTTCTGCAATATTGGCCAAACTTATAAATCCGACTAAAAAAGTGATTTCTGTTAGTGGTGATGGTGGATTTATGATGAATTCTCAAGAACTGGAAACAGCTGTAAGACTTGGTTTAAACTTGATTATAATCATCCTTAATGATGGAGCTTATGGAATGATAAAATGGAAACAAGAAGGTATGGGTTTCGAGAATTTTGGATTAGATTATAAAAATCCTGATTTTGTAAAATACGCAGAAAGCTACGGTGCAATCGGATACCGACCAACAAGTGATCAAAATTTTAAAGAAATAATATCAGAATGCTTAAAAATGGATGGTGTTCATGTTATTGATTTAGCCATCGATTACTCTTTAAATCATTCCATATTAAATGTATTATTAAAAGAAAAAACCTGCATCCTATGAAACCGGCAAATATGTTAAAAGTATTATCACCTTATGATCAAAGCCTCATTAAGGAAATTCCTCTTGTTGGGAAAGACGAAGTAGAAAAAGCTCTTTCAACTGCTTACGGTTTATTTCAAGATCAATCTAAATGGATTCCGGCACACGAAAGAATTGCCATATTAGAACGTACGGCTCATATAATGAGTACAAGAATAGAAGAATTGACCAAAACTGCTGCTCAGGAAGGCGGCAAACCTTATACCGACTCTAAAGTTGAAGTGCTCCGTGCAATCAATGGCGTAAAATTAGCGGCAGAACATATTAGCCAACTCAAAGGCGAACAAATTCCAATGGGATTAACAAAGGCATCAGAAAATAGAATTGCTTTTACCACAAGAGAACCAATCGGTGTTGTATCATCTGTAAGTGCATTTAACCATCCTTTAAATCTTACTATCCACCAAACAGTTACAGCTATTGCAGCAGGTTGCCCTGTGATTATTAAACCTGCATCAACAACTCCTTTATCTTGTTTGACCTTTGTTGACATTTTGAAAGAAGCAGGATTACCTGAAGGATGGTGTCAGGCCATAGTCTGCGGAAGAGAAGCTGCCGAACAATTGGTGATTGACAAAAGGGTAAATTATTTCTCTTTTATCGGTTCAGCAAATGTAGGTTGGTATTTGCGTTCTAAATTATCGCCGGGAACTCGTTGTGCATTGGAACATGGCGGTGCAGCTCCTGTGATTGTGGAAAAGGATGCGGATTTTGAAGAGATGTTGCCATTATTAGCAAAAGGAAGTTTTTATCATGCTGGGCAGGTTTGTGTTTCTGTTCAACGTGTATTTGTTCATGAGGATATTGTAAGAGAAGTTGCCGGCAAACTTGCAAAAATTGCTTCTAAACTTATAGTAGGCGATCAAATGAATGAAAACACGGAAGTCGGTCCGTTAATTTTACCTATCGAAGTTGATAGAGTTGAGGAATGGGTAAATGAAGCCATAGAAGCAGGAACAGAAGTGTTAACCGGTGGGAAACGAATTTCGGACAGTTGTTACGAGCCAACCGTTTTATTAAATCCACCTCTAAATATCAGAGTTTCAACTCAGGAGATTTTCGGTCCGGTTGTTTGTATTTATTCCTATTCCGATAGAGATAAAGCAATAGAAATAGCAAATAGTTTGGATCTGCATTTTCAAGCAGCTGTTTTTACAAAAAATATAGATATTGCGCTCGATTGTGTAAAAAAGCTCAATGCTACTGCTGTTATGGTTAACGACCACACTGCTTTTCGAGTAGATTGGATGCCCTTTGGAGGCAGAGATTCCTCAGGTATTGGAATGGGTGGCATTCCCTACTCTATGCATGAAATGACTAGAGAAAAATTAATGGTAATTAAAAGCAAAGTGCTATAAAGCTCAGAATCTTATAGGACAAAGATAGTCGTCAAGAGTTTGGGCAGCGGCTATGAGTATTTAAAATTCAATCAGGCAAAATTATTTCCCTTTCAATTCTTTTGCATTAAAAGTAAATGGAAGTAAATCAGATATGCCATTGATAATTTGAACACGACCGCCTGGTTCCGATAATATTACACGCATTTTAATATGATGCAAATGCTCATATTCTGCCATAACCTGTCGGCATGAACCGCAAGGCGCAAGTGGTTTTGTGAATTTTACCTCATCTGATTCAACGGCAACGGCTATAGCTAGCATCGGAATATTGGGGTAATTGGCTGATGCATAATACATTGCAACCCTTTCAGCACATAAACCTGAAGGATAGGCAGCATTTTCCTGATTATTTCCTGCAACAATTTCCCCATTTTCAAGCAATACTGCAGCACCAACACGAAACTGAGAATAAGGAGCGTAAGCCGATTTACAAGCCTGCTGAGCTTTATTGAGTAATTTACGATCTTGAGAATTTAATTCATCGAAACTTTGGTAATCTTCTATTTCGATTATATGCTTAATTATTTTCATGCTTAGAATTCAAAAAGTTCAAATGAATGAAACAAAGACTGCTTATACCGTTTGCAAGGTACAAAGTTACAAAATTTCAAATTTTCTTATCGTTTTAATTAATTCGAAATATTGTTTGTGTACGATCAGGTCCAACTGAAATAATGGAAACTGGAACTTCCACCTGATGCTCGATGTAGGAGATATAATCCAGAAGGTTTTTAGGTAAATCTTCCTGTTTTTGTATGTTCGCAATATTTGTTTTCCAACCTTTAAAAGACTCAAAATCAGGTTGTAACTTAGGATCGTTTATTTCATAAGGGAAATAATCCATTTTTTGCTCGCCATAATTATACTCCTGACAAACTTGAATTGTATCAAACTGATCCATTACATCGGCTTTAGTAATGATTAAGTCGGTGACCCCATTTAGCATAATTGCATATTTAAGTGCAGGAAGATCAAGCCATCCACACCTACGAGGACGACCTGTTGTCGAGCCAAATTCGTGACCATATTTTCTCAAGTCTTCGCCAAATTCATCGAACAATTCGGTAGGAAAAGGTCCATTTCCAACACGAGTACAATACGCTTTAAACACACCGAAAACCTGTCCGATTTTTTGCGGAGATATTCCAAGACCGGAACATACGCCACTAACTATGGTATTGGATGAAGTAACAAAAGGATAACTTCCAAAATCAATATCGAGCATAGTTCCTTGGGCTCCTTCGGCAAGCACTTTCTCTCCTCTTTTGAGTGCATCATTAATAAAATACTCACTGTCAACAAGTTTCATTTGCTTTAAAGTAGCTAAGGCTTCCAGCCAACACTTGTCGTATTCTTCAAAAGTTTTTCCGTCGATTTTAAATTCGTTTAAATCGAAATCGTAATTTCTTATAATTTTAAAATGGTTTTCCTTTTTCTGATTATATTTTTGTTCGAAATTTTCATTTAAAATATCTCCAACCCTAAGGCCTGAACGATTAACTTTATCGGTATAAGTTGGGCCGATTCCTTTTAAAGTTGAACCGATTTTTTCACCACCTTTTGATTTCTCATAAACAGCATCAAGCAAACGATGTGTAGGTAAAATTAAATGTGCTTTTTTTGAGATATATAAATTGGTTTGTGGATTGATGCCACTTACTATTAATTTTTCTATTTCCTGTTTAAAAATATAAGGATCGATAATCACACCATTTCCTATAAGATTTTTTGTTTTAGGATGAAAAATTCCTGATGGAATTGTATGCAACACGTGTTTTTGTCCGTTGAATTCAAGCGTATGACCTGCATTAGGGCCGCCTTGAAACCTGGCGATAATATCGTACTTTGGAGTAAAAACATCAACTATTTTGCCTTTTCCTTCATCGCCCCATTGCAAACCTAAAAGAACATCAACTTTCATAGATTAAGGTTTTTATCGCCGTAAAGGCTTTGTTTTCTGAAAATTTATCTAATAATTAAGTGTTTAAAGCCTTAATTTATGGGCTTTAAATTCGATGCAAAGGTAGGAATAATATACCGGATGCAGATTGCATATTCAATTGAATAAACCATTTAAATTTCTGTATTTAAACTATCGATGTTTAACGGTTGCAACTCTTGCAGCTGCAGCTTTTTTAGTGTTACAGCTCCCATAAAATGTTAGGGAATGGCTATTTATGCTA
>CAZTST010000010.1:0-10492 GCA_964616585.1 uncultured Draconibacterium sp.
AATTGCATTTTTACGGCGGCACCAAATTGAGTGCGTATTTTTTCGCCGGGTTCATTTCCAAAAACACCTAAATCAGACAAATATTTATCCGAAATAATTACCCACTGTGCAGTTGCCGGAGCCATAAATACTGAAAAGGATTTACAGGGTTTATAGTTTATACCGGGGCCAATTCCAATATAAACAGGGGAAGCAAATTTAGAAACATAATCATTTGTGTTTGGGTAATTATATCCATTTGTAAATTGCGTTTTTACACTAAATAAAACACCTAAATTGGTTTTCTTGCCTAACTTATATCCGTATTTACTTGCAAAATCAATCTTATCGCTGGTTTTTCTATTCTCACCATCTTGGCTTTGCATACCATAAGTAAGCACTATTTGATTGTCTAGGGAGCTGTTTCCTTTTGCATAATCGAACGAATAATTTAATCCAATAACTGCAGCATAGGAATTAATGCCTCCGGCAGCCCAATTGCTAAAACTTACCTGATTAAATTGAATAGAAAAATCGCCTTCGGTTGCCCAATAAGTCGTATCTATTTTATCGGAAACGCTGGTAGATAATGCATTAAACTGTTTTTGAAATTCGCTGTCATTTTTCCAATAGGTTGTGTCTTCCTGAGAAAAAACATGAATCGAGAAAAGGAGTGCACTAATAATAATTGCTAGTTTTTTCATTATTACAGATTTAAATATTTTGAGGTAAAAATAAAATAATTCTTGTAATTACAAAAATTGATTATTTTTCTTTGTAGCTTAATCTGTGAAAATTTGCAACTAATCAGTGTGCAATTTTTAATAGAACGCGGATTTTCGCTGATCTTTGAGCGCAGATTTTCGCTGATTTATTTGTCGGTTTTTATCCGCGTTCCGTCAGCTGACGGATCCGTTTTATCCGCGTGCCTTTTTAAAGGAAAATGTTGGTCAAAAGATGAGTTTTGCCTATGTTCCCTTTTTAACTTTGGAAGTGCGCTCAGTTTTTTACACTGATTAGTTACGAAAATTTTAAATGCTCTGTAACTATTTAAATTTCCACTTTTTCGCCTTGCAGATAAACGGCAGAGATATTTCGTTCGTCGCCCAGCATCATTAAAACAAATAAAATTTCATCGATATTTTGCGCATTTTCCAGTCGCGCTTGCATAAGCTCTGTTGCCATTGGTTCAATTACTACAAAATCGGCCTCTTTGCCAATTTCGAAATTTCCTATAAAACTATTCATATTCAACGCCTTAGCACCACCTAAAGTTAATAAATAAAATGCATTGCGAGCAGTAAATTCAATATTTTGCTGAGTTGCAACTTTATATGCTTCAGCTGCTGTTTTTAACATAGAAAAACTGTTTCCGCCGCCAACATCACTGCCTAATGCAAGTGGAATATTATAATTGCGACACTTTTGCATGTTGAACAAACCTGAGCCAAGAAACATATTTGATGTAGGACAATGAACAACAGATGTTTGCGTATCGGATAAACGTTTCCATTCTTCTTCGCTCAAATAAATTGCATGTGCCATTAAGCTGCCTTTTCCTAAATAGCCATAAGTATCGTAAACATTGAGATAGTTTTTTGATTTTGGAAATAGCTTTTTAACGGTTTCAACCTCATCGCGATTTTCAGAAACATGAGTTTGAACCGCAATTTTTGGATATTCTTTTTTTAAATCGCCAAGTGCCTGCAATTGTGCTTCGGAACTGGTAATGGCAAATCGAGGAGTTAAAGCATAATTCAATCGTCCAAGTCCGTGATATTTTTCAATTAGCTGATTATTATCAGAATACGTTTGTTCTGTGTTATCGCAAAGCGATGCAGGTGCATTTCTATCCATTGATGTTTTGCCTGATAAAATGCGCATATTTAATCGGAGAGCTTCTTCAAATAAAATTGCCGTGGCTTTTGGATGGCGGCTGGGGAATATGGCGGCAGTTGTTGTTCCGTTTTTTAATAATTGCTGATAGAAAAATCGAATAGATTGATGTGCAAAATCTATATTTTCAAATTTTCCTTCCAAAGGGAAAACATAAGTTTCCAACCAATCTAATAATTGTTTTCCATAAGAAGCAATTGCCTGTGTTTGAACGGCATGTACATGACCATCGACAAAACCCGGGAAAACCAGTTTTCCGGAATAATCAATTAAATTAATGCTTTTTAGTAAATGAGGCACTATATCATCCTCATTACCAATCATTTTAACTAATCCATTTTCTACCCAAAGTATGCCTTTGGGAATATATGTCATTTCGGTTTCACTCAAAAAATGTACAAAATCAGCTTTGATAGCAATGCTTGCTTTTCTGCTCATAGTTGTTTATTTAATCGCTTATAAAAATACAATAAAAACTCTTTTAATATAATGCTTATATTTTCAATCCATTTAAAAGGCTACTAAGGTTATTTTGATAAATAAGGTTTTATAAATCAATCTTGGTCAAAGCCTTCTTCTAAAGAAAACCTTATGAGACTTTCAGGAAAATCGTTGATCGATATTTTCTTTGCCGCGATTGGCCTTTTTAGCTTTATAAAACGACTTATCGGCTATATAGAGAACTTTGCTGACCTTTGCGTATATTTTTCCGTCTAGGTCGGTAAAATCGACTTCCATGGTTAAATCAAATTCTTGTTTTTCGGCAACTTCAGTTTTAATTTTAGATTGTAATTCATCGCTTACCAAAAAACGAGCAAATAATGTTTTATTACCTGGTCGTAAAAAGCGAATAGAAGCGGATTTGTCCCAGACTACATAATTATTACCCAATAATTCAATAAGTTGAATCATAAAAATAGGATCGGCAGCGGCATATATACTTCCGCCAAAAATAGTGCCTACATAATTACGAGTACGCCAAAATAGAGGCAGTTTAATTTGAACTTCTTTATAATCGCTTGAAAGAAATACAGCGCGTGCGCCGGTTCCCCAATAAGGTGGAAATAGGTTTAATAAATTTCGTTTAAATCGAGCTTTTAAACTTTCGGTATTTGTTGTTGGAAGTTTTTGTTTAGTCATATTTTAAATTGCAGATGTGTTTATGCAGATGCAAAGTTCTAAAAATATTTTAAACGTTAGGATATTTAGTTTTCATCTCAGATAACTAAATCTCCATCTTCAGCCAGTAACTAAGTTTACTGTAAAACCGTTCTTTGTTCAAAGGTTTCGACATATAATCATCGCAACCTTTTTCAAAAAAACGATCTCTATCCACATCAAAAACATAGGCCGATTGCACTACAATAGGTATATGTGGGCGAAGAGCTTTCATTCTTTGCAATACTTCTTCGCCGTTCATATTTGGAATCTTTATGTCTAACAAAACCAAACTTATGTCAGGATTCTTTTCGAAAACTTCAAGTGCTTCTACACCGGTGAACGCCAAAAGGTAAGGCAATTGTTTTCGTTTTAAAAATACCTCTAATAGTTCACTATTAACTTTGTCGTCTTCAACAATTAAAATTAGTACTTGCTTTTCCATTTCTTTAATTTTTAACATGGTATATTAAAATAAAATGTGCTTCCGACTCCTTCTTTACTTTTCAGCCAAATTTCTCCACCTAAAATTGTAATAAGTTTCTTGCTAATATACAAGCCTGCTCCTATTCCTGAATATTTTCGTGTGAGGCTTTCGTCGGCTATTTTAAATCTTTCAAAAATACTTTCGTGCATTTCTTTTGGAATACCTATTCCTGTATCTTTTACAAAAAACACTAAATGTTTTCCATCTTCAGAAGCTTTAACACCAAACTGTATAAATCCTTCGTGAGTAAATTTCATAGCATTTCCTAATATACTTAAAAATATCTGTTTCAGCTTTTTAAAATCAGTAAAACCCTCGGTATTTGAATCTATTCCATTTATTTCTTTTTCAATTTTAACCGTTTTATCTCCTTGATTTATTTGACGATGCAAAATAGTTTGATAAATATCGTTTAAAAAGAGAGATATTGGCATTTTACTTCTTTTTAATTCCGTTTGACCGCGTTCGAGCATTGTAATTTCAAAAATCTCATCTACAATTTCTAAAAGATTCCTGCCACTTTTATTAATCAGTTTAGCATAATCGGCACTATCATTAGCATTGGTTTGCTCATCAATTAAATCTGAAAAGCCAATAACTGCATTTAGCGGAGTGCGCAATTCGTGCGACATATTTGCCAGGAAAGCAGTTTTTATGCGATCCGATTCTTTTGCCGCTTCCAGAGCTGCTAATAATTTTTCTTCCTCGCGTTTTCGTTCTATAGAAATACTTATTTGATGAGAAATAATCTCTAAGACATCTTTATCTTTTTCGTTATAAGCTTTTGGATTTGAATAACTTTGCAAAACAAAAGCGCCGGTTACTTTCCCTTTAATTTTTAATGGAACACCTAACCAAATTGCAGAATCAAATCCTACTTTTTCAATCTTATTTTCTACTTCTAATTTTTTAGCTTCAGCATCATCTATCAATAAAGACTTTCCTTCCTTTATAACTAAACCGGTGAGCGTTTTTCCGGCAGGAAACTCAGCAATATCATCTTTTTCGTCCTGATAATAAGGCAGATAAATACGATCAGTTTCATCGTTGTAAAGAGCAACATAGAAATTATTAGTGTCCATTAAGCGCCCTAATTCTATTTGGATTATTTTCATTGTTTCCTGTAAATCATCTGCTGCCTGAGTGGCATTGGAAATATTCAAAATTACTTCCTGAACTTTTTCTGCTCTTTTGCGGTCAGTAATATCGCGATTTATTGATAATCCGGCAAGCCGTCCTTTAAATTCGATGGGTGTAATAATAATTTCAGTCCAATATTCTTCGCCATTTTTCTTTCTTTTTTTCTCGATATAAGAAACAGTATCGCCCTTGATTAGTTGGCTATCTGAATGTTCCGAATTTATCTCTGTACTCGACTCCTGAATTGAAAGATCATGGATAATATTCATTTTCAATAGCTCTTCTCTGGTGTAGCCGGATTGTTTTATGGCAGAAGAGTTTACTTCTAGAATATTGCCCATATTTTCTCCGGTTTGGGTAACATATACGGCATCTCCAAGGTCATCGAATAAGCGTTTAAATCTTGCTTCGCTTTGGCACAGTTCTAATTCCGCCTGTTTTTGTTCGGTAATATCTCGATTTACGCCACGTTTGCCGGCATAGTTGCCATCGTCATCGTAAACAGGCTGACAAAAATGACTGATCCATTTTACTTTATCATCGGCTGAAAGTATCAGAAATTCAATTGGTTTATGAAGTTCTCTTACTTTTTGTGAAAAGTGTTCTTCGACTAAACTTTTATATTCCGGAAGCGCAATTTCAGTTAAAAGGTTTTTGTTTTTCTCAAAAGCATAAGGAGGATAACCACTCGTTTTTTCGCAAGCGGGTGAAATATAGATATATTCTCCTTCTGGATTAATCCAATATTCCCAATCGGCAGCATAATCGGCTAAGAGGCGGAATTTAGTTTCGCTTTGCTTTAAAACATTTTGCTGACGTTCTAATTCCTTACGTTGGAATGCACTGGTCAATACGGAAGGTAAGCGAACCAAATAATTATCGCGTTTAACTATGTAATCGTCCACTCCTATTTTAAGTGCCTCAACAGCAACATTTTCATCTCCTTGTCCGGTAACAATTACAATGGCGATAGAAAGTTTTCGCTCATAGCGGATTATTTTGCTTATTTCAAGCGCATTCATGCCGGGTAATCGATAATCAATCAAAAGCGCATCAAATTTGGACGTAAAGCCTTTTTCTTTAGGCAAAAGTTTTAAGGCTTCTTCTCCTGTTGAAACTTTTGTTAAATGAATATAAGGCGCATGCTTTTTTAGATGAATAAGTGTTAGATCGATATCGTTTTTATGGTGTTCTACATATAAAACAGAAAGGTCTTGTCTGCTTATTCTGGCTTGATTAATTGTAAATTCTATTTGTTCAGGAATTATTTTATGATAACCTGTTTTTTTTGCAATATAATCGTTTGCTCCTAGTTTTAGCCCTGCGGTAGCAGTTTCTTCAGAGCCGGTTCCTGTAAGTATGATAATAGGCAATTCTATTTTTGCTGCACGAAGTTCTCTAAGCAAATCCATTCCATTTCCATCGGGTAGTTTTAGGTCGAAAATGGCGCAATCAAAAGAAACATTACTGAGAATAAGTTCTTTTGCATCTGCCAAACGACCAACAGTTTTCAGATCAACATCAGGCCATTTTTTTTTAATTTCTCCACCAACAAGGTCTGCATCAAGTGTATTATCTTCGAGAAGTAGTATTTTCTGCATTACAATTTTGTTTTATATCAGAGGTTCGTTTAACAAATTCCAATAAATTTCGATTTGCGAAGCAACTTCTACAAATTTATCAAAATTTACGGGTTTTACAATATACGAATTTGCTCCGGATTTATATGCTCTTTCAATGTCGTTATTATCTGAAGAAGAGGTTAGAACAACTATTGGAATAGTTTTGTATTTAGGATGCTTTTTTAGCGTTTCCAGCACTTCTAAACCGTCAACTTTAGGAAGTTTTAAATCGAGCAAAATTACCAGAGGAACTTCTTCGCCGGCATCCCATTTCTGAATGTAAGAGAGCGCTATAGCTCCATCACGAGCCACCTGAATGGGGTTGGTAAGATTTCTTTTTTTAAACGCCCGCAATGTCAAGTCCACATCAATTGGATTGTCTTCTACGAGGAGGAGGGGGTTGTTTTTGTATCGTTCTGCCATTTTTTTTGGTTTATGTTATTTTTCTAAATTTAGAAATATTTTCGATCATTTCTACATTACATCTTTGTGCGCCTTTGTGTTACCTTTGAGTGACTTTGTGGTAAAAATTAAAAGTTAACCACAAAGTATCACGAAGGAATTCACAAAGTATCACAAAGCAAGAAATTACCATTATTCAATTTTGATTTTTTACTTCTTAATTTCCAAATAAAAAGCCGCTCCTTTTCCAATATCACTTTCCGCCCAAATTTTTCCGTTCATTCGCATCATCGCTTTGCTTACCATGGCCAAGCCTATGCCTGTGCCTTCGTATTCTTCGGCTAAATGTAAGCGTTGAAATATTTTAAAGATGCGGTCGTGGTATTTCATATCGAAACCTATTCCGTTGTCTTTAACAAATATAAGCCATTTTTCATTGTCTTCGCTACATCCAATTTCAATTTGAGGTTTATCGACTTGAGTGCTAAATTTTAACGCATTTTCGATGAGATTTCGCAAAATCAATGTTAGTCCATCTTTATCAACAAACAGGCTGAATTTTTCAGGAATAGAAGTGATGATTTTTACTTTATTTTCGGAAATAGAATTTGAAAATTGAAGCAATATACTATTTATAAATGGCCTAAAAACAATTTCTTGCGATTGGAAGTCTCTTCTTTCCATACGCGAATAAGCCAATAAATCTTCAATGAGTAAATTCATTTGCGCAGCGCTTTTCCGAATGTTTTCCAAAAATTGATTAGCCTCAGGGTTAAGCTCATTTTCAAAACTTTCTAACAAGAGCTGACTGTATCCATCAATACCGCGCAAAGGTGCTTTTAAATCGTGCGACACCGAATAGGTAAAGGTTTCGAGCTCTTCATTAATTTCGACCAATCGTGAATTGGCGGTAGCCAATTTTTCTGATTGATGGTTTAAATCATCTACCAGATTTAATAATCCTTCCTGACTTGTATTTAAAGCATCGGTACGCTCTTTTACAATTTCCTCCAAATGATCGCGATGCTTTTTGAGTTCTTCTTCAATTAGTTTATATTTGGTAATTACTTCTGTATAAACGATTATCCCTCCTATAGAACCATCTGCTTGGTACCAGGGGCGGCATTCCCATCGAGTCCAGTCTACTGAGCCGTCTTCTCTTTCATACGAGTCTTCATCAGCATGGGAAATTTCTCCGGCTAATAAAGCCTTTTGATGAACATCTCTCCACTTTTGCGGCAGATCCGGAAAAACATCGTAGTGATGTTTTCCGATGACATCCTTCTCTTTCACATTGTAATGTTCCAGATAACTTTGGCTCACGAATATATAATTCAAATTCTTGTCGTGAACAGCAACACCTCCTTGGTTATGATTGATAGTATAATGCATCAGGTTCTTAGATTGAATCAATGCATCCTGCATCACTTTACGATCCGTAATATCGTGAATTAAAACAGAAAAAACCTCCTGTTTATTTAGGCTTAATTTTGTTTGATATACCTCCACATCCCGAATGCTTCCATCGGCCAGTTTATGCTGAAACACAAAGTGATTTTGCTTTTTTTGAAGAGCCTCTGCCATTTTTGCTTTAATTTCTTCGGGCCGCAAGATATTGAGCTGGCTGACATTCATCTGCAAAAAGTCTTCTTTTTTATAGCCGTAAAATATAGCCGCTGCTTCGTTGGCAAAGATGATATTACCACTCTGTGGTTCAACAAAAAGAATAATGGCGTCGTTGTTTTCGAAAAAGATACGATATCTTTCTTCACTTTCCTGAAGTTCCTTTTCTGTTTTGCGTAATTCGGTTATATCTACTGCGGAAACAATTACTTTTTTTGTACTGCCGTTATCGTGTGGCAAAAAGGACCATCGCAAAAGCAAATCAAGTTCTTTGCCTTTCAGCGTCTTGTTTTTACCCTCGGCACTAAAATATGTTTTACCATTGTGGAGAGCCGTCAGACATTGACTAAAAACCCGGAATGATGAATCAGTAAATATTTTATCTAAACTTCCGAGCAAATCTTCTTTGCTTTGAGCCTGATAAAGCTTTAAAGTATAATTATTTACGTCAAGCACTTTGACCAATCCTGAACAATGAATCAGCACTTCGGGCTTTTTTTCGAAAAGCTCTTCAATTGTCAGATTATGGTTTTTCAACTGAATATCGAGATAGGTTATTAATTCGGAATAATCTTCTTCCCAGAGCGAAATGGGAGCGTTATTGAACAGGTCTGAGTATCTTTGCTGACTCAGGCGCAATTGATTTTCGGCTTCTTTTCGAACACTGATATCAAATATAAAAGCCACATAAACAGGCGTTTCGTTAAAAATAGAACTTGCCAAATGAACATCAACAGGATAAAGGCTTTTGTCTTTTCGCTCATGAAAAGTTTCAAAATGAATTTGTTCTTTTTTGTTTTGTTTTAAAGGTTTTATTAAATCGAAAAATTGCTCTTTATTCAGTTTGGGTTTTATATCGAGGGGTGTCATTTTTTGTAATTCCGATATGGAATAACCGCAATTTTGGATTGCTCCTTTATTCACATGCACAAAGTGCAAATCGTTTTGGTTAAAAATATAAATCTCATTTTGTGATTGTTCGATGATATTCCCAAACTGCTGAACACGTTCTTCGGCATGAGCAATATCGTAAGCAATGGTTTTTAATTCGCGAATATATATCTGGTCAAATGGTTGTTTATCTTCCTTACTAAAGGAGCTTTGTTTGATGATTTCAACAAGTGTATTGAATTGGTTTTGAATTGATTCGGCAGCAAAACTGGAAATAAGTAATAATATAATAAGAACCAGACTAAAAATGCCGGCGACCTCAAGAATAGCATGGTATAAATCGCTTTTCAATTTATTTTCTATCAGAACTATTTCATTGTCAAGATATTCCAAATAATCACCTGCGCCAATAATCCAGCCCCATTCATCAAAGCCCATGATGTACGACATTTTTGGGTAAGCAATGCTGTCGTTTATTTTTTTGAAATTATATTGAAAAGAGCCTCCTTGTGGCAGACGAGCCAGAGCCATTTCGGTTTCGTAAAAGTCTATTTCTTTTGGATAGTTTAAACTCGACATTTTTACCGGTTTTTCGAGTTTTTTGCCACTATAAAGTAGTGCATTACCACGATAAGTATTTACAAATACATAGCCATCATTTCCAAAGCGAATACTTTCAAAATAGGATAAAGTTTCGTCTTGAATTTGTTTAAACGAATGATATACAGTATCTTGCTGGATATATTCCAAATAGTTAATGAGGCGTGAAACTTCTGCTTTTAATTCCTCTTCTTGTTTGTCGATAGCTGTTTCTCTTAGCTCGCTTATTTCATTTTTAACTTTTTGTATTTCTGATATAGCCCAGCCTGCCGAAATTAATACTACAGAGATAATGGATGATACAAGAAGCAAGATTAGCGTGAGTTGGTAAATGCTCAGGCTTTTTATTTGGAAAACTCTTAAGAGTTTATTGGTTGTGTTGATTTTGTTTTTCATGTCTCGTTCTTTTTTTGTTGAGAGGTTAAGTAGTTAAGTAGGTGAGTAAGGTGAGTGGGTGAGTGAATCTACTTACCTTACTTACCTTACTCTCCTACTTACCTTACTTATCATACTCATCCATTTTAACTCCGATCTGTTTTAATACAAAATACTGAATACAACGGTATTGCCTTGATTTGGTTCTCAAATCCGAAATTCTTTCCGGAAATCCTGATAGAGTATGGGCTGTTATATTTTTTCACGAACATGGTCATGCTGACGGATTTTGTTCGAAGTCCTTTTTTTACTTCCACGG